>NZ_JCAMOR010000008.1:0-201823 GCF_059512385.1 Bradyrhizobium sp. Crot121 | reverse complement strand
AAGATCGGCGGCCAGGCGATCCGCGATCTCGTCACCGTCAACGGCGTGCGCGTCACGGTGGAGGACGGCAGCTGGGGCCTGGTGCGCGCCTCCTCCAACAAGCCGGAGCTCGTGGTGGTAGTCGAAAGCCCGGTCAGCGAGCAGCGCATGCGCGACATGTTCGAGACCGTGGATAGCGTGCTGCGCACGCATCCCGAGGTCGGCGAGTACAATCAGAAGATCTGATTGAGCTGTTCGCCATGCCCACCGTCGTCATGCCTTGCGCATGCGGGCATCCAGTACTCCGCGGCGTCTCAATCGAAGACGAACCTCTCTGGAATACTGGATCGTCCGCGTTCGCGGGCGATGACAGTGGAGTGACGACTTACGCGGCCGCTCCGCAGTCGGCCGCCATCCATCGGGAAGGCGCCCGGCAACGTCCTCGATGACCGAGCGAAATTCTTTCCGATCGATCTTGACATGCCGGCCTCTATCCCGCTGTCTACCCCTCGCATCGCACCTTTGCTTTCAACAGCTCTAGATTGTAGAGACTCTTTGCGCCAACGCTCCTTGAGAACCCAATCTAGCGGAGAATGACGATGATCCTTGTGACCGGCGGGGCCGGCTATATCGGCTCGCATGCTTGCGTGGCCTTGCTGGCTGCGGGCGAAGATGTCGTCGTATTCGACAATTTCTCCAACAGCAGTCCGATTGCCCTGCAGCGCGTCCAGCAGATTTGCGGCAAAGCGCTGATTGCCGTTGAAGGCGACATTCGCGACGAACGCGCGATCGAGCAGGTGCTGACGCAATACAACTGCACGGCCGTCATGCATTTTGCCGGTCTGAAATCCGTTCAGGATTCCGTTGCGCAGCCGCTCGAATATTACGATCAGAACGTTATCGGATCTCACCGGCTGCTGCGCGCGATGCAACGGTCGGGCGTCAAGAACATCGTGTTCAGCTCATCGGCCACGGTCTACGGCACCCCGAAATTCCTGCCCTACACCGAGGACCATCCCCTCAATCCCGTGAACCCCTATGGGCGGACCAAGCTCATCATCGAGGACATGCTCCGCGACCAATATGTCAGCGACCAGAGCTGGGGGATCGCCATATTGCGCTATTTCAATCCAGTCGGGGCACACGAGAGTGGATTGATCGGCGAGGATCCTCGCGGCGTCCCCAATAATCTGGTCCCCTTCGTGGCTCAGGTTGCAATCGGACGACGCGAGCGATTGAACATATGGGGCGCCGACTACCACACGCCTGATGGAACAGGCGTTCGCGACTATATCCATGTCATGGACCTCGCGCTGGGACACCTGTCTGCGCTGAAGGCGTTGGACAGTCCGAAATGCTTTTCGGTCAATCTCGGAACGGGTACTGGCAGCAGCGTGCTCGAAGTCGTTCGCGCCTTCGAAAAAGCGAGTAGCCGGCCCATCCCATATGACATCAAGCCGCGTCGGGCGGGTGACATCGATGCCTACTACGCCGCCACGGAAACCGCGTCCCAACTGATAGGATGGAAAGCGGCCAGATCGCTCGAGACGATGTGCGCGGATCATTGGCGCTGGCAGAGCAACAACCCCAATGGATATTGCTGATCGTGACGAGTGAAGACGCCGCTGCGCACGGTGATATCCCGTCCCGCGCGCAGGCCATGATCAAACATGGTTGCGGATTCTCATTGCGCGCAGCGCCGCCTTTTGAGGCAGAGCGCCTTATCGCGTGCTATTTTTACTAACGGGCACACCTTCACGATTAATCCTGTTGGCCGATCGCGCAATAATTCTGCCAGAATATCTGTTCTGGCAGAATTATTGCGTTATGAAGCGGGCTGAAATTTCAGTGCGGGGGCTTATCCATGACGAAGAAACGAGCTTTAATCACCGGCGTTACCGGTCAGGACGGTGCCTATCTGGCAGAACTGCTCCTGGAAAAAGGATACGAGGTCCACGGCATCAAGCGCCGGGCTTCGCTTTTCAACACCGATCGAATTGACCACATTTATCTCGATCCCCACGAGGCCAATCCGCCATTCCGTTTGCATTATGGCGACCTCACGGACTCTTCCAGTCTGGTCCGTATCGTCGGCCAGGTCCAGCCGGACGAGATCTACAATCTCGCAGCGCAGAGCCATGTCGCCGTTTCATTCGAGGAACCCGAATACACCGCAAATTCCGACGCGCTGGGCACGCTGCGCCTGCTCGAGGCCATCCGCATTGTCGGCCTGGAGAACAAGACACGCTTCTACCAGGCTTCGACTTCCGAATTGTACGGGCTTGTGCAGGAAATCCCGCAGAAGGAGACGACGCCCTTTTACCCCCGCTCGCCCTACGCCGTCGCCAAGCTCTATGCGTACTGGATCACGGTCAACTACCGTGAAGCGTATGGAATGTACGCCTGCAACGGCATCCTGTTCAATCACGAGTCCCCGGTCCGCGGCGAGACATTCGTGACGCGCAAGATCACGCGGGCGCTGGCGCGGATCCATCTCGGGCTGCAGGACCGCCTCTACCTCGGCAACATGGACGCGCTACGCGACTGGGGTCACGCGCGCGACTATGTCGAGATGCAGTGGATGATGCTGCAGCAGGACAAGCCGGATGACTTCGTGATCGCCACCGGCAAGCAGTATTCAGTGAGGGATTTCGTCAACCACGCCGCGGCCGAGATCGGAATCAAGGTCCGATGGGAAGGCAGCGGGGTTCACGAGAAAGGCTATGACGAGGCGACCGGCAAATGCATCGTTTCGGTGGACCCCCGCTATTTCCGGCCGTCGGAAGTCGCGACCCTGCTCGGCGATCCCTCCAAGGCAAAGCAGAAGCTCGGCTGGGAGCCGAAGACCTCGTTCGAGGCGCTGGTCAAGGAAATGATGCAGGAAGATCTTGAATCGGCCAAGCGGGACGAACTGATCAAGCAGCACGGCTTCCGCTACTACGCGCGGCACGAATAGCCGCAGAGCGGGATCCGCTTGCGGCGATTGCTCGAGCGCATTGGTTATCCAACCGCTCGAGCGTTTGACCAGCTTATTTGCCGGTCAGGCGCACCTACTCCTTGACCGGAAGCAACAGCGCTTCCGGCTGGAGCTGTGTCCCACCGCTGCTCTGCGGCCTGACACTGTCATCATCGATGGACAGCATCTCCCTCAGCCACTGATGGATGATGCGTTCCCTGTTCCAACGTTCAAGCGCGCGCGTCCTGCCCTGCTTGCCCAGGACATTTCGAAGCGGCTCATCTTCGCCGAGCGTTCGGACAGCCTCCGCCAGCGCATTCGCATCACCCGGCGGGACGACCAAACCGGCGCCTTCCACTTCATCGGCCAGCCCGGTACCCGATCCCGCCATGGCGACGACCGGGCGCCCGGAGGAGAAGATGGCTCCGAGCTTGGAAGGCAGCACCAGATCTGCCGCCTCTGCCCGCTGCGGAATCAGGTGAATATCGGCGCTCGCCATCAACGCGGCAAAACGATCGTTGGGCTGCACGCCGAGAAAATGGATGTTGCCGCGCCCCTGTGACATCTCCAGGAGTCTCGGCTTGTGAGGCCCCTCTCCGGCGAGAATGAAATGAACGTTGGGGTGACTTTGTTCGAGAACAGAAGCCGCCTCCACGACGAGGTCGAGTCCCTGCTTATTCGACATCGTTCCCGAGTAGAGGGCGACGACGTCGTCTTCTCCAATCTCGAGCTCAGTCCGGAAATTGACCGTTGCGGGACCCGGAGTGATTGCGCCGGTGTCGATCCAGTTTCGGACCTCCCTCACCTTCTCCTGCGGAATTCCCTTCTCTTTGAGACGTCGCAACATCTGCGGTGAGATTGTGGAGACACGGTCGAAGGATTTCAGGATTCTCGCTTCCGCGCGCAGCATCAGCCGACGGAGCCTTTGGTTCTGCAAAAGACCGAGATCAAAGGCCGCGTCCACCTCAAAGTCCTGCACATGAAGCCAGGATTTCGCCCCGGTCAGGCGCGCGGCGGCGGCGACGAGGGCCGCTGATGTCAGCGACGGCGCCACCGAAAGCATGATGTCGGGTCGCCACGAGAGCGCCGTCCGCACCAGAGGGATCGCACTCGCCAATGCAAACGACGCATGGTGAACGAGCCGCTTGGCCCCCGACGGACGAGCAGGCACGTAGATTGGCGTACGGATCACCTGCACGCCATTCAGCTTTCTCGACCGGAAATACCAGGATCTGAAGCCCCGAGGAATTCGCCACGCCGGATAATAAGGCGGTGCGGTGATCACTCGGACGTCGTGGCCTTCGGCCACGAGACTTTCGCAGAGCTCAGTGTTGTATTTCGCGACACCGACAAGATCGGGCGCGTAGTTGATGCCCACCAGAAGTATGCGCATTAAATGCAGACCAAATCAAAGATGTTAAGTTTCTTAGTTTTTAGACGAGATACTGCACTCCCGTTCAGTTTGACGCACTGGGACTAAGCGCGAGATTGCGGCCGTGTCCGCGGAGAAAATCGGCGTAGGCCGCGGCGAGGCCGGCACGCATCGAAATCTGCGGGCGCCAACCGAGTTCGCGGATACGCGAGCTATCAAGCAGCTTGCGCGGGGTGCCGTTGGGCTTGCTGACGTCGAAGACGAATTTGCCCTGATAGCCGACGACCTCGGCGACCAGAGCCGCGAAATCGGCGATCGAGAGTTCGTCCCCGCTGCCGACATTGATCGGCATGTCCTGCGAATATCGCTTCAGAAGGAAGGCGCAGGCATCCGCCAGATCATCGACGTTGAGGAATTCGCGGAGCGGCGTGCCGGTGCCCCACACGGTAACCGTCGGCGCTCCCGCGAGCTTGGCTTCATGAAAGCGGCGGATCAGCGCCGCCGGAACGTGGCTGTGATCCGGATGATAATTGTCGCCCTTGCCATAGAGATTGGTCGGCATGGCCGAGATGAAATCATCGCCGTATTGACGGCGATAGGCTTGGCACATCTTGAGGCCGGCGATCTTGGCGATCGCGTACCACTCATTGGTAGGCTCAAGCGGGCCCGCCAGCAGTTGGTCCTCTCTGATCGGCTGCGCTGCGTGCTTGGGATAGATGCAGGACGACCCCAAAAACAACAGGCGCTGAACCCCGACCGCGTGACTCGCACGCACCACGTTCAATTCGACCGAGAGGTTGTCGCAGAGAAAGTCGACCGGGAAATTGTTGTTGGCGCCGATGCCGCCGACTTTCGCGGCGGCATGCACCACGACTTCGGGCCGGTTTGCCTCCAACCAGAACAAGCGCGCGCGGTCCTCGACCGCCTGCTTGCCGATACGCGCTGGTTCGGTGCCGGCGCCGGAGCCTTCCAGTCCATCGGCCGGATCTATCAATCCGGCGATGCAACGGCACCGCTTGCGGTCCCCTCCGCAGCCATCGCACTATTCGTGGAAACGGGCTGGATCGGCTTGGCACTCGCAATCGCGATCGTGCTTTCCCTGCTGACGGGCCTTGTCTCAGGGGCGCTGCGGCGTGGCCGCGACTCCTTCTTTTCGGCGGCGGCGGCCGCCAGCCTTTGCTTCGCCGTTGTGCAGGGATTTGCCGGTCCCGGCCTGCTACGTGCCGGGGCCATCGTCTGTCTTGCAGCGATCGCGGGGCTTGGCCTTTCGCAAAGCGTCAGCCAGGCCGCACGGTGAGCTGAGTTCAGGCGTTGCGATCGCCCAGGGATGCCCAATAGTTGGGGTTCTTGGGCATCTGGATCCGCACCCAGCGATAGGGCTTGCGCGACCAGGGCGAGATGTTCTGGGTCAGATTGTCGAGGACCAGGTCGCCGCTGAACGTGCGCACGACGACGACCAGGTGATGCTCGCCCCAGGTCGTCACCACCTCGCTGAGCAGAACGGCACGGGCCGGCCACCCCCTTGCGATCAGCTCGTGGCGCTTGGTCACCGCATAGTCGTTGCAGTCCCCGCTTGCGGGATGCAGCAGCCATTTCTCGCCGGCCAGCCCCTCCAGATTGGCCTGTGGCCGAATCCCGGTGTTCACCGAATGGTTGACCTCCTTGAGATCGGCCCAACGCTCGGCGGTGAGCTTCAGCCGTCCGCCTCGGAACACCATGCGGCGCGGTTTGCACTCGCCGGCATATTTGAGGCAAAACATCGTGAACGCCATCGGCGGCAATGTCGGCGCATCGAACTTGATGTATTGGATAGCCCCCCGCAGCGCCATTGGCGTGCCGACAAAGCCGGCCTTCGCCCTGTGCTGCAGCCCGATCGTGAAGATGGCGGCGGCAACCGCCAATATCTTTGCAACTCCGCGCATTTTGCGCCCCCCGTTCTTGTTGCGGGGAAGCTACAAAAGACCTCTTGAGATACAGCTCATTCGCTGCGCGGCCCTTTAGTCAAAACCGAAGCAACTCTTTCTGAAACAATTAACGATATCGGTCCGAAATGGGCTCTGCTAAGAGCCGTGGCAGGGTTGATCGGCTCTAGCGTTTTCGAGCGAAACGGACGTCGGTTCGCGATGAAGAAAACGCGTCAAAACAAGAATCTGGAGCTTCAGCTCCGGAGGCAGGCGAGTTGGCTTAAGGATGGGTCTGACCCGACGCTTTCGCAAGAACATCAAGCCCCGGCTTCCCGATGGCGTCCGCGTCTATGCGATCGGAGATGTCCACGGACGCGCCGATCTTCTTCAATCGCTCTTAACCGTAATTGACGTTGATCTCGACCGTTCGGCGCCGGAGCGCGCCATCCAGGTCTTCCTTGGCGATTACGTCGATCGCGGGCCGCAATCGCGGGCCGTGCTCGATATCCTGATCCGGCGCAGCCAAAGTCACGAAACGGTTTGCCTCAAGGGGAACCACGAGGTCTTCCTGCTCGACGTCCTGAAGGACCCGGCCAAGCTCCAGGAGTGGCGCCATTACGGCGGCCTCTTGACGCTGATGTCCTATGGCGTGACCCCGACCATGAACCCGACGACGGAACAGCAGGTCGAGCTCATCGAGGGATTGAAGCGTGCCTTGCCGCCCGAGCACCTTGCGTTCATCGAGCAGTTGCCGACGTCGTTCACCTGTGGGGACTTCTTCTTCGTGCACGCCGGCGTTCGTCCCGGCGTTGCGCTCGACAAGCAGCAGGACCAGGATCTGCTCTGGATCAGGGAGGAGTTTCTCAATTCCGAGGAGCGTTTCGGCAAATATATCGTTCACGGACACACGCCCGTCAGCGCGCCGGACGTTCGGCCGAACCGCATCAACATCGATACGGGCGCATATGCGACCGGCAACTTGACGCTGCTGACGATACAGGGTGATAGTCTGCTCGCAATTTGAAGTTTCAATTGGGCTTTATCCGGCACCGGCGAACGGTGCCCATCCACAAAGTCAGCCGATGAATCAAATGACCTGGCTCCGCGCGACGGGAACGTGCATGGCGGTGATACTGATCGCCTATGCCGCCTTCAGCTTCTGTGCGGACCTAAGTCGGTCGAAGCTTCGTGCAGACGACTTGTTGACGGGCAGACTTCACGGCGAGGCCGCGACAACAGGCTTTGCCTCCACCATCCTCGCCGCGCTGTTTCCATTCGACGGGGATTTTCTCGCTGATCATGCGATCGCGAAGGCAGCGCAGGTTCTGAATCAACCCGCACTCGATCCTGCCACTCGGGCGGAGGACAGTCAGGCCGCTCAGGGCGCCGTCGCGGCCGCGCTGAAAGTTTCGCCGATCAGGCCGGTGCTTTGGTTGACGCTTGCAACGTTGAAAGCGCGGACCGATGGCACCGCCCTTCCCGCGCTGAAGGCGTCCTATCTTACGGGACCAGTGTCGTCCGATGTGGCGTTCATGAGACTTCAGGCCGTCACGTCGAATTCGGCCGCATCGGATGAAGAGATGCGCCTGCTCGCCTTGTCGGATATTCGCACCGTGCTCGCGAACCGCTCCCGTTTCGAAGCCCCGCTCATCGCAGCCTATGTGCAGGCCACACCGCCCGGCAAAACCCTGCTGATGGAATCCGCGCAGGCCCTGGATCCGAAGTTCGGCAACCTGCTGCGGCGTTACTAGACTCGTGCAGGGTGCTCATGAACGCTGACATGTCGGCTTCTTGAGCAGAACCCATTTAGCTCGATCCGAGCCCTGCCGGGTGTGAGCCGGGTGACCCGTCAAGGACATTGGTCGAAGCAAGAACAGATGACCCAATTGCGATCCCGCAAGTCAGTCGCAACGGTGCTGAACGGGCGTTTAATGCACCGTTCAGTCAACATTCAAAACAGAGCTCTTAGTCTGCAGAAGCATTTGCCACAAAGGAGAAGGCACCAAAATGAAACGGCTTCTGATCATCGGACTTACCGGCTGTGCTTTTGCGCTTGCGCCAACTATGTCGGCGTCGGCTATGCCCGCAGCAACACCCTATACGCTGGGCGGAGCCGATGAGGCGGTCATTCAGGTCAGAGGCGGTCATGGGCACGGGCATGGGTGGGGCCATCACGGCGGTCGCGGCCATCACTACGGTTGGCACCGGGGCCATCACTACGGTTGGCACCGGGGCCATCACTACGGTTGGCATAGGGGCCATCACCACGGTTGGTACCGCGGCCACCACCATGGCTGGCGGCATCATCACCATTGGCGATGACTTTCACCTCAGGCCTAAGAAAGGGGCTGCAGGAGTTGGCGGCCTCTTTCTCTCGCCCAGTATCTTGGGCGCAATAAACCGAATGCGCAGTTCGAATTCGTCCTCGATCTTCGCCGCGGCGTGTCCTTGTTGGTCAGTTGCATGCCCCGCAAATAGATATCCGGGCACGCCAACGCGCTTCGAAGCTGTCGGAGTCTTCCAGTGCCGCCGCTTGTGCGTCTATTGGATCGCTGGTCTTCGCTATCAGGACGCCGCCCGCTTCTGGAGAGCCCGGTGCGGCAGATGCCTCCTTGGGCCACGCGAGCAACGATTTCGAAAGCATGGGCTTGCCCGCATACCAGCATTTTCTTCCGTCGATGAGACGATAGGACCACCACTGCCCTCGCGGATTTGATGGCATCGCGGCGCTGCATTGTTGCGTTGCCTGTGCATTTGACATCCCCATCAACGGGAGCACAGAAATGCAAGCGGTCAAAGCTAACGATTGTAGCGGCTGTCTCATAAGCGCACCCAACCGCTTCGTTGCCGCAATCGGCTTATGGCAACGATCAAGTCGGGGCGTTCGAGTATTCCAAGGATATGGACATCATCCTTGGGGTACGACCGAAAGTGTTCTTCCAAAATGAGCTGGGCTTCGCCAATTGCCTTCAATTGTTGATCAGTCATGGCTGGTTACTCATCAAACAAATAAATACCGGCGCTAACTACCGAACGGAGAAATCAAGCCATTTCTGGGAAATATCCTCGCTCTTCTTGGAGCATTCGATCAATTTTTGTTTCAAAATAGCGGGTTTTTACCGCACGGATCGACCTGACGCGAAGCCCCTCTTTATGAAGAGACGGTTGTCCGCACATGGCCCTGGCCAACGGGCGGCGATCGGCGATTGGTGTGAGAAAGAATTAGTTTTAAGGTTGAACTGCTCATCACTGCGGCAAGGACACCAGCAGCCAAGCGCCCGCGGCCACACATGCAATGCCGGCAGCACGCGCGATCCATCGTCCGACCGGCGTAAGTTTCTCCAAAAGGACAAGCAGTGCCAGGAGCGCAATCCAAAGCACGTTCATCACCCCGCCTACGAACAAAAGCGCCATCAAGACCCAGCAGCAGCCGACACAATAACCTCCGTGCCGAAGCCCCAGCAGCAGGCAGCCTCGCGGGTCGTCGCGAAAGCCGCCGTGGCGCATCAGGAACAGAAACGGCGACTGGCATTGAGCAAGACAGACGTCCTTGAGCGGTGTCCATTGATAGACTCCCGCCGCGATCAGCACGATTGCGCCGAAAAGGTTGCTGGCGATCACCATCCGGGAATCCAGCAGGGCTATCCGCTCGATCACCCATTGGAGAAAGGTTGCTGCCAGCGAAAAGCCGCTCCAGGCGAGGAGATAGCCGGCCGCAAACCAACCGGTCGCGGCGAACGGCTTGCCCTGTGCTTTCCCCTGTCGGCCCACGCGGGCGTACATGAGGATCATGGGAGCTGCCGAGGGTGCCATCATTCCGACCATCATCACCGCCCACATCAGGAACACATACGCGAACTCGACCGCTCGCCATGGCTCGTTGGCCGGCAACATGATTCCGATCCCGGCCGGGATCATGCGGAAGCCGGTCATGTCCATGCCACCCATGTCCATGTCGTTGGCGAGCCAGAGCACATAGCCCCATGCCAGCGCGGCAATGATCCCGATCGCGCCGCCGACGATCCAGCGATCGCGCCGCAGCACGGTTTCCAGGCGGCTGTCGATCATTTGCGAGGAGTGCGTCCGGTCTTGTCGAAGGGCCGTATCAGGCGCTGCATCACGGCTGGTTCGACCAGCTGATCGGCGCATAGAGGCCGTTCTTGCCGGAATTGTCCCAGCGCATGCCATGATCGGTGAACGTATTGCCGGAGGCGCCAACCGCCAACACCATCCTGTCGGGGCTGACCGGATGGCCGATGTTCGCCCACATTTCCCCGCTCGGATGCATGGTCGGCAGCGGATCGACGGACATGTGCAGAATATCAGGGATTTCCGCGGACCGCGTCTTGCCGTCGATCCGGAATGTGATCGGGACTTTCTTCACCCCAAGGTTCTTGCTGATCAGCGGTGTGAACGCGGCCATAGGACCGCCGGCCGCGCCGGTGAAGATCGCGGCCAGGGCCTCGGTCTGCTCATCGTCGGCGCGCTGATCGATATAGGCGGCCACCGACCAGTCTCCGTCTGCCATGACCCCAGGTGCGTGGAGGATAACCAGAACATTGAGTCCATCGAGCGCGATGTCGCCATAGCGGCCACTCTCGACGTGGAAGATCAGCGGTACATTACAAAAGCCCTCGGTCGGTCGCGAGGTCAACGGGGGAGCCGCTGACACAAGGCACGGACACACGAGGCTACAACTGCAATTCTCGAAATAGTCACCGGAAAGGTGCCATGTGACGTCCGCCATCGCCCTCTCCCGATAGGCTGAGCTCGACAGATTTCTTTCGAATGCGGTAGGTCTACGGGGAAAGTTACGCCGCGCGGCAAACAACCGCAAGTCGATTCCATTGTGGAGGATCCCTTAGACCTGCTCCCGTCTCGACGAGCAGAATGAGATTGCCGCATGTACTGCGAAAAAATGGGCCGGCTCTCTAGCTTGCGGCCAGCGGTTTCCTGCCGCGTCCGAGTGCGAATTGGCCGACCGGGCTCTCGACATGAAATTCGAGCTCCGTCATTTTTGCAAACAGATCGATGTTGATCGTACCGATGGCGCAGCCGCCAAGTCCCATATCGGTCGCCGCCAGGTAGAACGTCTGGATCAAAGTGCCGACGTCCTTCAGGATCAGCGAATATGCGATCGAGCTGTATTTCCAGGAGATCCGCCCAAAGCGCGCGGCGATCGTGATCAGGACCTGTGGCGGACCGGACGCGTCCATGGCAAACTCGGCCGCCGTCGAGAGCGCATGGAGTTGCTGGGCGGAGGCGCCGATCGCTACCAGTGCGTGGCCACCCGCGTCGTAGTGGTAAAGTCCGCGGTCGAGCCCCTCGCAGTTTGACACCGCGAGGTATAATTCCAGCTCGTAGGCGCTGCCCGCGGACGGATAGGGCCTTGTGCTGTAGGTCACTTCAGGAACGCCAGAATTCGCATCGCTTTTCCATTCCGACAGCACGCGGGCTGTAGCGTCGAGAAACTGCGCGAGTTCGGCGAGCGTGATCGGGTGCTCGTCGTCGAAATCCCGTATCGAATGGCGTTCGCGCAACAGCTTCGCAAAGGGTGAGATCGGCTCCGAAGTGGAGAACTTGCGGAGGTCGATTGTCTTTCCCGGCCAAGGTGGACGCACCGCCGGCAGCGGTGCAACTGCGCCCGCATAGGCGAAGGTGCCGCCAACTGGATTGGCATGCCGGCCCTCTGTGGTCCGCGTGTGAAACAGCAGATCGTGAAAGTCCCACAGAACGAGATTGCCGTCACCTTCATTCAACCGAAGGCCGTCGCCGCTCTTCGCGTCAAGCTTGAGCAGGATCTGGCTGTCAAGCAGCAGTCCAAGCAGATCGAGGTTGAAGAAGGCCGCCTCGCGCCGAAGCTTGCTGATCTTTTGCGGCCGTGACAGGGCAGCGAGGGTCGCGGCGATGGCGGGATCGCCAATCCGAAACAGCGCGCCGGCGCGCGGCGATTCCAGCACCATCTCATTGCCGCGCCGGCGCAGATAGGCAAAGCGCGACAACACGACGATGTCAGCATTGCCCAGCTTTGCGCATTGCGGCCAGTATTCAGGGACCTGCGGCTCGATGACCACGAGATCCTGCTCGTCACGCGGAGAGTACAGGCGGTATTCGACAAGCCCGTGCCGCGCCAGTCGATGCACCAGGACGTCGACTTCCCTGGCGACGGCGCTCTTGCCGGCAAAGGAAGCGAGCGGCAGGCCGGCAGCCAGATGTCCCGCGCGATCCATCGCGGCCGCGCTGAATGGTCCCAGACTGACCGAGTAGTCGCCCAGGGCGGCGGCGATGCTTCCGTCCGCCTGCATCTGAAGGGAAAAACGACCGTTCAATCTGATAGCAATGACTGGCGCGATCTTCCTGGCTGGCTTTTTCCGGGGAGCGCGCACGAAAGACCGAGCCTCAGGTGTGTGGTAGGAACGGCGTGAGTTCGCTTTCCTGTCGCGGGCGATCCAATAGTCCAAGCTTCACCGGAACATCGTAAAGCCGGCCCGGTGCGAAGCGGCGATAGAAATGCCGCAAGCCCGGAACGAGCACTCTGACGACGGGGACCTCGACATCGGGCCGCGTCTGGTCGAGCACGAGGAAATCGTATCCGGCGCTGGTGGCGATCTCGACGCAGGCATTGACCTGGTCGCGCGTATTGTCGTGAACCCTAAGGCTCGGCGCCGGCGGGACGATCGGATCGTCGCTGGGGATCAGGAACGGATAATCCTCCAGGCGCA
The DNA here is from genome assembly GCF_059512385.1 of Bradyrhizobium sp. Crot121. Lineage (NCBI taxonomy): Bacteria > Pseudomonadati > Pseudomonadota > Alphaproteobacteria > Hyphomicrobiales > Nitrobacteraceae > Bradyrhizobium > Bradyrhizobium sp. Crot121. The sequence goes on along the minus strand of NZ_JCAMOR010000008.1, from coordinate 188,890 downwards.
GCGGCGTGACACCGTCAAGCGTCGGCTTCTCGCCGCTTCCGCCGCCCATCATGCCGATTGACATGAACTGGGTCAGCTCGGTTAGCGAACGCAGCAAAGCTATGCGGCGATCGAAATGCGCGCCGGAGCCGAACTCGATATTTTCATGTCCGTTCTGCATCCAGTGCGTGATCGCCACGTAAGCGGGAATGCCGAGATCGCTGGTGATGTCGAGCACCCAGAGCCTGCGCCCGGCGTCGGCAAACTGTGCCTGCAAATCCTGCACATAGGAATCGTCGAATTGCTTGAGGTTGACCTCGGCACGCTGCAGCCGGTTGTACCACCAGATGGCATAGGCATCGCGCTCGACCAGTTCGAGGAAGCCCTGAACAATGGCTTCCTCGCGGGTGTTGCCGGCCGCGCATCCGTTGGAATCGGTATGGAAGCCGCCATAGAAGAAGTACAAGAGGCCGGTCGGAAGATATTTGAAGCGCTTGTCGCGCAACGACCAGACCGGCGACCACTCGGTCTTGGTCGAGGGATCGAGCGGCTCAGGAACCGGATGTGAATCGTCCGGTGACGGGGCATGTCTGTTTTGAAACTGTGTTTCGCTGAAAAGCTGGACGTCGTTGGGAAGAACGGCGTCGCCGGGAGCGAAATCGATAAAGCGGCGCTCCGTCGTGATCTCGTCACCTTGGAAAATGCCCGAGTAGCGCTCGATCGCTTCCATCAACGCGCTCGCCTCGCCCTGCTCGGCTGTGGAGCCCTTGCCGAAGCTGCCGCCGCTCAGTCCCAACCTGAGCTGATCGAGGCTTTGGGCCGGCGCAGAGAAATTGTGATAGGCGTAGAAATTGGTGTTCATCGGCAGATCAGCCTCGATCCGTTCGAGCCGCGTCACCACGCCGGTCAGCGGGCTTACATGCTTGCGGAACCGCGCCACCGTGGCTCGCGACGTCACGGTGCGGTATCCGCCGCTGGTCATGATGAGCTTTGTGCCCTCGGCAATCTCGATCGGCGTCGCAGCCCGGCGCGGATTCTGCAGCTTCTTGTTGCCGCAGGTGGGACATTGCGGGCGCCGCGCGACATAGTGCTTGGCGACGACCGCACCAGTGAGATCGAAGCTTGCAATGTGATCGCGCAGATCTGTGCGAAAGCCGGAGGCAATCGCCTTCGCAATTTCAACGGCAGCAAAGTGGATGGCGGTCTGCCCGATGGTGTCGCTCGCCAGAGGCGATACGACGACCGCACGCGCCTGTCCGCGGTCGAGAAACCCCTTGATCTCCCGATTGCGTATCATGCGATCAAACAGACAAGTCCAGCAGGCGCTCTCGCCCGGTTTGAACACGGGTCCCACCAGTGGAAACACGCCCGACGGCTGCACCAGCAGCCAGGGCGTCTTGTCAGACACGCGCTCGCGGTTCATCTCAGCCAATCGCCGGTCAAGATAGTCGCTTACGAGCGTGATCACGAGCTTAGGCGAACGCTTGGCGAAGCGAACGCCGAGTTTGCTCAAGGCAGCGGTAAGTTCGCTCGCGCCTTTGACATCGATCGATTCCACCTGCACCGGGCAATTGCGGAGATTCTGTTCCGCGAGTTCGAGAGGCAGGCCGAGGCTCGCCCAATATCCAGCGACGGCGCCTGCGAATCCGTGCGATGCTGCCGTCACGACATATCGGCGCTCGATCAGCCGCTTGATCGCCTCCTCGATCTTGTCGGGCGGGAAGCTCTTCGAAAGCTGGCGGATGAGCTCTGGCGCAGCCTTTCCATTTTTTCCGATCGCCGTGGCCAGCGCACAATAGAGTTCGCCGTGCAGGAAGAACTTGCGATCCTCGGAATAGAGGCAAACCGCATCGGGAGGCAGGACATAGGCGGTGAAGTTTGGCGCGAACTGCAGGATGTCTTTGCGGGTCTGCTTCGTAACACGGGTCTTGCGATTGGCTGTCATCGGGTCAGCACGCGGATCTTGTTATTTGCCATTTCAGATCGCCCGCAAGTGTTGCAACCAAAACAGAAATGGCCGGGTCGATCGCGAGCCCGGCCAATGAATTCCTGGCTTGTCGGTACACAATCAGTACGCGCCGCAGCCTAGCACCAGCGGCACCGGCCCCAGGATGCACAGCAACCTGCGCATGCGACCCACGGCACTCCTATTCCTATCCAACCAATGCCACAGCCACCACACCCGACGCCGCATCGGCAGGCTCTGCATCCACAGCCCCCGCAGCCGCGACAACCACCGCATCCGCGGAAGCCACCGCATCCCCGGAAGCCACCACATCCACGACAGCCACCGCATCCGCGCTGGGCTAGCTGCACGCCGCTGCCGAGGTTTTCGTTGTCGAAGAGATGGAAGGAGGCGAGGCTGACGTCGGCCAGCTCCTCTTCACCGAGCGTGATCACCATACCAGGTGAGAAATTCGGCCTCTGTTGAACATCGCCCGTCGGTACGGCTGCTGCCGATGCGCTCCCGGCTAGCGAAAAAGTTAGTCCAGCGACTCCCAACGCCGGTACGGCGGTTTTGGTTACTCGCCTCTTTTTCGAAGCTTGCTTCACCCGCGCCATGGTCGCATCCTCCGATGTTGCAAGAAGGATCTTCGTTGGAGTGATCCTACGCCGAGCAAATAAGGCAGGCAAGATTGATGCACACACGAAAATGTAACGACACTCGTTCAGATAGCATTCATCTTCATGAACGAAGTCGGTGCATTTTCGTCCATCGCAACGAGGTCCGCGCCGTAACGCGGATTGCAACGCGCGCGACTTGATGCAGTGCGCAATCGTCGCCAGGCTTGAGCGGAGGAATTGGCTTGATCAATCAACTCGGACGCTTCGCCTGGTATGAACTCCTGACCACGGACGTCGCGGCAGCAGGTGCCTTTTATGGCGAGGTCGTCGGCTGGGGTGTGAAGGATGCGTCGCTTCCGGAACTGGCCTACACGGTGCTCAACGCCGGCGACGTTCCGGTTGGCGGGCTTATGGAGCTGCCGGAGGAAGGGCGGCGATTGGGGGCAACGCCGAGATGGGTCGGCTACGTCGCAGTCGATGACATCGATGCGACAACCACACAGATCGGGCGTCTTGGAGGCGCAGTCCTGCTACCGCCAACGGGCAGCAATATCGGCCGAGTTTCAGTGGTCGCCGATCCGCAAAAGGCGACTTTTGCGCTGGTCACTGGGCTGACATATGGCCAACGGCAACCCGTCGGGTTGGACGAGCTCGGGCGCGTGGGCTGGCATGAGTTGCTGGCCGAGGACCGGAACAAGATCTTTGATTTTTACGGCGTGCTCTTTGGCTGGCGGAAAGCCAACGCTGAAACCGACCCCGCAGATTTGTATCAATTGTTTTCGGCGGCCGGGCAGACGATCGGCGGCATGCTCACCAAGCTTCCGAGCGTGTCGCAACCGTTTTGGCTCTATTACTTCAATGTCGACGACATCGGCGCGGCTGCCAAGCGCGTGAATGCTGGCGGAGGCCGGGTTCTCCAGGGACCGATCGAATTGCCCGATGGCTGCTGGATCGCGCGATGTGTCGATCCCCAGGGCGCGCTGTTTGCGCTGCAGGGTGCTCGGGGGCAGGACGTCGCCGAGCGACCCTCCGCCTCGGAAGTCGCTTGGTCCGCCAAGTGGGGTGGCGTTGTTTCCCAGGGCAGGATGGTGCTTCCCAAGCCGAAGCGTTAGATTGTTTTTTGACGCGTTTTCTTCGCGCGAACCGGTGTCCACCCTCGGATCCAGTCCGAGGGCATGCTTCGCTCGAAAACGCTCTAATTCATCAGAAATTTGTAGGCGACGATCAAAGCCACCATGGCTGCGAAAATCAGCAGGGCCGGCACGGATTTTCGGACGGCTGGCCTGTCGGGGGCCGATGCGGCCAGCCGAGCGGGCTGCGGCTTACGCTGTCCCTGCGACCGCACGGCGCCGTTATCCACTGACGTCACGAGGGCTTCCAGTTCTGGCGCCGGGCCAAGGCCGCCCATCTCGCCATAGTAGCTGGCGTAGACTTCGCGAACTGCCACCACCTTCGACTCGGCCTCGCTCATCCGCTCAAGCCTGGCTCGATAGTCAAGCAGGAACGCTTGCGCATTTGGAGGTAAGTCATCGAAGCTACCGAGCTTGGCCATCATGAGCCAGGTGGCAAAATCCGCCTCAGCCTTGTGGCGGGCTTTTCGGGCGATGCGGGTGCTCGGGCGTGGGGCCATAATTTTCTGACCGATTTGCAGCGCAAAATCGCGGGCATTGATGGCGTCCGTTGGACGGTTCGCTCGGATGTGCGAGTTGTCCGGGCCCGCGTCAAGCACCTCGCTTTGGGTTCTTTATGCGCAGGCCACACCGGCCGGCAAAACCCGGGCTAGCCAGCCAACCCGGTCGCAGCCACCGGGCTCAGCGCGCGGACAAAGGGACGAAATCTTCCTGGCGCCGCGGCTGGTCGATGCGGCCGCGGAAGACAAATAGTCCCTTGTTGGTTGAGACGATGTCGCCGGTCTGCAGGCTTTCGTCGTTGAGCACGCGCTCGGTGGCGATGAGGTCGGGATCTTCAGGAATCGGCATGTAGAGCTCGGGGTGCTCCCGCCTCTCGCGCGCGACGTCCCGCGCCCTTCTTTTCGCGTCCTCGATCCTCTGCCGCCATGCATTGCGGGATATCTCAGGCTGCGCATCGTCACCCGTGGCGCTGGCCGCGACATCCTCCTGAGCCCGGGACAGGCTTGCGCAACCAAGGATGCTGAGCGCAAGGATGATAGTGGCCGCCACCTTCAATCCGCGCAGCTTGCTGCCACCGCGCGACCGGAGATAGGTGCGCCTTAATACCGGCCGCTGCTTCCCCGCACGCCGCTTCGAGAAGGAATCGCGCGCCTTACCCCTAGCGGTGGCGAGGGTATCTGCGTCGGCACGTTGGGCGTCGCGGTCGGACGCGCAGGCTGCTGGGGCGGATTCACGGTGAAGACTTGGTTCGTGTTCGGGGTCGATGGGTCTCTGACCCCCTGCGCCGCAGCGGCGCATGGGACAATCAGCACAGCCGCGAACAACAATACGCCCTTCATCGCCTTGCCTCCTGAGCGACGAGAAACGCTTAAGCCCGCCTGCGGTTCCCGAATCTAATATCGCGGGAGTGCGACAAGTTTGCCGTCCCGATACACGCGCTGCACGGCCATGCCCGCGGGCAGGCTGCCGGTTGCAACGTTGCGAATCGTCGTAGGCCGTGACGCGCTCTGACTTGTCTGCGCCTTCTGCGCGCGCTGCGAAGCCGACATTGGGTAGTTCGGTGGATCCTTGATGCCCTGCGCCAGCGCCGGTTGCATCAAAACGACTGAAAGACCCAGAATTGGCAGGACGCCGCGCATATCAAGTACCAACTAAAGAATGACTACCCGGAATGTTGCAGGTTTTCCGGCAAAAGCAAGCGCCTTATGGCCATCTGCCCTCGGGCGAGCGGTGGCGGCATCCACAGATCATGCATCGGACTTTGAGGTCCGCGCTCTTGCTGCTAGGCAGAGGGAAGATGTTTGATCAATTGCAATGACTGCTTCCGGCGACCCGTCTGACACTGCACAAAATTCGGCGATGAGGGCGGAGTTCATTCGCATTCTCTCCGCGCGGGTGCAGTCCGTCACCAATGATCCGACGCAAATGCGCGAGCTGGTCTATGAACTGGCCCGCATCCGGCTGCTCGAGCAATTCGGACATGGCGGCGCCAGGCATTCGCGGCAGACCATGGAGATGCTCGAAAGCGCAATCGGCGAGGTCGAACGCATCTTCGCCGAGCGAAGCCAGGACATCGTGCCGCCTGCATCGGCCGCGCCACAATTCCCGCAAACCGCGCCCTCAAGCGCGCCCGCTCCACCGTCCTTGGCGGCCGAAGCGGCGCCCCCGGCAAGAGCGCCGCGCCCGACGGCGGCGCCCTCTCCTTTCAAGCAATCAAACCGATCGGGTGTATTCGGTGCAGCCATCCGGCCGGCAGCGGTATTCCTCGTTCTCGCAATCGCTGGCGCAGCCGTCTTCTACTGGCAATCGGCGCGATCACTTGTCACTGCGTTCCAGAGCTCGCCCCCCGCGCCGCGCGAAGCCGCGCCAATCGAGCGCCCGCAGGCGGTGGCCGAGGCACCGGCCGCTCCCCCTGCCCCCGCGGCGGAGCCCAGGTTTCCGCTTCCCAGCACGTTCGGCGTTTTTGTCCTGAGCGATGGGCAACTGCAGGAGTTGAAGCTGCTGCCGGGCAAGGTCCCGGACCGCCGGGTTGCCATTTCGGCCGCGATCCCGATCCCGCCCCAAACCAGCGTTCCGAGCGGAGATGTCAAATTTATTACGTTCAGGCCGGAGTTGGGGCCGGATTCCGCCGGCCCGGTCGAAGTCCGCGTCGTCGCCAAAGTCTCGCGGACGATGGGTGTCGACAGCACCGGCACGGCGAAGATGACGCCAGGCGGCGACTCCTGGGTTATTCGCAGCGCGTCGTTTCCGTTCAAGATCGGCCCCGTCGAGGACCAGCCCAAGATGCTGCTGATACAACCGGAGAACGAGGGCCTGGTGCTTTCACCGGGCCGATACGTCCTGGTCGTCAAAGGCATCGGATATGACTTTTCGGTGTCGGGACAGGTGACCGATCCCAATCAATGCGTCGAGCGCGTCAACGCCGCGAACGGCGCCTTCTATTCGCCCTGCCCGACGCGCGAGCAAAAGCCCTCCAAGCGCTGAAGGGGATTGGTTATTTCGCGTCCTTCGCAGGCTCGGCGTCCATTTTGCCGCCGTTCGCGACACACTTGTTGAAGAATTCCCGCTGATCCTTGCCCGTCCCCTTGGCGCTGCCGGCGGCCGGATTGCCGATCTGGCGCGGAGGAAACGTCTTGGCCACCAGGGCATCGCAGGCCCGCGCCACCTCGACGGAAATCGCATGCGCCTTCGTATTGCATGCGCACAAGACAACAAAAGCGGTGATCAAGCCGACGAGATTAGCCCTGGCCATCATAGCGCAACCCACGTGTCTTACCGGTCCGGGACCGGTTGAAATCTGGTCAACGGTCAGCGCGTTCCTGGTCCAGCGCCACGTCCCACGAGTGGCATATCAACTCCGAAATCACCACGCAAACGCGTCAGGTTGGCACGGCGGGAAGCCGCGCTCGATGAGCGCCCGTATTATAATACCGCATGATTAATCGGGGCAATAAATATTAATATTATATCCAGCTTTATTTTTATAATGAGATCGGATTATTTATAACCCGCTTCATATTTAAATCGGGATTGATCATGAAGGGCATTATCCTCGCCGGCGGGACGGGATCGCGCCTCTACCCGGCGACGACGGTGGTCTCAAAGCAGCTCTTGCCCGTCTTCGACAAGCCGATGATCTATTATCCGCTGTCGACGCTGATGCTGGGCGGCATCCGCGACATCCTGATCATCTCCACTCCGCAGGACAAGCCGCTGTTTCAGCGGCTGCTCGGCGACGGCAGCGAGATCGGCGTGCGTTTTTCCTACGCCACGCAGGAGACGCCGCGGGGCCTTGCAGACGCCTTCATCGTCGGCCGGGAGTTCATCGGCACCGACCCCGTCGCATTGATCCTGGGCGACAACATCTTCTACGGCCACGGTCTGCCGGAGATGCTGTCCGCGGCCTCGCAGCGCAAGAAGGGCGCCACCGTGTTCGGCTATGTCGTGAAGACGCCCGAGCAATACGGCGTGATTGAGCTCGACAATAGAGGCCGCGCACTCTCGATCGAGGAGAAACCGAAGCAGCCGAAATCCAACGTCGCCGTCACCGGGCTGTACTTCTACGACAACGACGTTGTCGACATCGCCGCCAAGGTCAGGCCATCGGCGCGCGGCGAGATCGAGATCACCGACGTCAACAACGCCTATCTCGATCGCGGCGATCTCTACGTCGAGGTGCTCGGCCGCGGCTTTGCCTGGCTCGACACCGGCACGCACGCGTCCCTCGTGGATGCCAGCTATTTCGTCCAGATCCTCGAACAGCGCCAGGGCCTGCGCATCGCCTGCCCCGAGGAGATCGCGCTGCGCCAGGGTTACATCTCGCTCCAGGCCTTCGCCAGGGTGGCGCAGAAGACCGCCAAGAGCAGCTACGGCGAATATTTAATGTCGGTTTATCGTTCGTTTGAGCATTAGAGGCAGCTCATCATGCGTTTCAAGGGCTCGACTATTTTTGTCACCGGCGGCGCAGGTTTTATTGGCTCCGCCGTCGTGCGTCATCTCTTGCGTGACACCCATGCCCGCGTCGTCAATATCGACAAGCTCACTTACGCGGCGAACCCCAATTCGCTGCCCGGCGCCGCTCAGAACCTGAACTATAGCTTCGAGAAGCAATGCATTTGCGATGGCGCGGGGCTCCGCCGCCTGTTCGAGAAATACCAGCCCGACGCTGTGATGAACCTCGCCGCCGAGAGCCATGTCGACCGCTCGATCGACGGCCCCGGCGAATTCATCCAGACCAACATCGTCGGCACCTTCACCATCCTGCAGGAAGCGCTGCGCCATTGGCGCACGCTCTCGCCCGAGAAGCGTGAGCAATTCCGCTTCCTCCACATCTCGACCGACGAGGTGTTCGGCTCGCTCGGCGACGATGGCTTCTTCACGGAAACCACGGCCTATTCGCCAAACTCGCCCTACTCCGCGAGCAAAGCCTCCTCCGACCATCTGGTGCGCGCCTGGCGCGAGACCTACGATTTGCCGACGCTGATCACCAACTGCTCGAACAATTACGGCCCCTATCACTTTCCGGAAAAGCTGATTCCGCACATGATCATCAAGGGCCTGGCCGGCGAGCCCCTGCCCGTTTATGGCGATGGAAAGAACATCCGCGACTGGCTCTATGTCGAGGACCATGCGAAGGCACTGACGCTGGTGCTCGAGCGCGGCGCCGTCGGCGAGACCTACAATGTCGGCGGCCGCAACGAGCGCACCAACCTGCATGTGGTCGAAACCATCTGCGACCTCCTCGACGAGATCGCAATGAGCGCACGGGGCCCGCGCCGAAACCTGATCACCTTCGTCGCCGACCGCCCCGGCCACGACCGCCGCTACGCCATCGACGCCTCCAAGCTGGAACGCGAATTGGGATGGAAAGCACTGGAAACATTCGAGAGCGGCATTGCGAAAACGACGCGTTGGTTTTGTGACAATCGTCCCTGGTGGCAGGCCATCCTCGATCGGGGCTACGAACGCGCCCGCATCGGGCTGGGATAGGCCCGAGATCATAATCCAATTAGACGGAACACCGGTTTCCACTTTTCCGGATCATGCTCCAAGCCCCGCAAACGGGCTGGGGATTGCCTTTGACCGTCATTTGGTCATCATGGAAGTGGTTCAGCTATGACCGTTCAAGTCACAGCGTGACACATCCACACGCGCCTCAACGTGGGCGATCCACTTAAGAAGAGCTTTCAGGATCCGATATGCGAATAACGATGGTGGGCACGGGTTACGTCGGCCTCGTCTCTGGCGCTTGCTTTGCTGACTTCGGGCATCAAGTCACCTGCGTTGACAAGAACGCGGAAAAGATCGCGGCGCTGAAGCGAGGCGAAATCCCGATCTTCGAGCCGGATCTGGATCGGCTGGTGGAAACCAATACGCGGTCCGGACGGCTGTCGTTCACGACTGACCTTGCCGATCCAGTCTCTCATTCCGACGCCGTTTTCATAGCGGTCGGAACCCCGTCGCGGCGGGGCGATGGTCACGCGGACCTCAGCTATGTCTACGCGGCGGCCCGCGAGATCGCGGCGAGCCTCAGAGATTTCACCGTGGTGATCACCAAATCGACGGTTCCGGTCGGAACCGGCGACGAGGTCGAGCGCCTCATTCGCGAAGCCAATCCCGACGCCGACGTCGTGGTCGCCTCCAATCCCGAGTTCCTGCGCGAGGGCGCGGCGATCAGGGACTTCAAGCATCCCGACCGTATCGTCGCCGGCACGGACGACGAGCGGGCCAGAAAGGCCATCTCCGAGATCTACCGTCCGCTCTACCTCAATCAGGCGCCGCTGATGTTCACCGGCCGCCGCACCGCCGAGCTGATCAAATACGCCGCGAACGCCTTTCTTGCGACCAAGATCACCTTCATCAACGAAATCGCCGATCTTGCCGAGAAGGTCGGGGCCGATGTGCAGGAGGTCGCGCGCGGCATCGGCCTTGATAATCGCATCGGCACCAAGTTCCTCCACGCCGGCCCTGGTTTCGGCGGATCGTGCTTTCCAAAGGACACGCGCGCCCTGATCAAGACGGCACAGGATTATGAAGCGCCGATCCGCATCGTCGAAGCGGTGCTGGCGGTGAATGAAAACCGCAAGCGCGCGATGGCGCGCAAGGTCGTCTCGGTGCTTGGCGGGTCGCTGCGCGGCAAGACCGTCGCGCTGCTCGGCCTGACCTTCAAGCCCAACACCGACGATATGCGGGAGTCGCCATCGATCCCGCTGATCACGGCGTTGCAGGATCTCGGGGCGAAGATCAGGGCCTATGATCCGGAAGGCATCGAACAGGCACGCGCTGAACTATCCGACGTCACCTATTGCGACGGCCCGTACAGTTGCGCCGAGGGCGCCGACGCGCTGGTGATCGTGACCGAGTGGGAGCAATTCCGCGCACTCGATCTGGACGCCTTGAAGCAGAAGATGGCCAATCCGGCCATCATCGACCTCCGCAACGTCTATCGGCCCAGCGACGTCATCGCTCACGGATTCAAGTACGAAAGCGTGGGCCGACCGACGCCGTCGGCAAGTTAAAGCATGAGGACGGCGAATTCGCTCCTACTCTCCCGCAAGCTTGCGGGGGAGGCATAGGCCGCCTTCAACAGCCGTTTCTAAGACACGCCGAAGAAAAGACTCGACTATGGCGGCAGGCGCCGAGTGGGGACTCTCTCGCCGTCCAAGGACAGTGTAAATCGCGCCAGCTTCTGCGCTGGCTCCCCGCTCTCCTCCTTGATGAATTCCTTGAGTTTCGGATGAGACATATCTCAGCGATCCCGTCGACGCGGCTAAGACTTCTCAAAAGGCCCGTTCAGCCCAAAGTCTTCACGGAAGCGGTAGATCTGGTGCATGCGTTCGTGGAGGATGGTGACGATGCCGATGTCGCCGTCCGACAGCCTGCGCCAATAGACGAAGTGGCGCTCATACCTGAAGAAATACCCCTCCACACCGAATTCAGCCGGAACAGGCTTCGACATCACGCCATGCGTCTCGATCTTCTCGAATGCCGCAAACAGGCCGATGATGTAGCGATCCGCCTGATCGCTCCCCCATCGGTTGCGCGTGTAGCGATAAATCACGTCGAGGCGATGTGAGGCCGCCTCCTGGACGCGAACGGCCATCCAGTCAGGTCCGATTGCGCGCAATTACCTCGGCGGCGTTCAGCGGCTTGTATGTGGCTTCTGGCGCCGCGAACGCTTTGTTAAGCTCGGCCTTTAGCCGGTCAAAAGCTTCCTTCTCAGCCCGCTCCTTGTCGCGACGGATCAGGTCGCGGACATACTCGCTGATGTTTTCGTAAGAACCGTCCTCGCCCACATTTGCGGCCACGAAGTCGCTCAGGGCGCCGCTGAGGCGAACGGTCATGGTAGTGGTCCGGGACAACGGGAGGCTCCCCTTCAAATCTCGTCTTCAATATAATTAAGAATAACTACAGCGCAATATCAACCTGGGCTGTGATGCCCGGTCTTTCGGAGAGCCTCGGAGGCGCAGGCGCTGTCATAGTGAGGTACGTGGCTGAACGAGCGATATCACGCTCTGGAGCCGAGAGAGAACTGCCATCAATCCTGCATCAACGCGCCGGCGTGATCATGCGCCTTCGTTGGCGGTGATGCTTCAGCGACGGAAGGCTTCTCCGAGGAACCGCGAATCCCATAGGGCGCGTACAGCAGATAATGCGCCCGACGTTTCCGCGAGCGCCAGTCGCGCGCCGCATATCCCAGCAGAAAGCCGACTGAGAAGGTGACAAGCAAAATCAACGCGGGAAACATGACATCAACCCAATATGCTTGCCGACAATATATCTCGTTCTGACAATATTTTCATGTGCCGGTTGTGACGACAGCATGATTGACGCGCTGAAACATTATTCAGACGCCTGACTTCATGTGCAGACGGCTGCCTCTATATTGATCAAAGACAATGTTACGACGGCTCACGGTACGTCGTTATGACAGCGAGTAACTTCGAAGCTGAGGCTTTCAGTCACACGCGATGATAGTCGCGGAACCAGGCGACGAACTTCTCGACGCCATCCTCGATCCGGGTCTGCGGCCGAAAGCCGATCTCACGCGCGAGGTCATCGACGTCAGCAAAGGTTGCGGGCACGTCGCCGGGCTGCATGGGCAGCAGTACCTTCTCGGCCTCGCGCCCAAGCCCCTTCTCCAGCAGCGTCACCACGTGCATCAATTCTTCCGGCCTGTTGTTGCCGATATTGTAGATGCGCCACGGCGCCGTGCTCGAGCTCGGATTGGGCTCGTCGCCGGACCAGTCCGGATCGCCCTGCGGCACGTGATCGACCAGCCGTATCATCGCCTCGACGACGTCGTCGACATAGGTGAAATCGCGCCGCATGTTGCCGTTATTGAACAGGTTGATCGGCTTGCCCTCGCTGATCGCGCGCGCAAACAGATAGAGCGCCATGTCGGGCCGATACCAGGGGCCGTACACCGTGAAGAAGCGAAGCCCGGTCATCGGGATGCGGTAGAGGTGGCTGTAGGAATGGGCGAGCAGTTCGTTCGCCTTCTTGGTCGCGGCATAAAGGCTGATCGGATGATCGACATTGTCGCGCACGGAGAACGGTTGCTTGGTGTTGGCGCCGTAGACCGAGGAGGATGACGCGAACAGGAGATGCCGGCAGCCATTATGCCGACAGCCTTCCAGGATGTTGATGAAACCCTCCAGGTTGGAGTCGGCATAGGCGTGAGGATTCTGCAGCGAATATCTGACGCCCGCCTGCGCCGCCAGATGGACCACCGCCGGAAAGCGGTACTGCTCGAACAGCGCCTTCATCCCGGCGCGGTCGGCGAGATCGAGCTGGTGGAAGGTGAAGTTCGGATGCTCCTTGATGAGATCGAGGCGGGCGAGCTTAAGCGCCGGATCGTAATAGTCGTTGAGATTATCAATGCCGATGACGCGCTGGCCGGCCGCCAGCAATCGTTGTGTCAGATGAAGGCCGATGAACCCCGCGCAACCCGTAACCAGCAAATCGTCTGCAGACACCGCTTTTCTATCCTTCGCGTCATACTACCCAGCAGCACGATCATCGCCCGACAATGCGTCGCGGTGAAGGCTTCAGCGGAACCGATCGGCCAATTATCCTTGATCGGTGCGACCGGAGGTCGGGCGCCTGCCCTAATTGTTCGCAGACGTCTTGTAGTCCGGAAACCGGCTCAGCACGGCGGCCTTCATGAACTTGAAGTGCGAGATCGCCGCCGCGAGTTCCTGCAGCCGGCGCTGCCCATTGGCGATCTCGGCGTCGAACAAGTCGTGGTGATAATTGTCGAGCGGCTCGCGCTCCAGATACTCGTCGGTGCCGTTGCCGAGCGTCACCGCGGCGCGCGCCAGGACATCGTCGACACGGCGGCTCAGGCCGCTCTGTTCGCTTTCCGCCGCCTGCAACGCATTGTCGATCGCGGCCACGATGGATGCCACCCGCAGCCGGTCGGTCTCGGCGTCGCGCTCGGGCGAACGCGCGCGAAAACCTTCATCGATCCCGAGCCGGGCCTTGATGAAGTTCTGCGCTCGGGATCGCAAGAAGAGCTGAAACATCTGCGTTCGTCCGGTCCGGGGCCTTACGGAGCAACGCGCCAAAGTCGCCCCGTCTTGGTTAAGGAACGGTAAAGTTGCGGCGGTCACCCCCGCGGCGCGGATCAAGAGAAACTCCAGAGCATCAGTTTCAGGAACAGCGAACCCAAAAGGTAGACCCAGCCTACCATGGCGAGCAGCGCCACCGCCAGGAACGCGCCGGAGAAACTGCGCTCCTTCACCCGCGTCAGGAACGAAACTTTTTCTGGTGGGGAGGGCATACCGGATCTGCGGCGGAAACCTTCAGATCCGACTTCTACGGTGCAAATTCGATAAACTGGTGACGCTCCTCTGGGCGCCACCTTCCAGAGACTTTGTGGGCAATACGTGTCGGTGGAAGTACCCAGTCGCTCGGTTTCCGGGGTCTTCGGCCGATGCACCTGCATCAGCAGTCAATCGACCGAACCACCGGCCATCTCTCAGGTGTGGAAGAATACGAACCAGATCACGCCGAGGATCAGAACCGCGAGCCCGGTCGAAATCGACAACAGCGCGGCCACAGAAGGTCCTGGTTCGGCCTGGCGCGCCTCGGTCGGGGTTTCAATAATCCGGCCATCTCGGTGTGTCGTTGCCATGCGCCACCTCATTCCATTCAGTTAGCAGTTAAGTGCCTGTAACTGCCGGCTAATGCCTGATGCCCCCTCCTGGACGCAACGCATGTTGGCAAGCGATGTTCCGGATATATTGGGGACCCTGACCGGCCAATGCGTCGCATCAGGCCCCGAGAAAATCCGCAAGAACCATGCGGGCCATCAGCGGTTAACCGTCATTGACGGGTTCACCGTTTGGCCATGTTTGAAACCCGGTTCCGCGGTGGTATCCTCTGCCTCCCGTCTGTTGCGTCTTCGGAGTATCCCCATGGCCCCCCGCGCCAACTGGAAGGGTTTTTTGCGGCTGTCGCTCGTGACCTGTCCGGTCGCGCTCTACCCGGCCACGTCCGACACCGAGAAGGTCTCCTTCAACCAGGTCAATCGCAAGACCGGGCACCGCATCAAATACGCCAAGGTCGATGCCGAGACCGGCGAGGAAGTCGCCGCCGAAGACATCATGAAGGGCTACAAGGTCGATACCGACACCTACATCGAGATCACCAAGGACGAGCTCGACGACATCGCCCTGGAATCGACCCGCACCATCGAGATCGATGAATTCGTGCCGAAGGCGGATATCGACAGCCGCTATCTGATCCGCCCCTATTACCTCGTCCCGGACGGCAAGGTCGGCCATGACGCGTTCGCGGTGATCCGCGAGACCATCCGCAGCCTGAACAAGGTCGCGATCGGCCGTGTGGTGCTGACCAACCGTGAGCATGTCATCGCACTCGAGCCGCTCGGCAAGGGCCTGATGGGAACGCTGCTGCGCTACCCCTACGAGGTCCGCGACGAGAAGGAATATTTCGACGACGTGCAGGACGTGAAGATCACCAAGGACATGCTCGATCTCGCCAAGCACATCGTCGAGCAGAAATCGGCCGACTTCGATCCCGAGGAGTTCGACGACCGCTACGAGACCGCGCTGATCGAGCTGATCAACCAGAAACGCAACGGCCTGCCGGTGGCGAAGGCCACGCCGAAATCGACCGGCAATGTCATCAATCTGATGGACGCGCTCAAGCGCAGCCTTGCCAATGAGCAGCAGGCACCCGCTCCCGCCAAGGCAAAAGGCAAGAAGCCGAAGAAGCGGGTCGAGGGCCAGCGCGAAATGCTGTTGCCGATCGCCGGAAGCGGTACCGGTGCCGGCAAGCGCGCCGCCAAGGAAGAGCCGAAGAAGGCGGAGAAGCCCGTGCGCGCGCCGACCCGGGCCAAGAAGGCCGGATAGGCGAAAAAGCAGCCGGCGGTCTCATGCAATGACAGCGACGCGGCAGGCGGCAAGCTGACATGCCGTGGTCGACGCCTTTCGAGCAGCCGATCGTCCTGCGCGGCGGCCGCAAGCTGGTGACGCTCCAGCACGCCGCCGACTACATCATGAAGCTGCCTGAGCCGGTACAGCAGCGCGAGTGCTGGCAAACCGCCGTCGAGAATCTGATTCACGCCGCCGAGAGCGGCGGCGGTTGGCTGATGTTCGCGCGGATTGCGATGCTGCGAGCGCTCAACGAAGACGGCTGACCGCCGCGCGCACGTGATTTCTGTTTACTGCGGAAAGTTGTCGCGGACCCGGACAAAGAGCGCCCTGACGTCTTGGCCAAGACTGGTGACCGCAGCGACGATCACGATGCTGATGCTGCAGGCTACCAGGCAATATTCGATCGCGGTTGCTCCGCGCTCGTCGCTGAAAAAACTTGAAATCAACTGGCGCATCAAAATCCCCGCCGACGCCTCGCGCGGGTTTCTCCCGACTTGCGTCTTGGCCGCAACCTAAAAGCCGACTGGTTGATGCCGCATTGACGGACAGGATGAACGATTGATTAAGGCCATGCGCGGATTGCGCCGGTATTCAT
This sequence comes from Bradyrhizobium sp. Crot121, assembly GCF_059512385.1. Taxonomy (NCBI): domain Bacteria; kingdom Pseudomonadati; phylum Pseudomonadota; class Alphaproteobacteria; order Hyphomicrobiales; family Nitrobacteraceae; genus Bradyrhizobium; species Bradyrhizobium sp. Crot121. The sequence goes on along the minus strand of NZ_JCAMOR010000008.1, from coordinate 172,715 downwards.
ACGGTACGGAAAATTTACCAGACCTTGCGCGCCATCCTCGCACAGTCGGCGTCGGTACTGCCGCGGAGGAAGCACATGCCCCAAGAAACGCGAGAAACACGCAGGAATTACATCGGCATTCTCTACGAGGAGGCCGACGAGCCGCGCATGGTGGCCGAGCTGCGGAGCGGGAACGATCGCCAGGTGGGCCGATATCTTCAAAGGCTGGTGGCGGCGGTGTTCAATCGACGCATGGAAGCGAGATGATTTCCATCATCCACATCGATCGTCAAAGCAAATCAGCGGGCCGCTACGACGGCTGACCCGCTGACACGTGGCGCGAAGCAATCCGGAGCAAGACGCCGGATTGCTTCGTCGCCGTTTCCTCACAAAGCGCGAGGTGAAGGCGATCAGAAGTTGCGCTGTGCGCGAAGCTGCAGGAAGAACGTATCCTGGTCCTTGAACTCGTAAGTCGCAGCCGGCTTGGGGGCGGAAGCTCCAAGGACGGCCGTACCCTGGAATTTCTGGTCGAGGTGGAACCACTGGAATTCGGCCGAGAACGTCAGGTTCTTGACTGGAGTCCAGCGGGTGACCGCGCCGAGCTGCGAGACGTTGAAGTCGGGGTTGCAGACGTAATTCGCGCTGACCGCCTTCGCTGGCGTCGTGAAGTTCGCGCAAATGAACGCTTTCGCCGTGCCGTCATACCGCACCGCCGAATAGCTGCCGTAGAAGCTGGTCGACCAGTACGGATCCCAGTTGTGGTTCAACGCACCGCGGAAACCGAAGGACTCAGTCAGGTGCAGCGATCCGTCGCCGCCGGCCGCCACCGGCAGGTAGACACCGTCGGTCGTCGCGCCGAAGCCGATGCTCTGATATGCGCCGAAAGCGCCACCGCCACCGAACATCGCAAAGCTCGGCGAGGCCGACGACGTCGCGATCACATATTTGGTCGCGCCCTTGGCGTAGCTCGCGTCGAACTTGATGTCGTCGCCAGGGCCGGTCGGGACGTTCTTGATGTTCACGCCGACCATCGTCGCGAAGCCCCAGGAGTCGTCGGGATGCCCGGAAAGCTCGGATGCCGCGGTCGGCGCCGCGCCCGGAAGACCGACGCCGCCCGCCGGAGCGCCAGCCGTGTTGAGGGTGTTGTAGGACGCGCTCACTTCATGCGCCGCAGCCGAAACCTGGAACAGACCCCAGGCCTGGTCGACACGCACGTTGCCGACGACGTCGGGCGAACGGACACCCGCATAGGCGTTGCCGGAATTCAGCGTCGCGTTCAGCGGCAGCGCCAGATTGTAGACCGCCGTGCGATCCCAGACCACCGGATCGTCAAGCCCGATGCTGGCCGACACGCCGTTGCCGAACTGCGCGGTGTACTGGATGTTGTTGACGCCGGTGTCGGTGTTCTGGCCGCCCATCAGGAAGGACGAGTTGTTGCCCGGGAAGCCCTGCCATGGCGTCGCGTAGGCGGAAGCAGACTTACCGAAGGTGAAACCGGCAAACTGAATGAAGATATACTCGACCGCGACATAGCCGCCGCCGGGCGTGTCGAGGAGCTGCGCGCCGGCAACCGGCAGCGAGCCGTTGACCGAGTTCGGATTGTTGGTGCTGCCGCCGAGCGTGGAGAACTGGAAGTCGGCCTGCATGAAGGTGCGGACCGTGCCGTACTCGGTGGAGGTGCGCGTGTCGAACGTCAGCGCCATGCGCGCGCGGGTCGCGAAGTCATCGCGATAGCGGTTGCCCTGGCCGAGATCGCCGTTCCAGGCCGGCTGGCCCTGCGGACCGCCATTGAATGTCGTGTCGACGCGCAGATAGCCGCCGATCTTCATGCAGGTGTCGGTGCCCGGGACGTACCAGAAGCCGGCGCCGTACAGCGAACAGACCTTCACATATTCAACGGCCTTCGCCTTGACTGGAAGATCGGCTGCTTGTGCGCCGCTTATGGCCATCAGGCCGGCGGCTGTGCCGAGAATGAGTGTTCGCGCCCGTAACATCTGATCAAATCTCCTGCTCCCTCAACATGCACACGCATGTTTGAGGCGTTACCTAATGCAAAAACTTCCGGCGCGAATAACAACGCGGTGAGGTCGATGCTGTCGGCGCCGCGCTGTGACGTTTCCGCCACGATTACGCTTCGAAGCTCATCGAATGATGGGTTGTTGTCGAACGCCGCGTCATCGACCGCGTGTATTTTCGCAAGTGCCATTCGTGCATCGCGCCCCTCCGCATCGCCAAACGCATAACTGCAGCCCCGAGGTGCGCGCGACGCATGCTTTACGCGCCCACGGAATCCTGATCCTCTGTTGCAAAGCGGTCGGATGAACCGGCCGCGACCCAAGGGAGAGACACGGCCATGAAGCTCGGCACGGCGATTGCGGAAATCATGAAGCGCGAGGGAATCGAGATTCTCTGCGGCTATCCCGTCAATCATCTGATTGAGCACGCGGCCAACGCCGATATCCGCCCTATCATGGTGCGGCAGGAGCGCATCGGTGTGCACATGGCGGACGCGATCTCCCGCGTCACGTCCGGCCGCAGCATCGGCGCGTTCTGCATGCAGCACGGCCCCGGCTCGGAGAATGCGATGGGCGGCGTGGCGCAATGCTTCGGCGAGTCGGTGCCCGTGCTGGTGCTGCCGATGGGCTATCCGCGCCGGCTGGCGAACGTCGAGCCGAACTTCAATTCCAGCCAGGCGATGAAGGCGTTCACGAAATCGTCAGAGCCGATCATTCTCGCCTCCGAGGTCTGCAACATCTTCCGCCGCGCCTTCACCAGATTGAAGAACGGTCGCGGCGGACCGGTCATCGTCGAAATCCCCGCCGACATGTGGAACGAGGAGGTGCCGGAGCCCTTGAACTACACGCCGGTGCTGCGCACCCGCTACGGCGCCGACCCCGTGCATGTGAAGGAAGCGGCCGAACTCCTGATCAACGCCAAGCGCCCCGTGATCTATGCCGGACAGGGTGTGCATTACGCCCGCGCCTGGCCGCAACTGAAGCGCCTTGCCGAGCTACTCGCCATTCCCGTCACCACGAGCCTCGGCGGCAAATCGTCATTTCCGGAGACGCATCCGCTCTCGCTCGGCTCGGGCGGGCTGGCGGTGCCGCGCGCGGTGCCGAAATTCCTCGCTGATGCCGACGTGATCTTCGGCATCGGCTGCTCGTTCACGGAAACAAACTTCGGCATCGCGATGCCGAAGGGCAAGACCATCATCCATTCGACGCTCGACCCCAATCACCTGAACAAGGATGTCGAGGCCAAGGTCGGCCTGGTCGGCGATGCGGCGCTCGTACTCGATGCGCTGCTCGACGACATCGGCAAGACCGTCACGTCGGATCGCGATGCCAGTGCGGTCGCCGCCGAGATCGCCGCCATCAACAACGAGTGGCTCGCGAAGTGGATGCCGAAGCTCACGCATAATGAGGCGCCGCTCAATCCATATCGCGTGCTGTGGGACCTGCAGCACACCGTCGATGTCAGCAACACCATCATCACCCATGATGCCGGCAGCCCGCGCGACCAACTCTCGCCGTTCTGGAAGTCGGTCGAGCCCCTCTCCTATCTCGGCTGGGGCAAGACCACGCAGCTCGGCTATGGGCTCGGGCTCGCGATGGGCGCAAAGCTGGCGATGCCGGACAAGCTCTGCATCAACGTCTGGGGCGATGCGGCCATCGGCTTCACCGGCATGGATTTCGAGACCGCGGTGCGCGAGCGCATCCCGATCATGTCGATCCTGCTCAACAATTTCTCGATGGCGATCGAATTGAAGGTGATGCCGATCTCGACCGAGAAATACCGCTCGACCGACATTTCCGGCGACTACGCCGCCATGGCGCGCGCCTTCGGCGGCTATGGCGAGCGCGTGACCAGGCCTGAGGACATCGTGCCGGCGATCAAGCGCGGCATCCAGAAGACCAAGGAAGGCGTGCCGGTTCTGCTCGAATTCATCACCAGCAAGGAGACCGAGGTCTCGAGGCCGGGCACGTAGATCCCGTAGGGTGGGCAAAGCGCAGCGTGCCCACCATCCACGGTCGGTGCAAGAGAAGGTGGGCACGCTGCGCTTTGCCCACCCTACGATTCTGATCGCAAGCTGAGCTACGGTGGTTTAAGACGTCGGCATGTCCGAGACATCGACGTTCAACACGCCACTACCGTTCGACGAACTGGCGGAAGCCATCAAACGGCGCCGCTCCACCTACGGACGGATCAGCGGCCTGCAGCTCGATCGCGCCGCGCCCGGCGAAGCCTGGTCATGCCTGCCCTATCGGCCGGTCTTCGTCGGCGACACGCAGACGGGCGTTCTGCATGGCGGCGCGGTCACCGCCATGCTCGACGAGACCTGCGGCATGGCCGTGCAGCTCGCGCTGGACGGCACGCGCGCGATCGCCACGCTCGACCTGCGCATCGATTACCAGAAGCCCGCGACACCTGGGCTCGATATCAATGCACATTCGATCTGCTATCGCGTCGCCCGCTCCATTGCCTTCGTGCGCGCGACCGCCTACCAGGAGTCCGAAGACGATCCGGTCGCCACCGCGACCGCCTGCTTCATGGTCGGCGCCAACCGCACCAACATGCTGTTCGACAAGGCGCGCCATGATGGCGAGCTGCCCGTGCTCGAAGCACCTGACGATCCCACCGGCCCGTTCGCAAACAGCCCGTTCGCGCGCTGTCTCGGCATCCGCCTCAGTGAGGATGGCACGCTGGCGATGCCTTTCTCGCCGAAGATCATCGGCAACCCACTGCTGCCCGCCATCCATGGCGGCATGACCGGCGCATTCCTCGAGACCGCCGCGGTCGTGGGCGTGACGCGCGAGCTCGGCGTTTCGGCACCGCCGAAGCCGATTGGCCTGACCATCAACTATCTCCGCTCCGGCCGCGCACTCGACAGCCACGCCAAGGTTTCCATCGTCAAGCAGGGCCGGCGTGTCGTCGCTTTCGAGGCGCAGGCCTGGCAGGATGACCCGACCAAGCCGATCGCCTCGGCGTTTGGTCATTTCATGCTGCGGCGATCACCTGGCCTGGATGAGGAATAGCCCCCCAACTATTTGCTCGAAACCGAAACCGCGGCATCGGGTTGAGGGCCCGGCGCCGTGACCTGCAGCGTCGCGGTCATTCCGGCACTCAACGTGATGCCTTCCGGCACGTAATCGATCGCGATGCGAACGGGAATCCGCTGGGCCAGGCGGACCCAACTGAAGGTCGGGTTGACGTTGGCGATCAGATCCGTGCCGATGACGTTTTCCCGATCCGTGATGGCACGAGCGACGCTTTCGACATGACCCTTCAGTGGCGCGTCGTACCCGAGCAATCGGATCGAAACGGCGTCTCCCAGGTTGATGAAGCGCAGCTTCGTTTCTTCGAAATAGCCGGCGATGTAGAAGGAATCCTGGTCCACGACGGCAAGGACCGGTTTTCCGGCCGTGACATAGTCGCCGCGGTTGAGAAGCAGATTGGTGACATGGCCGTTAACGGGCGACCGCACGTTGGTTCGTGCGAGGTTGAGCTTGGCGACGCCGACCTGCGCCACCGCCTGATCGGAAGCGGCGCGGGCCTCCAGCGTGGCGCTTCGCGCCTGATTGAGCGCTTCGACGGAGATCGCGGCGGCACTGAGCTTCTCGCGGCGATCTTGTTCCTCCTGCCGCTCGTCAAGCGTCGCCTTGGCTCCCGCGGCTGTGGCCTCCGCCTCCTCGAGCGCGAGCTGATAGCGCGCCGGGTCGACGACGAAAAGAATGTCTCCGATCTTGACTTGCTGGTTGTCCTTGACGCGCAGGTCGATGACGGCACCCGCGACATCGGGCGCGACGTTGACGACGTTCGCCCGCACCCGACCATCGCGCGTCCACGGCGTGTCCTCGTACAGCCGCCACAACCACCATCCTGCAAGGATCGCCGCCGCGACGGCCGCGATCGTAACCGCATATTGTGCGAAACGCCCGAGACTCGGCATGCCAACAGCTCACCAATGGCTCACATGCTCACGCCGACGACCAATGTGAGCAGAATGAGGTAGAGCGCCGTATTGAACAGCGCCGGATGCCAGACGATACGATAAAGGCCAATCCGGTCGAATACGAGCCGCATCAGCACCCAGATGACCGCGGCCGCTGCCATATAGGCAAGGAACGGAGAGACGTAGACGCCGCCGAGATTGATCTCCTTGATCATGCGGTTGCCGCCTCGCCAATGGACCGGGACGCAAGGCGTCGGTCGCCAAGGAAGAAGCCCTCATGCTGCTCGATGGTGGTCTGGATTCCATAGAGCGCATCGGCAACGACCAACAGGTCGCCCTCGGCCGAGAGCGCACGATGACGCGCCTGTTCGAGCAGAGGTGCGGGAGACGCCGAGGCATGTCCGGACAGGGTTGCCCGAAATGCGGCGGACAGGCCGCTCAACGCGCCCTCGATCGCATCAGCCACATCGCCCGGCACGTGCGGCAGTTCCCGTCGCAGGACAAGGATGTTCAGCCCGACGCGAAGCGCGGCAAAGCCGCTCTGCACCGATTGGCCATAGCGCGGCGATTCAGGGTCGAGCTGCGCCAACAGCGCATTGATGCGATCGAACGTCCGGCTCTCATACGCAGCACGCGTCTGCGGCGTTGCAGCTGTGGCAACGCGGGCCAGATCGCGCAACAAGCCGTGGATCAGACGGGTGGCCGCCACTTCTCGACCGAACGGACGGAACAACGCCAGCGAGACCGCGCCGAAGCCGATGCCGACCAAATAGCCTAGCGCGTTGTTGGCGAACGCCTCGAAGTCATAGGTCATCTGGTTGGAAATGCCGATCAGGCCGCCCGCGCCGAAGATCACGGGCATCACCATCGGAACGGCCTGAGGTATCGTGAGCAGCAACCCACAGACAAGGTAGAACGGCGCAAGCGCGACTACCAGCGCGGCAAACGTATTGAGCGTCGGCAACAGCACAAACAGGTAGGCCGCCGCGATGACGGCGCCGACAACCGTCATCCGAAAAAACATCGCCGCGCCCGCGGCCGGGTTGTCACGCGCACCCATGATCGCGCACATGATGCCGGCGAAGGTGACGGCGGTCGCACCATTGGGCCATGCCGAATAGATCCAGAACAGACTGGACAAGACGATCGTCAACGCAGCGACAACGCCGCCGGTCAACGCGAGCGCTGGCTCGCGATAGGGCTGAAAGGACGGCGCGGCTTCGCGCTCCGGGGGCAGCACTCCCAAGCCAATATGAGTCCGGATCCAGACCGCATCGCGCCAGATATCGATGATGTCCTGCAACCGCAGCAAGATGTTGCGCACCAGGAAGGCGTTCGGTGTACTTTCAAGCTCCCGCCGCGACGGCTGTGCGGCGTCGATCTCGGCCTGGATTCTCGCCCCATGACCTGCTTCCCGCCGCGATTCATCCGGCGTCGCGGATCCGGTCCAGGCGGCGATATGCGCCGTCGTCGCCTGCAGAAGCGGCCGCAGCCGCTCGACTCGCTGCGGGTCGCGTTGCCGCAGCAGCAATATCCGGTCATGAACCGAGACAAGATGCGCCAGCAGCGATAGCAGCTTCGCTTCGAACAGGCGGACCAGACTGTCCATCGCCCTGACCGCCGGCGTATCCAGATTGGCGAACACCCGTAACTGCTCCAGACCTACGACGGCAGCGACCATGCGGCGCCGGTCCATCTGAATTTCGGCCTCGACCGGTTCAGCCGACAGCCTGTCTCCCGCCCAGCGCGCCATCGTCGGCAGCGTCGATGACAGCGCATCAACCAGCGCGGCGCCTGCTCGTTGCGGAAACACGAGGTGGTGGACCACCGTTGCGCAGGCGATTCCGAGGATGATTTCCAGGCAACGCGCCACGGCAAAGTCAAAGGCGGTCTCCGGAGCGAGCGCTGCCGGCAGGCCGATGATGGCGGCCGAATAGCCGGAGAGCATGCCGACATAGGCCTGCGGCGCGTCGCGCAGATAAATGGAAACGGCTGTGCCCGCACCGATCCAGAGCGCGAGCGCAAGGCAAAATAGCTCTGGCGCATTGGAGAAGAGCGCGACCAGGACCAGCGATACGACCGCACCGATCACCGTCCCGAGCACCCTGTAGAGCGATTTGGCGAGCACCATTCCCGCGAGCGGCTGGGATACAACGTAGACCGTGGTGACGCTCCAGCTCGGTTGCGACAAGTCCAATTGAAATGCGATGTACAGCGCCAGCACGGCAGCGGCGAAGGACTTGAGCGAGAACAGCCAGTCCCGCCAGGAAAATCCGCGGATGATCGCGATCATGCTCCCCACCCGTGAGGCGGCCTTCGACACGGCCGTGCGACCTCGCATTCTCAAAGCAGATCAGGCGGCCAAGTTCCCGCTGTTCGCGTTGATCGTGACGCATTCAGCGCCCGGGTGCTCGCATGTCCGACCGCTCCAATCAGTTTGGCAATGCATCTGACCCCGCCGCGAGCCCCCAAAGGCCAATGCGCATCCATGTCAAATTGCCTAGAGATTTCAACGTGGCTCGCGGTCACATATTCGCGGCCCGCCTCAGCGGCCCAATTGAACAGGCCCGAGGCCGCGCGGCGCATGTGGCGGGCATTGGCGACCGACGCCTTGCTGCCGGGATACCGGCCAGCGACGATATCATCCGAGAGTGTGGCGATATCGCGCTTGGTGACCGTGCTCGCGGCCATCTTGCCGAGGCGCGGGCTGATAAACCGCCGCAGTGGCATCGCGGCCGAGCTGCGGCGCATCATTGGCGAGCCTGCAATGAAGGCCGTTGATCACGACGAGCTGCGGCGCGCGGCTTGATCAGCGGAAATGGGCGGTGACCGCCCATTTTAGCAGCGCCCGGTCAGTACATCCGCTGGCCGGGCTTTTTCTTTTGAAACACGCTGAAACGCGCCATCTGCCCGCTGGTGCATTAACGCGGCAGGGAGACAGCTCTCCCGTCAGGTTTTTCCGTCAAGGACTTCGGTTAGCACGGACCTGTTTGGTTGTATCTCGCCATCCAACCTTCTTGCTCCTTGGCTAACGCCAGTCCATGCGTTTAAAGCGCTTATACGCCGCTTTATCTTTCGCCCGCTCCGCCATCTCGGCGCAGTTCTGCGCGTTATCCCTAAATACATCGGACTGCTTCAGTTCATTATCGCACCTATCAACAGACGAAAAAAAATGGCCCCGGCTAGGGGCCATTTTCCGTTAGTCGTCCCAGTAGTGGTGACGCCTGATGATTACGTCGCGGTCGCCATAGCGATGATACCATCCGCGATGCCAGCCACGGTCATACCCATAGAACCCAGCACGGGGTCCGTAATAATCATGGTCGCGATAGTAGTCTCGGTCGCTGCCGATCCGAACACTAAAACCCTGAGCGCTTGCGACTGTAGGGGCCGCAACAGCGATGGTTGCTAACGCGGCGAGAACGTAAGAAAGCTTTCTCATGGTTCGTCTCCTCTCGTTAGTTACAACTGACAAGAAAACGAACGGCTGGCCGTGGAGTTTCGGGAACTGTGTCGGAACTTTTTTGAATGGATGTTCAGCAACATTGCGCAACCAGCCGCCAACTGCGGCCTTACTCGTTTGCAGGACGTCCCGATAATTCAATCGGAGCGCGCCCCGACGTGCTGCGGCGGCACCCTCAGGATTTCGAGCGGCGGAGATGGTTGCGGCGGCCCCGGCGCCGGCCATGATTTCGTTCTGCCACCCGATCTCGAACCAGACGCGCCGGTTCGGAGAGATGTAGGTCGGTCTCGGAAACCGGCCTGCCTTTTCCATTCGGATCACGTCGGCAGGTTCATCGGAGCGCGGCATGGCCGGAGTCTCTAGAACGGTACATAAATTTAGAGCGATTTGAAAAACTGCAAATACGCTCGCAGGGCGCGGTCGCGCGGACCCCGCGGCTTCGGCACCCTCCAAAGGACCCTGACGACCGATTGCGGACCTGCTAACTGAAGCGTAAGGCGCGCGCCCCCTTCCGCAAGGCGTAGGCCGTCAGTGCCTGCGCATTACGTCGAGCACCGAGCACGTCTTCAGAGATGCTCTACTTGCATTGCAGGTCAGCCGCAGCATCCATTCTTCGAGGGGTCGTTGTAGCTTGGAGTGTCATGGTAGTGCATCAATGGCTGAGGCCCTGCGTAGGCCCGCGCTGGAAGGCTGATGTGCTGCGGCGCTGTGCGGACGTGGTGATGCTCCGTGGCGAAGGCCATCGGGGTTGTCGCTAACACCGACAGAAAAGTTGCCGCTGCGAAAACTGAAAGACGAGACATTTGGACACTCCTTTGTTTGCGTTGAGCAACGATTGCGGAGTGAACTGAAGTGGAACTTAAGGGCTTGAGTTCAGCCCCTGAATACCAGACAGTCCTTATTACCGTCCGGCATCCGTTTTTATTCCCGCTGCTTGCAAGTTTGGGGGCGAAGAGGGTCTCGGACGAACTACTTCTTCTATCGCCATCAAGCGCCTTGGCGTTTTCAGACAGCCAAGACCGTAAGCGGCCGACGTTTCGCAATCCCATAGACATTCGTAGCAAGGACGCGCGCACGGTGCGTCCTTGGGCTTTCAGGACGAAGCGCGCCAGCGCACAGGGTGTGAAACTAGGGCCTATCGGGGCCCAGCCGGTTTCGGCGGCCCTTTCGTCGGCCCAGCAGAGATCAGAAAATGCCTTTATTTTCCGGCGCTTCCGCCGTTCTCAACAGGCCGAAAAAGCCACTAGACTTCAAGTCGTGTGGTCCTGGCGCCCCGACGCTGGCGCTAAGTTTTTTTGCGCGAAGAAATCCGCGCGAGAGGCGATGGTGGCAAGAAAGCCCGGTCACCAAGGAGAGCACGAAGGAAACCGTAACACCATCGCGCAGGGAAAGCCGGAATGCTTCGGTTGAACCTGTGGTCCTACCCCCGTGCCTTTTGTTGCATGGGACCCATGGGTGCAACCAGCACCCGGCTTTCCCTGCGCCCTCTGTTCAATGAGAGGGTGAAAGTAAGCAAAACTCGGGCGGATTACGCCGCGAGAATGCGGACGCATATCCACTCACTCCACCGTCGTGCCCGCCAACGGGTCGACGCGTACGCGGCCCGATGACAGGCTCCGGCGGGCATCCAGTATCCCGCGGCTTCTCGGCTCAAGCACTACCGCCTCTGGAATACTGGATCGTCCGGTCAAGCCGGACGATGACCGCGCAAAGCTGTTTGAAATTTGAATCGGAACTCACCTCGTCATTGCGAGCGCAGCAAAGCAATCCATCGCGCCGCGTGTTGAGGCATGCGTTGCTTCGCTGCGCTCGCAATGAGGGAATACGTCGTCCACGAAAGCACGGGCGGGCCGCGACGTAAGGCCCGATCCGCCTACTCCGCCACTTCCACCTGGCGCGTGGTCGGGCCTGCGAGCGGCCGCTCTTCCATGATGGTGATGCACAGCGCAGCCGTTGCGAGCAGCACGGCGGCGGCGCCGAAGACGAAGCGGAAGGCGTTGGTCATGTCGGCGACCGGGATCGAGCTCACCTCGCCATGATGTTCGCCGGCAAGCGAGATGTCGGCGCCGAGCGCCATCAGCAGGATCGCGGCGAACGCCGCCACCGCGAACGAGGCCATCAGCGCGCGGAAGAAATTCATCGCACCGGTCACGGTGCCGACCTGCGAGCGCGCCACCGCATTCTGCAGCGAGACCACGCTGACCGGAAACGTCGTGCCGAGGCCGAGCGCGAACACCGACATCAGCGTGAGCAGCCCCCACAGCGGCAGCGTGGTCATCGCCATCGCCACGCCGCAGAGGGCGGCGACCGAGGTGCCGACGATCGCGACGCGCTTGTAATGCTTGGCACGCGCCATGGTCCGGCCGGCAATCGCCGCGCCGCAGGTCGAGACCGCGGCAAGCGGGATCAGCGCCAGCCCGGCCTCGCTGGCGCTGAGGTGATAGACCACCTCATAGTAGAGCGGCAGGTGCACCGTCAGCCCGACGATCGCGCCGAGCGCGCAACTGCCCGCGACGATCGCGAAAGGAACGACTGTTCCGCTCAGGAGCGACAGCGGCAGGAACGGCTCGTCCGCCCTGCCCGCGTGCCACACGAAGGTGGCGGCGAGCGCAAACGACGCGCCGATCATCGCCATGATCACCGGCGACAGCCAGGCAAAATGGTTGCCACCCCAGGTCAACACCAGCATGAATACGACAGCGGAGGCCATCAACAGGATGCCGCCAAGCCAGTCGACCTTGCGCCTGCGGTGGAACACCGGGATCTTGCCCATCTTCGGCAACAGCAGCGCCAGTGCGGCAAACGACAGCGGCAGGTTGATCCAGAAGATCATCGACCAGTGCAGGTGCTCGGCGAACACGCCGCCGATCACCGGCCCCGCGATGCCGCCGGCCATCCAGACGCTGCTGAAATAGGCCTGGTATTGGCCGCGCTCGCGCGGGCTGACCACGTCGGAGATCACGGTCTGCACGACCGGCATGATGCCGCCGCCGCCGAGCCCCTGCAGCCCGCGCGCCAGGATCAATATGGGCATGTTGGGCGCGACCGCACACAGGATCGAGCCGACGACGAACAGGCTGAGCGAGGTGATGATCATGGCGCGGCGGCCATAGATGTCACTCAGCGTGCCGAATACCGGCGCGACCGCGGTCGACGCCAAGAGGTAGGCCGTGATTACCCAGGACAGGTTGGAGACGTCGCCGAACTGGCGGCCGATGGTCGGCAGCGCCGTCGCGACGATGGTCTGGTCGAGCGCCGCCAGGAACATCGTGAGCATCAGGCTGATCACGATGGTGCGGACTTCGTCCGGGGCAAGCGGAGCCGGCGGCGCCAAGGGTGGCGCGTCGGCGAGGTCGATCACCTCGGTCGGCAGGCGGGACAGCTCTTCGGCTACGTCTGCAGGCAATGTCTGTCGGTCGGCAGGTTCACGGCTCTGCCGTTCGAACTTGTTCATCTCGGGCGCAATTTCTCGCTGCAGCGCAACGCCGCAATGGAATCGTTCTATGAATTTCAATCTAGGCAGCAAATTCCTGTTGAGGCAGGCGGCTCAGCGCATGGGCGCATTCCAAGGCCGCGTCATCCCAATGACGTGAGTTGCGCCTTGGACGAGACGCTACGATTTCGGCCGGTTTTTCAGTCGCGCCCGTTTCGGAAGCAGCGCCGGCCACCGCACGATGTGGTCCTCGAGCTCGGCATCTGGGATCTCGTCCTCGGTTCCCTGCACCCGGCCGCGCACGGAGACGCCGGCCTCGTGCACGGTGTTCGGGTCGCCGGAAATCAGCGGGTGCCACCAATAGAGATCGCGCCCTTCCGCCACCAGTTTGTAGCCGCAGCTCGGCGGCAGCCAATTGAGGCTACGGACATTCTCCGGCGTCAGCCGGACGCAGTCCGGAACCTTGTCGGACCGGTTCGGATAGTCCTTGCAGGCGCAGCGCCCCGCATCCAGGAGTTTGCAGGAGACGTGGGTGAAGTAGATTTTCCCGGTGTCCTCGTCCTCGAGCTTCTCCAGGCAGCAGCGCCCGCAGCCGTCGCACAGGCTTTCCCATTCGACATTGGACATTTGCTCCAACGTCTTGGTTTTCCAGAAAAATCCCTCCTGGTTCGAGGCGCGCTTGGGTGGTGCGGTCATGGACATCGAAGAATTTGGTTTAACTCGGCTCGCACCCCATCTAGGGGCGGCAGTGGCAGGCGCGCAAGCGGGCTCATCTAAAGGCGGCCGAACGAGTTCACAAACAGGTTCAGCCTGACATTAAAATCGCAAGCAACACCATTGGTTTATAGCCTCCGCTCAGATAGAAACAACAACCGAGTCTCCCAGGTGACGCGAACAGCGCCTTGGGTTTGCCGCAACATGGAATCAAGACGCTCGACCGGTGCCCAAATGGATGGGCACGTGAGCGGTTTCTAAACGAGCAAGGGCCCCGGTGCGCCAGATCCTACCGCCGCAGTGGACGACCAAGCTCCGGAACTTCTTTCTGGACCTGGATGCGCGCATCGACTCCACGCTGTTCTCCTCCGCCAGGGGACTGCGTGAGCTTTATGAGCGCTATTCCACCTTCATGGACCGCTTCTATGTCGGCCGCTGGAAGCGCTGGGTGTTCATCGAGCCGCTGTCGGAAGCCGCCACCATGGGGCTCGGCGGCATGGTCGTGCTGCTGGCGCTGGCGATCCCGGCGTTCCGCGAAACCGCCGATGACGACTGGCTGAAGAAGTCCGATCTCGCGGTGAGCTTCCTCGACCGTTACGGCAATCCGATCGGCAGCCGCGGTATCAAGCATAACGACTCGATCCCGCTGGAAGACTTTCCGGACGTTCTGATCAAGGCCACCCTCGCCACCGAGGACCGCCGCTTTTACGACCATTTCGGCATCGACATCGCCGGCACCGCCCGCGCGCTTGTCACCAACGCGCAGGCCGGCGGCGTGCGCCAGGGCGGCTCCTCGATCACGCAGCAGCTTGCCAAGAACCTGTTCCTGAACAACGAGCGCACCATCGAGCGCAAGATCAAGGAAGCATTCCTGGCGATCTGGCTCGAGCACCGCCTCAGCAAGAACGAGATCCTGAAGCTCTATCTCGACCGCGCCTATATGGGCGGCGGCACCTTCGGCGTCGACGGCGCGGCGCATTTCTACTTCAACAAGTCGGCGCGCGACGTCAATCTGGCGGAAGCCGCGATGCTCGCCGGCCTGTTCAAGGCACCGACCAAATACGCACCGCATATCAACCTGCCGGCGGCGCGCGCCCGCGCCAACGTCGTGCTCGATAACCTCGTCGATGCCGGCTTCATGACCGAGGGCCAGGTGTTCGGCGCCCGCCGCAATCCCGCTGTGGCGGTCGACCGGCGCGACGAGAATTCGCCGAACTACTATCTCGACTGGGCATTCGACGAGATGCGCAGGCTCGTGGACACCTTCCCGAAATCCTACACCGAGCGCGTGTTCGTGGTCCGTACCGCCATCGACATGAACGTACAGCGCGCCGCTGAGGAAGCGATCGAGAACCAGCTTCGCCAGTTCGGCCGCGATTATCACGCGACCCAAGCGGCGACCGTTGTCGCCGATCTCGACGGCGGCGTGCGCGCGATGGTCGGCGGCCGCGACTATGGCGCCAGTCAGTTCAACCGCGCCACGGACGCCTACCGGCAGCCCGGCTCGTCGTTCAAACCCTATGTCTACACCACGGCGCTCCTGAACGGGTTCACGCCGAACTCGAAGATCGTCGACGGCCCCGTGTGCATCGGCAATTGGTGCCCGCAGAACTATGGCCACTCCTATTCCGGCTCGGTGACGCTGACGCAGGCGATCACGCGCTCGATCAACGTCGTGCCGGTGAAACTCTCGATCGCGCTCGGTGGCAAGGAAGGCCCGAAGGCCGGCCGCGCCAAGATCGTCGAAGTGGCCCGTCGTTTCGGCCTCAAGGCGCCGCTGCCGGATACGCCGTCGCTGCCGATCGGCTCCGACGAGGTCACCGTGGTCGAGCATGCGGTCGCCTACGCGACGTTCCCGAACAGGGGCCGGTCCGTCACGCCGCATTCGGTGCTGGAAGTCCGCACCGGCGCCGGCGACCTCGTCTGGCGCTGGGACCGCGACGGTCCGCAGCCGCGGCAGGCGATCCCGGCCTCCGTTGCCGCCGACATGGCGGGGATGATGAGCCACGTGGTGAGCGAAGGCACCGCCCGCCGCGCCGCGCTCGACGGCATTCCGACCGCCGGCAAAACCGGCACCACCAACGCCTATCGTGACGCCTGGTTCGTCGGCTACACCGGCAACTTCACCTGCGCGGTCTGGTACGGCAATGACGACTACTCGCCGACCAATCGCATGACCGGCGGCTCGCTGCCGGCACAGACCTGGCACGACATCATGGTCGCCGCGCATCAGGGCGTCGAGGTCCGGGAAATTCCCGGCATCGGCATGGGCCAGAAACTGCCGAAGGAGCCGGCGGCGCAGGCGAATGCCGCGCCCAAGATACTCGAGACCAAGCCCGGGCCGCCGCCAGTGCTGACCAAGCGCGGCGCCGATATCCTGGTGCGGGTCGAGAAAATGCTCGACGATGCGGCCAGGACGTTGGGCAAGACGTCGTCCAACGCGCCGGCGCAACCGGATAAGCCGTCGTCCAGCGCACTGGCGTTCCCCGAGAATTACATCACGGCGGCCGGCGACCAGGCGGCGCCACCGACGCCGCGCAAGAACTAGAGCATGATCCGGCCAGTGATCGCTTCGGAGCTGTAAGGCCGTGCGGCTGATCCTCATCACCTTGCTCGCGCTGATCGTTGCCGCCGGGATCGGGCTCGGCTCGACTTACGTCGCCGCGACGCGCGGCACCAATATCGGCACGCTGAAGATCGGCGCATGGACCGCGCGGCCGCGGAACGGCACATCCGACATCGACCCCTACAACCGCGCGATCATCGCCCGCTCGGGCGAATTGCCTGTTGGCACCGGCGACGGCATCGGCTTCACCGCCACCACCGATGACAACAAGAAACCGCTCGACGGACGCTGCGACGTCGTCGTCAGCGGCGTCACCCCGCCGGCGCGGTTCTGGACGCTGACGCTGTTCGACAACAAGGGCCGTCTGGTGGCGAATTCGCTGCAGCGCTACGGCTTCACCAGCCAGGAGATCATCCGCGCATCCGATGGCACCTTCGAGATCCGCATCGCCTCGCGCTCGCGCGCCGGCAACTGGCTGCCGACGGGCGGCATCGAGCGTTACGCGCTGATGCTGCGGCTCTACGATACGCCGGTCGGGGTGGCGACGCGGACCCAGCGCGACGCGCCGATGCCGACGATTTCGACGGTGGGCTGCCCATGATCCGCCTCGCCTTCACGATCATCGCAGGCGTGCTGCTGGGCGGCGTGGTGCACCTCGTCAGCGTGCTGGCCCTGCCGCGGATCGCCTCACAGGATGCCTATTCGCGGCTGACGCCGATCACAAAGCTCAACGCGGTCACGCCACTGCCATCAGCGGATCCCGGCAATTCGCTGATGCCGTTTATGGACCCGGCATTCGCGATGGCGATCTGCCGCTACGATCTCTCGACCGGGCCGATCAAGCTGACGGTGCCGGTGAGCCAGGCCTATACCTCGGTGTCGTTCTACACTCGCAACGAGCTCGCCTATTACGCCATCAACGACCGCTCCGCCGGCAAGAAGGTGATCGAGCTCGATTTGATGACCGAGGCGCAGCACAACGAGCTGCCGGAGGATGAGGACGTCACCGCCGCCGACCGACTGATCATCGATTCCCCGACCACGACCGGCCTGATCCTCCTGAAGGCGCTGGCGGCCGAGCCAGGCCTGATGCCGCAGGCCCAGGCCTCGCTCGCGGCCGCAAGCTGCAAGGTGCAGGCCTGGCCGCCGGCACCGAAGCAGGCCGAAATCCCGCTCCCCGCCCCTGCGCCCGCGGCACGGCCTTCCGGCAAGCGCTAGACTGCCAGCCCTCATGGTGAGGAGGCGCGCAGCGCCGTCTCGAACCATGAGGCCCGTGGCCCATCCTTCGAGACGCGGGCTTACGCCCGCTCCCCAGGATGAGGTCTGTGCGCGGTGGCGCGGTCGTTAGCCCTTCACGACCCTTGCGTGCCCGATCACCGGCGGCTGTGCGGCGACTGGCGGATTGGCGGTCAGCACGGCAAGCTCGCCGATCAGGCGGTCGGCATCGGCCGCGACGTTGTCGGGCGCCTGGATCACCAACCGCTCCAGCGCCCAGCGATAGGACGAGATCCGCCGCTCCAGGCATTGCTGGACCCACTGCACGATCAGCGTGTTCTCCTCCATCCGCGCGATCGCATCAGCCCGCTCCCGCGGCGACAGGTCCGACACCATGCCGAGGCTGGCATTGCGCTTACGGTCGAGCTCGATGACGCGCCACGCCGTCGCAAAGAAAGGGTCGAAACGTGTGATGTCGTCGCGCACGTCGTCGATCAGCTGCATGTAGCGGGAAGTGTGCGCGCGGTGGGGCTCATCGATCAGCGCCCGCCCGTAAGCGGTGCGGTCGAACACCACCTTCTGTCGCCATGGCGATGGCAGCGGCTGATAGTCGCCGAACACGCTCTTCCAGGCCGGCCGCGAATGCGGCGGCTCGATCAGGGGATAGGCGAGATCGCGGAGCTGGCGCTCGTTCTCGGTAAGCTGGAACTGCGAGGGCCTCATGCCGATGCTGCCGGTCGCTTCCGCGCCGAGCCAGCGGTGCATGTCGTCGTTGCGGAAGTCGGCGCGGGTGCGACCGAAATCACCGCCGCTGCAGCCGCCGAGCGCCGTGCCGATCAGCAGCAGCGCCACTACCGGGCGTGCGCGACGGCGTCCCGTGCTCCGGCTCGGAAGACCCCCCTTCCACATCTCAAACGTCCAATCGTCAGGTGCGCCGCCGACGACGGCGACGAGGCGCTGCACCTTCTGCCGGCCCGCGTCCACCGTCGCTCTGCTCGGTTACGCGCTCAATCCGGATAACGGGAAGGATCAGAACAGTCCCCATGCCATCGCTCGCAGCGCCACCCATGACTGCGCCCGGCCGCCGCGAAGCCGCATCCGCCGGAAACTCAATGATGGTGCCCATTTCTGTTCTCTCTGCCTGCCGCGCGGCGATGATTTGCGAGGCGACGTCCGGATTAAGAACCGCACGTGGTTAACGACCTCTTAATCGGAGCCGCCGGTCGATTACCGATGTGGCGAGTGTGCCTTATTCGCCAGATCGCTTCCGTCAGATAGTTCACATTTTAACGGATGCCTTCACGGCTCGTTTTCCTTAACCGGCTCTTAAAGCCGCCGACATAGGCTGGCGTCAGAACGTTTTGCGCATTCTCGAAAGTCGCGTACGCCTTCCCATGAGCGCAGCTCCAGTCATTCCAGGCCTCGACGGGCTGATGACCCTCTCTCGTCGCGAGGGCGTCGACATCCGTCCGACGCTGCTGCGCGTGCTCACCGACCTCTATGTGCAGGCCAAGGCTCATTCGGCTGATGAAGAGCGGCAGTTCGTCGAACTTGCCTCGCGCCTGATCGACCAGGTGGACGATGCGACGCGCGCGGCGGTGCGGGCGCGGCTCTCGGTCTATCCGGCGACGCCGGAGGAGCTTCTCGGCAAGCTTAGCCTGCGGCGCACCGATCCGGACCAGCCGTTGCCGGTCGCCGCTGAAATCGCTGGGCCGCCGTCTCCACCATTGCCGGTCCAACCCCCGACCGAAGCGCAGCTTCGGATGGCAGCGAGCCTCGCAATGCGGCCCAACGATGCCGCAGAGATCACCGACATGTTCTTCGCAGCGACGGCCAGCGAACGGGTCCAGATCCTGCAGAACATCGTGCAGACGCCGCTGAAGGCATCAGCCCGGATTCCTGCAGCGCGCGCCGCGCGCGCCATCGAAATCCTGGAAATGGCGGCCTTCGCCGAAGACATCGAGAATTTCGCGCGCGAGGTCGGCGAAGCCCTGATCCTGCCGTCGCGCATCGCCGAGCAGGTGGTGAATGATCCCGGCGGCGAGCCGCTGGCCTGCGCGGCGAGAGCGCTGAACATGCCGAGCCCGGCGTTCCAGCGGGTGCTGATGTTCCTCAATCCGGCGTTGGGTTCATCGGTGCACTACGTATTCCGCTTGTCGCGAATGTACGATCGGCTGAGCGAGCGCACGGCGCTCATCATGCTCGCTGCATGGCGCGGCTCGACCATGGCGGTCGCGCGCGCCAAATATCGCCCCTCGCTCTACGACGACGAGCGCCATCGCGCGCGCTCCACATCTGCCGATAGGCGCCCGGCGGGTCAGCCGGGCGATGCGCCCGCGATCCGCTCGCAGAGCTCCGGACGCTAGAGCATTTCGGTTCTGATTGAATCAGAACCGAAGCTCCAGATTCTTGTTTTGACGCGTTTTCTTCACGCGAACCGGTCTCCACTTCGCTCGAAAACGCTCTAACCCTTCGCCAGGTCGAGAAAGTGCCGTCCGGCCTTGTCCTCGGTCTCGACGACCCAGACATCGGGATCGAACCGGATTTCCTTGGCGAGCCGTTGCTCCACCGATGATTCCGGTACCGGCTCCTTCGTCATCGGCACGAAGATGCGGTCGAACGGCCGGCTGTCTTCATAGGCTGTCTGCGGCGCAGGCGTGTAAAGCATGGCGTTGCCGTCGAGCAGCGCCACCTTGACGAACACCGCCCCCGCCTCCTCCGCGCCGCGCCGGCGCACCGCACCGAACACGCCTTCCTTCTGGCAGCGCCGCAGATATGCGGACACCCAAATGCTTGATTTCAATCGCATTGCACAACGATAAGCCGGTCGCGAGATCAGCGCCAGTGCCTCTCCGCTCGTTTTGTGCGAGGCGCTCAACCGAACCGGGCGAGCCCGTGGCCTCGCAAGAGCCGCCCGATTTGCCAATTTTTCCACAAGGCACCAACACACCGCGACTCTTTGTCACGCAACTAAAACAAGCCGAATTTCCCGAGAAAATCGACATCATTTGCCGCAGATGGGCGAGCTTCCGCCTCTAGCGATTGCAACTTCATCCCGATGTCGCGCGACCGTCATGACCGATTGGTTAACGGACCGGGCTACGATCCATTTTCCAGGGGAAAGCAATGTCAGGACGTCATCAACACCATCACGCGCATCACCACGGCGGGAAGAAGCTGTTCGGAACGAAAAGCGACGACGATCTTTTCGGGTCGGACCGCAATGACATCATCTTCGGCCTTCGGGGCGACGATCTGATCGACGGAGGCAAAGGCAACGACACGCTGTTCGGTGGAAAGGGCAACGATGCCCTGATTGGCGGCGAAGGTAATGACCGCCTGTTCGGCGGCCCCGGACGGGATCTGCTGCTTGGCGGCGCCGGCAAAGACGAACTCAGCGGCGGTGACGGCGACGACAAATTCCTGTTCCGCAAGGGCATGGGCGCCGACACGATCGAGCATCTCGATCTCGGCGACCGCATCGATATCCGCGACTTCCATGTCGCCTCCTTTCGGGCGCTGATCGACTCAGCCCGACAGGTCGGCCACGACGTTCAGATCAGCTTCGGCAATGGCGACAAGCTCGTCATCGAGGATACGCGGATCGCGAACCTTCATGCCGAACAATTTATCATCGCAGATGAGGTCAAGGGTCCGTCAAGCTCGCAGACGCCCTACCTCCTCAGCAGCGATTCCTATGTCTACACCCAATCATTGCTGACGACGGGCGACAGTGTCGGTGGCTATAAGATGGCCGGTATTCCCGACGGCCTTGGCGCATTCGACAATGGCGATGGGACCTTCACCGTGCTGATGAACCACGAGATCGGCGCAAACCTGGGCGTTGCGCGCGCTCATGGCGGCACCGGCGCGTTCATCTCGGAATGGGTGTTCGACAAGACCACGCTGCAGGCGGTGTCGGGCAAGGACCTCATCCACGATGTCTGGCTCTACGACGCGACGACCAAGAGCTATGTCGATCACAACGCCGGCAACAGCCCGGTGTCGCTCAACCGCTTGTGCTCGGCCGATCTTGCCGATCAGGGCGCGTTCTACAACGCGGAAACCGGCCTCGGCTTCAACGGCAGGCTCTATCTCAACGGTGAAGAGTCAGGCGTCGAAGGGCGGGCATTCGCCCATATCGTGGGCGGTGCGCAGGGCGGCAATAGCTATGAGCTCGCCTGGCTCGGCAACATGTCCTTCGAGAACGTAGTCGCCAATGCGCATACCGGTGACAAGACTGTGGTCGCGGCGCTCGACGATGGCCAGAACGGCCAGGTCTACTTCTACGTCGGCGACAAGAAGGCGACCGGTAACGCCGTCGAGAAGGCCGGCCTGACCGGCGGCCATTTCTTCGGCATTCACGTCA
This sequence comes from Bradyrhizobium sp. Crot121, assembly GCF_059512385.1. Lineage (NCBI taxonomy): Bacteria > Pseudomonadati > Pseudomonadota > Alphaproteobacteria > Hyphomicrobiales > Nitrobacteraceae > Bradyrhizobium > Bradyrhizobium sp. Crot121. The sequence goes on along the minus strand of NZ_JCAMOR010000008.1, from coordinate 151,023 downwards.
GCGAGTTGGAAGGCGCGTTGAACAACAACGAGCCGAACACCGCCTCCCCGCTCGGGACGGACGAGAAGTCGACCTTCTCGATGATCGATCTCGGCGACGTCAGCGGCATGACCGGCGCTCAGATCGATGCGGCAAGCGAGGCCGCCGGCGTCACCAGCTTCCTTCGTCCGGAAGACGGCGCCTGGGACACGCTCAATCCGAACCGCTTCTACTTCGTGACGACGGACGCCTTCAATGCTCCGAGCCGGCTGTGGGCATTGGACTTCAACGATGCCAGCAACCCGGCCGCGGGCGGCACCATCAAGCTGCTGCTCAACGGCACCGAAGGGCAGCAGATGTTCGATAACATGACCGTCGATGCCAACGGCAAGATTGTTCTCTGCGAGGACGTCGGCAACAATGCGCATCTCGGCAAGGTCTGGCAGTACGATCCAGCAACCGACAAGCTGACGCAGCTCGCCGAGCACGATCCGAGCCGCTTCACTTCGGGCGGCGCGAACTTCCTCACCCAGGACGAGGAATCGTCCGGCGTTATCGACGTCTCGCACATCCTCGGCAACGCCGGTGAGAACGTCTACCTGATCGATACCCAGGCCCACTTCAACGTCGGCGGCGAACAGGTCGAGGGTGGTCAGCTACAACTGATCCACCAGTATCTGGTCTGATGGCGATCATGACGGACGGGCCATTCCCCGTCCGTCACCAAGCCGTGGACTTGCCCTTGGACTTGCGGAGGCGCGGGTTCTTCCCCGCCTCCGCATCCATGCTTTCAAACCGCGCCCCTCACCTGCAATCTGCGGAGCAATTCCCCGTGATGCCAATCGCGCAAGCAAACCGTCCTGCCGCGGAATCGGAATTGCATATAGCGCTAGCATCCTGCCGCGCCGCGCTGATCGCAATCGCGATGTTCAGCGGACTAATCAACCTGCTGAGCCTGACCGGCTCGCTGTTCATGCTGGAAGTCTATGATCGCGTGCTGCCGAGCCGCAGCGTGCCCACGCTTGTCGGTCTCAGCGTCATTGCAGCCATGCTGTTCGTCTTCCAGGGTATCCTGGAGCTGACGCGTGGACGCATGCTGCTTCGGATCGGAAACCAGATCGACTGGCGTGTCAGCGACCGCGTCTATGATCTGGTGATACGTCTGCCGCTCCGCACCCGCGGCGGCGGCGACGGGCTGCAGCCGGTCCGGGACCTCGACACCATCAGGTCGGTGCTATCAGGGGCTGGCCTGCCGGCGCTGTTCGATTTGCCATGGCTGCCGATCTATCTCGTGATCTGCTTTGCGTTCCACCCGTTGATCGGCAGCACCGTGCTCGGCGGCGCGCTCGTGCTGGTGATCCTGACGCTGCTCACCGATCGCTTGTCCCGCCGCTCGGTGCAAAGGGCGTCAATCCATGCCGCCGCGCGTAACCGGCTCGCTGAGGCGAGCCGGCGCAATGCGGAAGTCTTGGCTGCGATGGGGATGTCCGCGCGTTTGCTCGCGCGCTGGCGCGAGCTCGGCGATGCCTATCGCCGGCAGCAGAAAATCGCCGGCGACATCTCGGGCGGTTTCGGCGTCGTCGGACGCATGCTGCGCATGATGCTGCAATCAGCCGTCCTTGCGGTGGGCGCCTACCTCGTCATCCACCAGGAGGCATCCGGCGGAATCATCATTGCCAGCTCGATCCTGACAGGCCGCGCGCTCGCGCCCGTCGACCTCGCGATCGCCAACTGGAGGAGTTTCGTTGCGGCGCGCCAGAGCTGGCGGCGGCTGGCGAAACTGCTGGCAGCCATCCCCGCGCCCGCGGCGCAGGTGCCCCTGCCCGCGCCGAGCCGCACGCTGCTTGCGGAAAAACTCTCCGTCACCGCTCCGGAATCCGAAAAGCTGCTGGCCACCGACGTCAATTTCGTCCTCAAGGCGGGCAGCGCGGTCGGGATCATTGGCGCCAGCGGATCGGGAAAATCCTCGTTGGTCCGAGCGCTTGTCGGCGCATGGCGGCCGTCGCGCGGTGTCGTCCGACTGGACGGCGCGGCGCTGGAGCAATGGTCCTCCGAGACGCTCGGAAATCACATCGGATATCTGCCGCAGGACGTCGAGCTGTTCGAAGGCACCATCGCCGAGAACATCGCGAGATTTGTCCCGAACCCGCCGATGGAAATGGTGCTCGCGGCCGCAAACGCAGCCGGCATCCATCAGCTCATCGTCGGCTTGCCGGAGGGATACAACACCCAGATCGGCGAACAGGGCGCGCGCCTCTCCGCCGGCCAAAGGCAGCGCGTCGCACTCGCCCGCGCGCTGTATGCGGATCCCTTCCTGGTCGTGCTGGATGAACCCAACTCGAACCTGGACGCCGAAGGCGAAGAGGCGTTGACCCGCGCGATCCTGGCGGTTCGGGCTCGGGGCGGCATCGTCGTGATCGTCGCGCACCGATCGAGCGCGCTCGCCGCCGTCGACTTCGTAATGACGATGGCCAACGGCAGGCAGCAAACCTTTGGCCCCAAGGACGAAGTGTTGTCGATGCTGACCCGACGAGAACCACCCCCCGCAGGGCCATTCAAGGTCGTTCCTCAAACCGCGACATCGACATGACCGAGAGCACATTTCGCGGCGAAGACCGCAGCCTGCGCCACCATCTGATCGGCGGAATGGTTATCGCGCTCGTGCTGACCGGCGGCATCGGCGGCTGGGCCGCCACCACGGAATTGTCAGGCGCAGTTACTGCATCCGGATCGGTTGTCGTCGATTCCAATGTGAAGAAAGTCCAACATCTGACCGGCGGCATCGTTGGAGAATTGCTGGTCCGCGAAGGCGATCATGTTCGCGCCGGAGATACCCTGGTGCGACTCGATGAGACCGCGCTGCGGGCCGGCCTTGCCATCTACGCCAAAGGCTTGGATGAGATGCGCGCCCGCAAGGCCCGCCTCAGCAGCGAGCGCGATGGCGCCGACCGGGTCGTGGTCCCGCCCGAGCTGCTCGATCGCCCCTCGCCGGAGTTCGTCACGGCGCTCGATAGCGAACGCCGATTGTTGGAGCTGAGAGCCACAGCGCGCCGGGGGCAGAAGTCGCAGCTTCGCCAGCGCATCGCGCAGCTCGAAGATGAAATCCGTGGCTACGCCGCCCTGCAGGAGGCCAAGGCGGAGGAGATCGAGCTGATCCAGCGCGAGCTTACGGGCGTACGGACACTCTGGGAGAAGAACCTGATCCAGATGAGCCGGCTGACGGTTCTCGAGCGCGAAGCCGCGCGCCTCAAGGGCGAACTGGCGCAGTCGATGGCCGCGACGGCGCAGGTGCGCGGCAAAGTCACCGAAATCGAATTGCAGATCATCCAGATCGATCAGGACCTCAGCAGCGAGGTCGCCAAGGAGCTGCGCGAGATCGACGGCAAGATCGGAGAATTCATCGAACGCAAGGTCGCAGCGGAGGATCAGCTCAAGCGGGTCGACATCCGCGCCCCTCAGAACGGGATCGTGCACCAGCTCAGTGTCCACACGGTCGGCGGCGTGGTCAGCCCGGCCGAGCCGGTCATGCTGATCGTGCCGGAGGCCGATCTTCTGACCGTGGACGCCAAGATCTCGCCTGGAGATATCGATCAGCTCCATGTCGGACAGGCGGCGAACCTGCGGTTCTCCGCTTTCAACCAGCGCACCACGCCGGAAATCCAGGGCACGATCAGCCGCATCTCGGCAGACGTGACATCGGACCAGCGCACCGGCCAGAGTTTCTACACCGCACGGGTGGCGATCACGCCCGAGGAGCTGGCGCGATTGGGAGACGCGAGACTTCTGCCGGGAATGCCGACCGAAATCTTTGCCAAGACCCATGATCGCAGCGTGCTGTCCTATTTCATCAAGCCGCTGTCCGACCAGATTGTCCGGGCTTTCCGCGAGCGCTGAACAACCTTGCTGATCGGTTCAGCGGAGTAGAGGGTCCGGGGGCGATCCGCGAGGCATCGAGCCGTTGCGCAGGCCTACTCGACCGGGTGTCCGATCATTGCCGAGAGTTCGCGCACGACTCGGTCCGACATCTGGCCGGTCACCGGCAGCTTGCGGTCGCGCTCGAATTTGGCGATTGCGGCCTGGGTGTCGGAACCGATGGTGCCGGTCGGCTTGAGCTGGCCGTAGCCATATTCGGTGAGCGCCCGCTGCACCGCTGCGATACGCTTCGATGTCGCACTCTGGGTGGTCTCGCCGCGCGAGGGGATCGGCGCAGGCGGCCGGATGACATTTGCCGGAGCCGGCGGGGCTGAAGTCGACTTCAGCACGAGATTGGTCATCGGGTCGGAAGTCTTGGGATCGGGAGTCTTGGAATCGGAAGTCTTGGAAACAGAAGCCTTGGAGTCGGAGGCCCGCGGTTCCGCCCTTGGTTCGGCAGGCTTCGCAGGCTCGGCGGGTTTTGCTTCCACCGGCTGAGATTCAACCGGACGCGCAGCTGCCTCGACAGGCCGCGAACGCGGCAGCGGGCTGGTGACGGCGGGCGCCGGCGGCGGCAGCGTCACGACCGAACCGAACATCGGCGATGGATGACGGCCGGCCTGCAGGAACAGCGCGTTGGTGACGATGGCAATGACGGCGCCGGCCGCGAGCACGGCGGCGACCGTGTCCTTCGGACTGTGCAGCAGCACGCGCACCACGAGGCCGCGCTCTTCCTCGGCTTCGATCGCAACCGCCTGCGCGCCACGACGGCGGCGGCGCGGCATCTCGTCATCGTCGGCGACTTTTCTAGGCACTCTTCTTCACCTGCTGGGCTTGTTCTTGTAATCCCGATCGCAACGCGGGCTTCAGCGTCGCGATCTTGCCGGAAGGCTCCTGCACTGGCGGCGGCGCAAACGAGAGCGGCAGCGTCACCGTCACGGTGGTGCCTTCGCCAAGCTTGCTCTCTACACTCATCTCGCCCTGGTGCAAGCCGACCAGGCCCTTCACGATCGACAGCCCAAGTCCCGTACCCTCATGGCGGCGCTGATAGGTCTTGCCGGCCTGGAAGAAGGGATTGCCGATCCGTTTGAGATCGTCAGCATCGATGCCGACGCCGGTATCGGTGATGCGGAGCATCAGCCGCGATCCCTCGACCGCAGCCGACACCGTGACGCTGCCACCGCGCTCGGTGAACTTGATGGCGTTGGATACGAGATTGAGCGTGATCTGCTTGAAGGCGCGCGGATCTCCGTTCATCATGGGCAGATCCTCCGGCGCGCGGGTGATCAGATCGACGCCGTTCTCCCGCGCCTTCAGCGCCAGCAGGTTGCAGCAGTTGAGCAGCGCCGGGCGCGGCGCGAAAGGCTCGGGCGCAATCTCGAAGGTGCCCGTTTCCATCTTGGACATGTCGAGGATGCCGTTCACCACCGACAACAAATGCTGGCCGGAATCACGGATGAGCTGCGCATATTCCTTGCGGCGCGCCGCATCGAGCATCAGCACGTCTTCCTGGGCGATCATGTCGGAGAAGCCGATGATGGCATTCAGCGGCGTGCGCAATTCGTGGCTCATGGTGGCGAGGAACCGCGTCTTCGACGCGTCCGCCTGCTCGGCAGCGTTGCGCGCCTGCTCCAGCGCCTCCTGCTGCATCTTGCGATCGGTGACGTCGCGAATCACGGCAACGACTTCGCCCTCGCCGGCGGCCTGATCGAGCGGGCGGCAGCGCATCTCGACCCAGATGAAATCCGCCGACTGCATCAAACCGCGCGGCGCCTCCCGCCGCAGGCGGAATTCGACGCTGCGTCCCTCGCCGCCCCGTGCTGCATCCGACAACGCAGTGAGATAGGCCGGACGATCGGCGACATGGACGCGATCGAACAGGCCGTGCCCCATCAGCCGCGGCGCCGCCACGCCGAGCATCGCTTCCGCCGCCGGCGAGATGAATTGCACCGCGCCGTTACGGCTGTGGCGCGACAGCACGTCGCACATGTTGTGCGCCAGGAGACGGTAGCGTTCTTCCTCGCGATAGAGCAGCGCCACGCTGGTACGCGCGAGCGACTCGGCGCCGAAAGCAAGACCCGCGGCATAGAGCGTCGCTGAAACGACACCGAACCCGATCAAGGCGCCCTGCAACGGCGCGCTCAGATTTGACGGCGGCAGCAGGTGGAAATGGCCGAGCACGATCAAGGCCGCCGCACATGACATCGCAAGCGCAAAAGCGAACGCCACCACGCGGCGCGAGGCCGACAGCGCCGCCTCGATCGGAACGACGATGAGCCAGACCGCGGCAAAGGATGCGATCCCGCCGGTGGCCGCCGCCACAATCATGACGAAGCCGGCAAGCGCCAGCGACGACAGCACATGCGCGCCTTCATAGCGGCCGGTGCGCGACAGGAACCAGGACAACAGGATCGGGGCGATCAGCCACGCGAAAGCGGCAACCTCGATCGCGGTCGGCGCGCCGCGCAGCGCGAGATAGACCGGAAACGCAGCGAACGCCGCCAGGCTGCCGAGCAGACGCGGCGCCATGAAGGCGCGATGCCGCGCCCGCGTCAACGCATCATATCTCGCCGACGGATGCAGCAGGGCATCGAGACAATCGCGGATAATACTCAAAACACTCACGGCTTTCGCGCTTTCCGATCCTGCGTCAAAGACGAGTCGGAACGCCCCCTTCATCTTGGACTCACCGTGTCAGAGTGAACTTAAGCGAACGCTAAGGCACAGCGCCCAGCCGCCAGACTCCGTGCATTCGCACGGCTTTTGCACATCACAGCGGGCGCATTTGGCGCGGATGGTGAACGCAAGGTTTCCGCGATCGATAACCTTATGGTTTCGAAATGGTGGATAGACCGGGCTCGTGCTGCTCGCCGGCATCAATCGAAAATTTACAGCGAATCAACGCGCCCGCGCATTTCGGCACGCATTTTCCGCGAATTTTCGACGATTTAACTTCAAGGCAAACACTTGCGTTTTATTGACCGCTGCTAGTCACGTGCGAATTGCGGATCAACCGCAAACGAAGATGACGGGGTCGCGAGATGTTTTTCCTGCTGCGCATGGCATTCTGGCTCGGGCTCGTGCTCGTGCTGCTGCCAAGGGACAAAACACCTGAATCGGAAAAGCTGCCGCAGATCGGCGCCGCCGAAGCCGTGCAGGCGGCGACCGCTGCTGTCAGCGACATGGGCCAGTTCTGCAAGCGCCAGCCTGCGGCTTGCGAGGTCGGCGGCCAGGCTGCGACCGTGATCGGTCAGCGCGCCACCGACGGTGCAAGGAAAATCTATCAGATCATCATCGACAAGAAGTCGCCGGACCACACCGGCTCGATCGGCTCGCCTGAGGATGCCGAGGTCTCCCTGGTTGCGTCCCGTGACACCCTGACGGCCGACGACCAGGCCATCGAATGGCGGCCGCCGCCCGCGCCGTGACCGCAAAATAAGCCGGAACCGGCTGCATTTTCATCGCATTCGGCCGCCCGCGACCCTATATAACGGTTGGAGTGATGGGACGCGGGTGACGATGACGATCGACGAAATCAGGGAGAATTTCTCGCTGCTCGACGAGTGGGACGACCGGTACCGGTACGTCATCGAACTCGGCCGCACCCTTGCGCCGATGCCGGAAGAAGAGCATTCGGCGGCCAACAAGGTGCAGGGTTGCGCGAGCCAGGTCTGGCTCTCCAGGAAGATCGATCACGCCGCCAACGGCGAGCCGCGGCTGCATTATCTCGGTGACAGCGATGCGCATATCGTGCGCGGCCTGATCGCGATCCTGCTCACGCTGTATTCGGACCGCACGCCCAAGGAAATCCTGGCGACGGATGCGGCCGCGATCTTCGATGAGTTCGGGTTCCGCGATCACCTGACGCCGCAGCGCTCCAACGGATTTCGCTCGATGATCGAGCGTATCCGCTCGGACGCACGCGAGACGCTCGCGACCGCCGCTTCCTAACCCTTCATTTTTGACAGGCTTTCTTCACGCGAATCGGAACGTTACTTCCGCTTCCGCTGCTGCTGACCGAGACCCATCTTCTTGGCAAGTTGTGAGCGCGCCACCGCGTAGTTCGGCGCGACCATCGGATAGTCGGCCGGCAGTCCCCATTTCTCCCGGTATTGTTCCGGCGTCATGTTGTACTGCGTGCGCAGGTGACGCTTCAGCGACTTGAATCGCTTGCCGTCTTCCAGGCAGACCAAATATTCTGATGTAACCGATTTCTTCACGGACACCGCGGGCTTGGCCGGCTCGAGCGGCGCCTCGGTCCGTCCACTGGCAACCCGCATCAGCGCGGCATGCACCTGGCTGATCAGGTTGGGAATCTCCGAGGCCTGGGTCGGATTGTTGCTGAGATAGGCCGATACGATGTTGGCGGTCAGTTCGACAGGGCTTTTGCCGGTGGCATCGGTCATCGCGCAACCTTCTCTTGAGGCTTGGACGTTGGCAAAGGGGCAGGACCGCAGACAATATCGGGCTACGCCAATACATCAGCGGAGCCCCGCATTACTTGCCAAATATGAGCGGATTACCGGGAATCTAGCAAGAACGACGCGGCTTTATTTTTCAAGACGCGCGATTGCAAGTATTTCCCGATCTATGACGAACGCTGCTCGAGATGCGACCGCAGCTCGTCGATGGAGGCGAAGCGCATCATGCCTTCCGGCATCTGCGCCTCGATCGAACCGTCGGAATAGAGCGAATAGGCCATGCCGTCGACGACGCCCGATTTCAGCACCGTCACCGGCGGCTGCTCCTGCGGCTGCGGCGGACGACGGTCGGCCAACGGCGCGCTGGAGCTCTCGCCTGGGGTCGAGGGCATGCGGGGCGCGCGGCGCGGCGGAAGGTCGGACGGTCGTTGCCGCTCCGGTCTCGGCCAGTTGTCATCGAAGTTCACCTGCTGCGACTCGCCCGATTCGGCGGCCGGCGCCAGTGGATTCGAACGCGGCTCCGGCGAGAGCATGTCGGGCGTCAAAGGCTCGCCTGTGCGTGGCTGGGCCCGTTCACGCTCCTTGCGCGTGGAGGAGAACATCAGGTTGCGCCGCTTGGGACCTGCCGGGCCAACCTCCGACGGTTCCGCACCTGGCGGAGCGACGGGCGGCAACTCGTTGCGGGCACGATCGCGCGCGGCAGCCTCGTGATACCAGGGCGGCGGGGTCGCACCGGCCGCCGCGGGTCCCTCCGGCTCACCGTCCCCAGAACCGTCTGCCGCTGGTTGACCGCGCCTGAACGGGAAGCCCCCCTCGGGCGCAGCCGCAGCACGCGGCGCAACGGGTGGCAGCGGGAATTCGTGGTGCGGCTCTTCGCCGAACGCCTCTTCAGGCACCCCCGTGCCCAGGCGCCGGGCGAGATTCCGCAGCTCCCGGACATTGAGCCAGAGGCCGAACATGATCAGGCCGGTGCAGAACCCGAACACACCGGAGAGAATCAGCGTGCTGCCGACGCTGAATTCCTTGTATTGAATGCCATAGCCGATCGCCAGCAGGCCCGCCAAAAGCAGGCCAAAACCCGCGACCAACATCCCGACCATCATCAAACTCACCCCCGAAAACCGCGCTAAATCTACGCGCCGGCCCCCTATTCCACGATACCGTCATATTATGTGCATCGCCAACCAACAATTCCGGAGACGGTTCCTATCCGGATCTTGAACAGGATTACCGCTCTGTTCGCCTCTCAGGACAGTCGGCCGGCAACGCGCCCCCCGTAGATTTACCGGCTACGAATTGATGCCAAATTGCTGCGACGCATCAGTAAATTACGCCACAATTCCCAATTACTCGTTAGTGGAACTGCGCTATATGGATGCCGGGGAATGAGGCCCTAAAGCGCCACCAGGGCCGAGGGACGCCGGGTCACCAATAGCCATGTCATCCATTACGACTTCTGCCATCGAAACGCCCACGCGGCGCTCGGTGGAAAAGACTTGCGATGATCTTGCGATCATCGTGCTGAGCGCGGTCGCGCTGATCGCGGGCCTCACGTTCCGTGATTACGGGCTGGGTTGGGACGATTACACCCACGCCGAATACGCCGACCTCCTGCTGCGCATGTATGGTTCCGGCTTCAAGGACACCGGCGCGCTGTCATTCGCCAATCTGTACATGTATGGCGGCGGTTTCGACATGGCGGCGGCGCTGCTCCACAAGGTCATCCCGCTCGAACTGTTCGAAACCCGCCGGCTGCTCGGCGCCGTCGTCGGCGTGATCGGGCTCGCGGTCACCTGGCGGCTCGGCCGCCGCGTGGGCGGTCCCCTGGCCGGCCTTGCCGCGCTCCTGTTGCTCGCGCTGTGCCCGACCTTCTACGGCCACATGTTCATGAACCCGAAGGATGCGCCATTCGCGGTGGCGATGATGATCCTGCTGATGGGCCTTGTGCGTCTTGCCGAGGAGTATCCGGCGCCCTCGCCGCGCACCATCCTGATCGTCGGGTTTGGCGCCGGGCTTTCGCTCGGCTGCCGGGTTCTCGGCGGTCTGGCATTGATCTACGCCGCGGTGGGTTTCGTGCCGCTGTTGCTTGAAGAAGTTCGCAAGCAAGGCCCGCGCGAGGCGGCGCATCGCTTCGGCCATGTGGTCTACGTGCTGCTGCCCGGGTTGATCTTCGGCTATCTGGTGATGGGCCTGATCTGGCCGTGGTCGATCATGGAACCGGGCCACCCGCTCGAGGCCGTGACCTATTTCTCGCACTTCTTCGAGAAACCCTGGAAGGAGATGTTCGACGGCGCGCTGGTCTCGGTGCCGGATATGCCATGGTCCTATCTGCCGACGCTGTTCGCGCTGCAGCTTCCCGAGGTGCTGCTGGGCCTCCTGGTCGCAGCTGTTGTCATGAGCCTGATGTCGCTGTCGCGCGCCGACGTTACCGCGCGGCGCAAGACCATCCTCTTGATGCTGACGCTGGCGGCAACGCTGCCACTGGTCATCGCAATGGTGAAGCGGCCGGCGCTCTATAACGGCATCCGCCATTTCATCTTCGTGATCCCGCCGATGGCGGTGCTGGCGGGCTTTGCCTTCGCCCGCACCATGGACTGGCTCGGCGAAAAGCGTCGGAGCTGGCAGCCGGTGGCGCTCGCCGTCTTCACCTTCGGCCTGCTGCTGCCGCTCAGCGAGATGATCCGGCTCCATCCTTACCAATATACCCACTTCAACCATATCGCCGGCACGGTCCGCGGTGCCGACGACCTGTTCATGCTGGACTACTGGGGTCTAGCCCTGAAGCAGGCCTCCGATGGCCTGCGCGAGCAGTTGATCGAGCGACAGGAAATTCCGCCGCTTAACGGCAAATGGAAGGTCGCCGTCTGCGGCCCGCAACGCCCGGCGCAGGTTGCGCTCGGCCCGGACTTCACCATCGGCTGGGACAGCCAATCCGCCGATTTCGCCATGACCCTCGGCGAGTTCTACTGCAAGGGCCTGACCGCGCCCGTGCTGGTCGAGATCAAGCGCGATGATGTCGTATTCGCCCGCGTCTACGATATCCGCGGCCGAAGCATTTCGAGCCTGCTCGCGATTCCTGCGCCGTAGGGCCCGCGCACAAGGGCATATCAGTCACGCCGAACCTGCCTTGCTGCCGGCCGGCGGCAAGGCTACGCTTCCCATTGACAAATCAACACATGGGAGAAGCCGGTCATGTCGCCAGCGGAAGCTCGCCTGAAGGAAGTGTCCTCGGATATGACGGATGCCGAGTGGCAACAGCGCGTCAACCTCGCCGCCTGCTACCGCCTCGTGGCGCTGTATGGCTGGGACGATCTGGTCGACACCCACATCTCCGCGCGCGTGCCGGGGCCGGAGCATCATTTCCTGATCAATCCGTATGGCCTGATGTTCGAGGAGATCACGGCCTCCAGCCTGGTCAAGGTCGATCTGGGCGGCAATCTGCTGTCGAAGACCGACTACAACATCAACCCCGCCGGCTTCACCATCCATTCCGCCATCCACGAGGTGCGCGAGGACGCCGGCTGCGTGCTTCATCTGCACACGCCTGACGGCACCGCCGTCTCGAGCGATCCGGAAGGGCTGCTGCCGCTGAACCAGACCGCCCAGCTCGTCACCCACGATCTCGCCTATCACGACTATGAGGGCATCGCGCTCGATCATGACGAGCGCCCGCGGCTGCAGCGCGATCTCGGCAGCAAGAACCATATGCTGTTGCGCAATCACGGCACGCTGACGGTCGGCCGCTCCGTCGCCTCCGCCTTCGAGCGCATGTACCATCTGGAGCGGGCCTGCACTATGCAGGTGCGCACCCGCATGCTGGGCCCGACCGTCTACCCGGTCGAGCAGTCCGTGATCGACAAGAACACCGCGCTGCTCTCCAATCCCGACCGCGCCGAACTGCGCTCGACAACGCTGGTCTGGCCGCCGCTCTTGCGCAAGCTCGACCGCATCGACCCGAGCTACAGGAATTGAATTTTCGGGATTTTGGTGTAAGGTTGAGTTCAACAACCTCTGCACGACCGAATAAAAACGCCGCCCAATTCCGGGCGGCGTTTTCGCTTTGTGGACGCTGTCATTGCCGGGCTTGCCCCGGCAATCCATCAACCTCGCGAAGACTCTGTTTCGATGGATGCGCGGGCCAAGCCCGCGCGTGACGACAACGCCGCTATCTCGGCGCCTCCGCGAGCGCGGCCAAAATCCGGGCCCAGGAGCGGATGCCCTTGTGGAAGCTCTTGAGGTCGTACTTCTCGTTCGGCGAATGGATGTTGTCGTCGTCGAGCCCGAAGCCGACCAGAAGCGAATCGAGGCCGAGCGTGCGCTTGAAATCGGCGACGATCGGGATCGATGCGCCGGAACCCATGAGAACCGCTTCCTTGCCCCATTCTTCCGTCAATGCGCGCTTGGCGGCGGCGAGCGGCTTCATGTTCCAGTCGAGCGCAATAGCGGGCGCGCTGGAATGGTCGCCGAACTCAACCGAACAATCGTCCGGGATCCGCGCCGTCACGTAATCGCGGAACGCCTTTCGGATCTTGGCAGGATCCTGCCCTTCGACCAGGCGGAACGAAACCTTGGCCGAGGCGAGCGACGGGATCACCGTCTTCGAGCCTTCGCCGATATAGCCGCCCACGATGCCATTGATGTCGCAGGTCGGGCGCGAGGAAATCTGCTCAATCAGAAGACGATCCTTCTCGCCGGCCGGCACGGAGAGCCCAATCGGCTTCAGGAAAGTCTCGGGCGTCAGGTTGAGCTTCTTCCACTGCTCCAGTACATCCGCCGGCAGGTCCTTCACCCCGTCGTAAAAGCCGGGAATGGTGATGCGACCATTGTCGTCGAACAAGCCGCCGAGAATGCGGGTCAGCACGCGGATCGGATTCTGCGCCCCGCCGCCGAACACGCCGGAATGCAAGTCGCGGTTGGCGGCCTTGATCTTGACCTCGTCATAGACGAGGCCGCGCAACGACGTGGTGATCGCCGGCGTGTTCGGATCCCACATGCCGGTATCGCAGACCAGCGCGAAATCGGCCTTGAACTCCGACTTGTTGGCTTCCAGGAACGGCACGAAGTTCTTCGAGCCAACCTCCTCCTCGCCCTCGATCAGGATGGTGATGTCGACCGGCAGCGAACCCGCGACCTGCTTCCAGGCGCGGCAGGCTTCGATGAAGGTCATCAACTGCCCCTTGTCGTCCTCCGCGCCGCGCGCAACGATGATCTTGCGGCCATCGGCATGATCGGTGACCACGGGCTCGAACGGCGGACGGTGCCACAGATCAAGTGGATCGACCGGCTGCACGTCGTAATGGCCGTAGAACAGAACGTGCGGCCGGCCATCCGTGCCGCCATTGGCCTTGGCGACGATGGCGGGATGGCCCGCGGTCGGCCTGACCTCAGCCGCAAAGCCGAGCGTGGCGATGTCCTTGGCGAGGTGCTCTGCCGCCGCCTTGCAGTCAGCCGCGAAGGCCGGATCGGCCGAGATCGATTTGATCCGCAGCAGCGAGAACAGCCGCTCCAGGCTGTTGTCGAAATCGGCGTCGATGCGGTCGAGGACCGCCTGAAGCTTTGGATTGGACATCGCTGAATTTCCTAGCTGTGGGCGCTGTTGTCACCGAGTTTTAGCGCGCCTGCCGCCGCAGGCAAAGCGTCGGCGGCATCGGCCGCAGGCGAATGCCGCATATGCCAGACCAATCCCCCCGCGAGCACGATGGTCGCCACGAGATTGTTACCATAGGCCTGCACATCGATCGGAAACAGCGGCAGCGACAACAAAAGCAGGCAGCCTGCAACGCCGAGCAGGATCCATGTCCCGGTCCTGACCGCCGGCCGCGGATCATAGGCGGCGCGATGCATCAGGACCGTCATCGGGAAGAACAGCCACAGGAAATAGTATTGCCGCGCCAGCGGCGAGGCCACCGTCATCAGGCAGAACAGGATGCCGATCTCCTCCGCATCGGATTTCTCGGTCCGGCGCGATGCGGGCGGCATTACCGCGATATAGCCAAGACCAAGCGCGAGCGAGATCGCAAGCACGATCAGGTTCGCGGTCTTGAAGTCGAGATCGACGATGTTCATGTACCGCGCTGGCTTCGCCTTGAATGGATCGTCCTGGTTGTAGTTCACCGGACGCGTCAGCCGATGCGTCATCGCGATGATCGACTGGTTGACCCAGGACCAGTTCTGCTCGTCGCGCTGACCAAAGCCTTTTTCCGAGCTCGAGCCGACCATGCCCTGATACCAGGTCTTCAATTCCGTGACGTTGTGCTGGAAGCCGCGGAACGGCGCCGGCAGCAGGAACAGGAACACGATAAGAAACACCAGCGTACTCGCAACCGCCGTCCAATGCCTGCGCCAGATCAGATAGGGCAATACCGCTACCGGAAACACCTTGATGGCGGTCGCCAGCGCAAACATGCTTCCCGCGAACCACGGCCGCTTCTGCCGCAACAGCCAGAATCCATACAGCATCATCGCCAGCAGGATCAGGTTCGGCTGGCCGAGATCGAACATATCGAAGACAAATGTGAGCGTAACGAGGCCGGGCAACGCCTCCAACAGCCAGCCCGGCTTGCGGCCCGAGCCCGCCATCGCATGCGACAACTGCGCCGTCATCCACCAGGCGACGATGTTGAGCAGGGAGAGCGCGAGATAGAGCGCAACCTTGCCGAAATAGCTGGGCGCTGCGAGCAGCACCGCCGGCAGCGGCGGGTAGATGAAATCAAAATAGGTATGGGGATCGGCGGGATAGAGATCCTTTCCCTGCAGCACCTGCTGCCCGGCCCAGTACCACAACGGATAATCCTTGGTCTTGCCGTGTCCGAAAATCTCGGGAACGAGCACATCGGCGGTCAGCGCGATGCAGCCGAGGAAGAACAGGATGTCGAGCGGTGCCCGAAGTGACGGATATCTCAGCACAAGCTCGTTCCAGACATCAGCAAGCCGTTGATCCTTTTCATTTCGTGATAACGCAGGGATTGCTTCGCTTCGATTGCAATCACGGTGGTTGGAGCGGAGAGCAGTCCCCGTTCGTCATTGCGAGGAGCGGAGCGACAAAGCAATCCGTCCCTCGTCACAATCTGGTGTCGCAGCCAGACCCTACCGCCGCAACAGCCCGCCGAGTGCGCCGCGCACCAGTGCACGTCCGATCGAGCCGCCGACCTGACCGCCGACCGATTTGCCGACGTCGGCCACGATGCCGCCGATCACCTTGTTGGTGACCGAACGGGTGACGTTGCGCGCGATGACCTGGCCGGTCGACAGCCTGCCGCGCCTGACATTGGTGCCAAAGATCGTGGCGGCAATATCGCCGATCTGCCCGAGAATGCCACCGCCTCCACCGGCTTCCGAACCGTCCGCCGGCGCCGCCGTGCCCTCGATCCGCTTCTGGAGTATCTCGTAAGCGGATTCGGAATCGATCGCGGTATCGTATTTGCCCTTGAATGGGCTTGCGTCGATGATCTTCTTGCGCTCTTCCGGCGTAACCGGCCCGATCCGCGCTGACGGCGGCCGGATCATCACGCGCTCGACCATCGACGGCGTACCGCTTCCTTCGAGGAAGGACACCAGCGCCTCGCCCTTGCCGAGTTCCATGATCACGCGGGCGGTATCGAGCTTCGGATTGGGCCGGAACGTCTGCGCGGCGGCGGCGACCGCCTTCTGGTCGCGCGGCGTGAAGGCGCGCAAGGCGTGCTGCACGCGGTTGCCCAATTGCGCGAGCACCTTGTCCGGCACATCGATCGGATTCTGGGTGACGAAGTAGACGCCGACGCCTTTCGAGCGGATCAGCCGCACCACCTGCTCGATCTTGTCCAGCAGCGCTTTCGGCGCATCGTTGAACAAGAGATGCGCCTCGTCGAAGAAGAACACCAGCTTCGGCTTCGGCAGGTCGCCGGCCTCCGGCAGTTCTTCGAACAATTCTGAAAGCATCCACAACAGGAAGGTTGCATAGAGCCGCGGGCTCTGCATCAACTTGTCGGCAGCGAGGATATTGACGATGCCGCGGCCATCGCTGTCGGTCTTCATGAAATCCTTCAGCGTCAACGCCGGCTCGCCGAAGAATTTCGCGCCGCCCTGATTTTCCAGCACCAGGAGCTGGCGCTGGATGGTCCCGACGGTCGCCTTGCTGACATTGCCGAAGCTCTGCGCCGCTTTGCGGAGCGGCTCCAGCGGATCGTCCTCATCATCGGCGGATTTCTTGCCGCCAGACGGCACAATCGCATCCAGAAGCGCGCGCAGATCCTTCATGTCGATCAGTGCAAGCCCGTTCTCGTCGGCGACGCGGAACGCGACGTTGAGAACACCTTCCTGGACGTCGTTCAGATCGAGCATTCGTGACAGCAACAGTGGTCCCATCTCGGTGACGGTCGCTCGCACCGGATGCCCCTGCTCGCCGAACACATCCCAGAACACCGTCGAGAACTGGTCCGGCTGGAATTTCAGCCCCATCTCGCTGGCGCGTTTGACAACGAAGTCCTTGGCCTCGCCGACTTCAGCGATCCCGGACAGATCTCCCTTGATATCGGCGGCAAAGACCGGAACGCCGGCGCGCGCAAATCCTTCCGCCATCACCTGCAGTGTGACGGTCTTGCCAGTTCCCGTTGCACCGGTAACAAGTCCGTGGCGATTGGCGAGCGCTAGCGTCAACCACGCCGCTTGTTCGCCCTTACCGATAAAAATCTTCTCGTCCGTATCGGCAATCTTGTTGTCGGAAATCGCCATCGCATCGCCTCTTCGCGCGTATCGGGAAGGTATCTTCCCCGAACGCAACCATCATATTGCATCTTGCCCGTCGATTAAAACTGTCAAGCGCCGCCAGCGCTTTTTTTGCCACCCGGACGCGACATTCTCATCTTCTCTTTCGCTTGCGAGCCGTAAAAAACCGATGACGCAACGCGATAGAACAGCGCGATTAGCATACGTACTCTTGCATTACTGCAACACTTCGCCTGTGATGAGGACGAAAAGTGGGATCATCTGCGCTCGTCGCTTGTAATTCATGGCACAGGCGCTCAAGATCAATTCCCAAGCAAGGTCCGGCGGCAAGCCGGCTGAGGGCGGGGCAAGATGGACGAACTGGTTGGACGGCTGGCCGCCGAGGCCGGCATCGATAGCGCTGTCGCCGAAAAGACTGTCGGCATCGTTCTGGGTTTCCTCCGTCGGGAGGGGCCATCCAGCCAGGTTGAAGCGCTGATCGGCCAGATTCCGGGCGCGGAAGCGGCGATCGCGGCCGCGGACAGCAGTGCAGGTCTCGTGCGATTGATGGGCGGCGGATTGATGGCTGTCGGCACCAGGCTGATGGCGCTCGGCCTCAGCATGAATGAGGTTCAGCAGATTGCGCGTGAACTTTTCCGGTTCGGGCGCGACAAACTCGGAGCGGATCAGATGGGCGAGATCATCGCGGGGACACCAGGACTCAGCCAATTTGCTTGAACGCACCCTCAGGTTGAGTCATTCAATACCAGACATCATGACATACCCACTTTCCGAGATCGACGGTCTGAGCGCCTATTGCGCCTCGAAATTGAAGGCTCAGGGCATTCGCACCACGGACGCGCTGCTTGAGGCCGCCCGCACCGTCAAGGGACGCAAGACGCTCGCGGCCAAGACCGGCATCAGCGAACAACAATTGCTCGAATGGGCCAACGTTTCCGACTACATGCGCATTCCCGGGATGGGCAAGGCAAAGGTCGGGTTGGTCCGCGCCGCCGGCGTCACCACTGTTCGCGAACTCGCGCTGCGCAATCCGGCGCGCCTTGCGCAGAACATGAAGGACGTGAACACCAAGCGTAAGCTCGTCCGCGTGCTGCCCTCGGAGAAATCCGTCGAGCTCTTGATCGAGCGCGCACGCAAATTGCCGCCCAAGATCACTTACTAAACCTGTTCGCTATTCCCGGCTTGACTCGCCGGTGCGGGACGCGCAAATCGACCGGCATGATTGCTGCGATGCAAAGGGACGCCCATTCCGGCGGGACTGCGGTGCTGCCGGCGCTGCTATCCCGGCCCTACCCGGCCGTGATGGGCGTGCTCAACATCACTCCGGATTCCTTTTCCGACGGCGGCCGGTTTGCCGCGCCCGAACAGGCGCTGGCGCAGGCGCGCAAGATGGTCGCCGATGGCGCTGATATCATCGACCTCGGCGCCGAATCCACCCGCCCCTATGGTTCCCAGCCGGTCTCGGCCGAAGACGAGTTGCGGCGGCTTAAACCCGTGCTGGCGGATGTCGTCGCGCTCGGCGTGCCCGTATCGATCGACAGCATGAAATCGGACGTCGTGGCCTGGGCGCTCGATCACGGCGCGCTCATCGCCAACGATGTCTGGGGCCTGCAGCGCGATGCCGGCATGGCGCCCCTGGTCGCGGCGCGGCATGTGCCCGTCATCATCATGCATAACCGCGACAACGCCGATCCCTCGATCGACATCATGAAGGATGTTTCGGCCTTCTTCGCCCGTTCGCTCGACATCGCCGCCAAGACTGGCATTTCGACGGACCAGATCGTGCTCGATCCCGGCATCGGCTTCGGCAAGACGCCGCAGCAGAGCATGATGGTGCTGGCGCGGCTTGCAGAGCTTTCCGCGTTCGGCCTGCCGCTTCTCGTCGGCGCCTCGCGCAAGCGCTTCATCAGCACCGTGACGCCGTCGGAGCCCGACCGGCGCATCGGCGGCTCGATCGCGGCGCATCTCATCGCCGCGCAAGGCGGCGCGCAGATCATCCGCGCCCACGACGTTGCGGAAACGGTGCAGGCATTACGGGTGGCGGCAGCGATCAGGGGGCAGCAATGACCGATACGATCTTCATCACCGGCATCTTCATCCATGCCCGTCACGGCGTGATGGAACACGAGAGCGAAGTCGGGCAGCGCTTCGTCATCGATCTCGAACTCTCCGTGGACCTCTCCGAATCCTCGCGCACCGACAAGCTTGCCGACACTGTGTCCTATTCAAACGTGGTGGCGACCGCAACCGAGGCATTCAAGGATACCAATTACAAGCTCCTGGAGCGGGCCGCGGGCGCGGTGGCGGAGGCGGTGCTGTCGACCTTCCCTCGCATCAGCGCAGTCAAGGTCACCGTGCACAAGCCGCACGCGCCGATCGCCGCGATCTTCGAGGATGTCGGCGTGGTGCTGACGCGCACGCGGCAATCAGCCGCGCATGGCTAGCGCGCTGATCGCATTGGGCGGCAATCTCGGCGACGTCCGCACGACGTTCAACAAGGCTATTCCCCAAATCTGCGGCATGACGCAGGCCGCGCTGGTGGCCCGCTCGGCGGATTATGCCACGCGCCCCTGGGGCGACGAGCAACAGCCAGACTTCGTCAATGCCTGCATCGAGATTGAAACCAGCCTCGATCCCCACGCGCTATTATTCTGTCTGCAGAAGGTCGAGACCAAGTTCGGCCGCGACCGCTCTCCCGAACGCCGCTTCGGCCCGCGCACGCTCGATCTCGACCTGATCGCCTATGACGATGTCAGGATCGACCGGCCGGAGTTGACGCTGCCGCACCCTCGTCTGTTCGAGCGCGCCTTCGTGCTGGTGCCGCTGGCGGAGATCGCGCCCGACCGTGTCATTGCGGGACGGACGATCAAAGATGCGCTGGCGGCGGTTTCGACCGACGGTATTGTACGGCTCCCGGAGCCGTAGTCCCGGTAGGGTGGAACACGCAACCCGGGTGGGCGTCTGCGCTTCACCCGGGCTACGGGATTGCGGTACTGAAAACAGCGTTTGGCTTGGCGGCTTCGGCGTGGCAATTTCCGGCCAAACGGCGAGGACGACTTGAGGAACGATAGGGCGGATGACGACCACGACTGACGATCTGCGATTGGCGGCCGATTTCGCGCCGGCGACTTACGAGGACTGGCGCAAGCTGGTGGACGGCGTCCTGAAGGGCGCGCCGTTCGAGAAGCTGGTCGGCAAGACCTATGACGGGATCAAAATCGAGCCGATCTATCGCCGCGCCACCAATGCCGGCCCGATCGCCGGCCGCGGTCAGGCTGCGCCCTGGCAGATCATGCAGCGGATCGATGATCCCGACCCGCGCCGCGCCAATGCGCAGGCGCTGCATGATCTCGAGAATGGCGCCACCGGCCTCGCGCTGGTCTTCGCCGGCGGCAGCGGCGCCCATGGCTTCGGACTCGAGCCGACGGCGGAAGCCGTCGACAAGGTGCTTGACGGCATCTATCTCGACGCCGGCATTGCCCTTGATCTTCAGATCGGCCCGCAATCGCGGATGGCCGCAATCCATGTCGCGGAATATGTGAAGCGCAGGGGATTTGATCCCGCGAACTGCGACATCCGTTTCGGGCTCGATCCGCTGGCGGCCTGTGCGGTCTGGGGCTTTAGCCCCTATGACTGGGGCGAGATCGTGCCGGCGGTGACCGGCGCCGTCAAAGGCCTGGTGGCGCTCGGCTTCAAGGGGCCTTTCGCCGCCGCCGACGGGCGCGTGATCCATGATGCCGGCGGATCGGAGGTGCAGGAACTCGCCTTCGTGCTGGCAAGCGGGGTCGCCTATCTGCGCGCCCTCGAACAAGCCGGTGTCGCGCTCGAGGATGCCCAAGGCATGGTCTATGCGCGGCTCAGCGCCGATGCCGACCAGTTCCTGACGCTGGCGAAATTCCGCGCGCTGCGGCTCCTGTGGGCGCGGATCGAGCAAGCCTGCGGACTGACGCCACGGCCATTGTTCATCGCCGCCGACAGCGCCTGGCGGATGCTCACGAAGCGCGATGCCTATGTGAACATGCTGCGCGCCACCATGGCCACGTTCGCCGCGGGGCTTGGCGGTGCCAACGCCGTCACCGTGCTGCCGCACACGCTGGCGCTCGGCCTGCCCGACGACTTTGCCCGGCGCGTTGCGCGCAACACGCAACTCATTCTTTTAGAAGAGTCCAATCTCGCAAAAGTATCCGATCCGGCAGCGGGCTCCGGCGGCATCGAGACGCTGACGAAGGAACTTTGCGAAGCGACCTGGTTGTTGTTCCAGGAGATCGAAAGCGCCGGCGGCATCTTTGCCGCGCTTCAGCAGAACCTGATCCAGCGCAAGGTCGCCGCGACGCGTGCCGCGCGCGAGGCCAACATCGCCAAGCGTCGCGACGTGCTGACCGGCGCCAGCGAGTTTCCGAACCTGCACGAGGCCGATGCAACGGTGCTGGAAGCAAAACCGGTTGTGCTACCAGCTTATGGTGAGGCCAAGTTCAAGTTCGACGCGCTGTCACCGATGCGGCTCGCTGACCCCTTCGAGGCACTGCGCGACAAATCGGACGCAAAGTTGAAGTCGAGCGGGGCCCGTCCAAAAATCTTCCTCGCCGATCTCGGCACGCCCGCCGACTTCACCGCGCGCGCTACCTTTGCGAAGAGCTTCTTCGAGACCGGCGGCATCGAGGCGCTCGACAGCGAGGGATTTTCCGATCCCGCGGCGCTCGCGGCCGCCTTCAAGGCGTCGGGGACCGCAATCGCCTGTCTGTGTTCCTCGGATAAGGTCTACGCGGAACAGGCCGCTGCGGCTGCCAAGGCCCTTCAAGCCGCCGGCGCAAGGCATATCTATCTGGCTGGACGGCCGGGGGAGCTGGAAGCCGCGCTGCGCGCGACCGGCGTGACCGATTTTGTCTTCGCCGGCTGCGACGCGCCGGCGACGCTGCAGGAAGCCTATCGGCGGATGGAGTGAGCATGACGTCGAGCCAAAAACCCGTTCTGACCGGCGGCTGCCAATGCGGCGCCATCCGTTTTGCGGTGACGGCGGCACCTACGCGGATCAGCATCTGCCATTGCCGGATGTGCCAGAAGGCCTCCGGCGCGCCGTTTGCCTCCTTCGCCGATATCGAGCGGACCGATTTCACCTGGACCCGTGGTAGGCCGGCGTCGTTCCGTTCCTCTTCAATTGCCGAGCGCGACTTCTGCCCCGCCTGCGGCACCCCCTTGAGCTTCCACCTCATCGACGGTCCCCGGATCGAGATCATGACCGGCGCCTTCGACCGGCCCGACATGGTGGTGCCGACCCGGCAATACGGCACTGAATCAAGGCTTGGCTGGGTGGTCGGCATCGCCAACCTGCCGAGCCAGACCACGCAACAGAATTACGGGCCGGAGAAGATGGCGACCATCGTCAGCCATCAGCATCCGGACCATGATTGAGGGCGGCCTGTTGCTGAGCGAGATGCCGCGATGAAGCGAATTCTAGAATGGGCAGATTGGCTATTAAATCCCTTCGCATGGATCGCTTCCCTGGTAGGAAAGGGAGTGGACGGTCTCGCGAAAGATTATCGGGATGATCCCGTCTACAAAGAGAATGTACAGCGATTGATCGAACGGAATCGCAGGTTTGAGGGAACAAAGGAATGACGCGCATTCCCAATTTCGCTGATATCGCTTTCAAGCCAACCGCCAGCGCGCCTCCCACCGACGCGATCGAGGCCTGGCTGACGCCCGAAGGCATCCCGGTCAAGGCGAGCTATGGCGAAGCCGATCTCGCCGGCATCGACTTCCTCGAGACCTGGCCGGGCGTCGCACCGTATCTGCGCGGCCCCTACCCGACCATGTATGTCAACCAGCCCTGGACCATCAGGCAATATGCCGGCTTCTCCACGGCCGAGGACTCCAACGCGTTCTATCGCCGCAACCTCGCCGCCGGACAAAAGGGCCTTTCGGTCGCGTTCGATCTCGCCACCCACCGCGGCTACGACTCCGATCATCCGCGCGTCTCCGGCGACGTCGGCATGGCCGGCGTTGCGATCGACTCGATCTACGACATGCGCACGCTGTTCGCAGGCATTCCGCTCGACCAGATGAGCGTGTCGATGACCATGAACGGCGCGGTGCTGCCGATCCTCGCGCTGTTCGTGGTGGCCGCCGAGGAACAGGGCGTGCCGCCGGAGAAACTGTCGGGCACCATTCAGAACGACATTCTGAAAGAGTTCATGGTGCGCAACACCTACATCTACCCGCCGTCGCCCTCGATGCGGATCATCTCCGACATCTTCGCTTTCACCTCGCAGCGGATGCCGAAGTTCAACTCGATCTCGATCTCCGGCTATCACATGCAGGAGGCCGGCGCTACGCAGGACCTCGAACTCGCCTATACGCTCGCCGACGGTGTCGAATATCTGCGCGCCGGACTTGCCGCCGGCCTCGATGTCGACCGGTTCGCGCCGCGGCTGTCTTTCTTCTGGGCGATCGGCATGAACTTCTTCATGGAAGTCGCCAAGATGCGCGCCGCGCGCCTGCTGTGGGCCAAGCTGCTCAAGCCGTTCAACCCGAAGGACCCGCGCTCGCTCTCGCTGCGTACGCACTGCCAGACCTCGGGCTGGTCGCTGACCGCGCAGGATGTCTTCAACAACGTGATGCGCACGACCATCGAGGCGATGGCGGCGACGCAGGGACACACCCAGTCGCTGCACACCAATGCGCTCGATGAAGCGCTGGCGCTGCCGACCGACTTCTCCGCCCGCATTGCGCGCAACACCCAGCTCTTCCTGCAGCAGGAAAGCGGCACCAACCGGATCATCGATCCCTGGGGCGGCTCCTACTATGTCGAGCGGCTGACCCGCGATCTCGCCGCCAAGGCCTGGGGCCATATCCAGGAAGTCGAAGAGCTCGGCGGCATGGCCAAGGCGATCGAAGCCGGCGTGCCGAAGCTGCGGATCGAGGAGGCTTCGGCCAAGACGCAGGCGCGGATCGACGCTGGTAAGCAGGCAGTGATCGGCGTCAACAAGTACAAGCCGGAGAACGAGGCGCCGATCGACGTCTTGAAGGTCGACAACACCAACGTGCGGCGGCTGCAGATCGACAAGCTGAAGCGGCTGCGGCAGGAGCGCAATCAGCAGGACGTCGAGCAGGCACTGGCGGCGCTGAGCCGTTCGGCCTCCGAAGGCAACGGCAATCTGCTGGCGCTCGCCATCGACGCGGCGCGCGCCAAGGCGACCGTCGGCGAGATTTCGGACGCCATGGAAAAAGTGTTCGGCCGCCACCGCGCCGAGATCAAGTCCATCACCGGCGTCTACAAGCGGGAGGCAGCCGCCATGTCCAACCGGGTCGAGAAGGTGCAGGCGCTGATCGATGCCTTCGAGGAGGCCGAAGGCCGCCGGCCCCGCATCCTGGTGGCGAAGATCGGCCAGGACGGCCACGATCGCGGCCAGAAGGTGATCGCATCGGCCTTTGCCGATATCGGCTTCGACGTCGATATCGGGCCGCTGTTTGCCACCGCTGACGAAGCGGCCCGGCAGGCGGTGGAAAACGACGTCCACATCCTCGGCGTCTCCTCGCTCGCCGCCGCGCATCTGACGGCGGTGCCGGAACTGAAGGCGGCGCTGAAGAAATACGGCCGCGAGGACATCATGATCATCATCGGCGGCGTGGTGCCACCACAAGATTACGAGGCGCTGTACCAGGCGGGCGCGGAAGCGATCTTCCCGCCCGGCACTGTGATCTCCGACGCCGCCGAAGAGCTGATCCACAAGCTCAACGCCCGGCTCGGCCATAGCGAGGCGGCGGAGTAGCTGATAGACTGGCTGAACTGCGCAACAGGTTGTGCCATGACGCGTGACGAGGTTATTGCTGCGATACGAAAGAACGCCGATGCCATCAAGGCAACGGGCGTGTCGAAGCTCGCCATTTTTGGCTCGCGCGTACGCGGCGACAATCGTCCTGACAGCGACATCGACGTGCTTGTCGAGATCGAGCCGGACGCTTCGTTTTCACTTCTCAATTTGATTGGTGTCGAGCACATCATTGAGGATGCGACCGGGCTGCAGGCGCAGGCTACCACGCGGCGGTCGCTCGACCCCCGCTTCGCGCAGCACATTGCAGACGACATCGTCGAAGTGTTTTGACGTGCGGCCGACGTCAGCCGACCGAATCGATCATATCCTCATAGTGATCGATGACATTCGACGTATCGTCGCTGGGCATACACGCGAAAGCTTTGCCAACGATCTGGTGATACGGCTGGCTGTGGAACGATTGCTCATCAGCGAGGCGTCCCGGTTCATTCGAATAGATCTGAAGGCGCAAGAGCCTCGCATCAATTGGAGGGCTTTAGCCGATCTTGGAAACTGGTTACGGCATGCCTATCACCGAACCGACGCGGACTTGCTTTGGAGCATGGTCGAGGACGATCTCGAACCTCTCAAGAACTTTGCAGAACAAATTGCCAAGGAAGCGAAGCCTTGAACTTGCTGAACAAATTGAGCATTGCGCTGGCATTGAGCGTTATATGCATCCAGCCGGCTCTCGCCGCAGATCCCAAACCCGACGCTTTGGTCAAGAACAGGAGCATCGAAGCCACCGTCTATCTCGACGACAAGATCAAGGCCGATCCCGCGCTGGCGGCGGACTGCCTTGCCGAAGGCAAGAAGTGGGTCGACAAGAGCGCTGCGGAGGCGGCATCCACGCGGAAGCAGGATCCGCAACTGTTCGACCGTGGCGGCTGGACCTTCGAGCGCAAGTACAACATCCGCTCGGTTGTCGGTGGCCGTTACGTGAGCATTGTCCGCAACGACTACATCAATACTCGCGGCGCGCATCCGAATTCAGACGTCAACACGATCCTGTGGGATTCCACCGACAAGAAGCGCATCAGCATCCGCCCGTTCTTCACGGAGACCGCCGACGACGGACCGACCATGAAGGCGATGCTGGAGGCAGTCATCGCCTCATTGAACGCCGAGAAGAAGAAGCGCGGCGCCGATGAGACCGCGACCGCCGAGTGGTACAAAGAACTGAAGCCGACGCTGCTCAAGATCGGCGCGGTGACGCTGGCGCCTTCGACCGAGACGGGCAAGAGCTCCGGCCTGACCTTCCACTATCCGCCCTATGCCGTCGGCCCCTACGCCGAGGGCCAATACGTCGCGTTCGTGCCGTGGGAGACGCTGAAGCCATATCTGTCGCCGGACGGTGCAAAGGTTTTTAGCGGATCGCGGCCCAAAGCGGATGAAGACGATCAGCAATGAGCGGCACCAAAGCGCTCGACATCAACGCCCTCGCTCATGAACTGCGCGCCGGCAACCGCGCGGCGCTGGCGCGTGCGATCACGCTGATCGAAAGCCGTCGCGCCGACCACCAGGCGGCGGCGCGCGATCTGGTGCAGGCGCTGCTCGCGGACACCGGCAAGGCTTTCCGTGTCGGCATCACCGGCTCGCCCGGGGTCGGCAAGTCGACCACGATCGATGCGCTCGGCATGTACCTGATCGAGCACGGGCACAAGGTCGCGGTGCTGGCGGTTGATCCGTCCTCAGCGCGCAGCGGCGGTTCGATCCTTGGCGACAAGACGCGGATGGCGCGGCTCTCGGCGTCCGAGCAGGCCTATATCCGCCCCTCGCCTTCCTCCGGCACGCTCGGCGGCGTCGCGGCGAAAACGCGCGAGGCGATGTTGCTCTGCGAGGCGGCCGGCTTTGACGTGGTGCTGGTAGAAACCGTCGGCATTGGCCAGTCCGAGACGGCGGTCTCCGACATGACCGATTTCTTCCTCGCGCTGATGCTGCCCGGCGCCGGCGACGAATTGCAGGGCATCAAGAAGGGCCTGGTCGAGCTCGCCGACATGATCGCGATCAACAAGGCCGACGGCGACAATCTCAAGCGCGCCAATGTCGCGGCAGCCGACTATCGCAGCGCGCTGCATATCTTGGCACCGCGTTCGCAACACTGGCACCCGCCGGTCGAAACCTATTCGGCCTTGACCGGCGCGGGCATCGACAAGCTCTGGCAGAAGATCGTCGAGCATCGCACCGCGATGAACGCCTCCAGCGAGTTCGCGGCGCGACGGCGCGAGCAGCAGGTGAAATGGATGTGGTCAATGCTGGAGCAGCGGATCATGGCGCGCCTGCGCTCCGACCCCGCGATCCGCGCCAAGGTGAAGAAGACGGAGGCCGAGGTTGCTGACGGCCGCATCTCGCCGGCCGTGGCGGCCGAGCAGATCGCGGAACTGTTGCGATGAGCGAAAAGCTCTCCGTACTTATCACCGGCTTCGGTCCGTTTCCCGGGGCGCCGTTCAATCCGACCATGCCGCTGGTGAAGCGGCTGACGCAGCTTCGCCGTCCCGCCTTCGATGATGTCAGGCTGACGAGCCACATCTTCCACGTCGCCTACGACACCGTCGATCGCGAATTGCCCGAACTGATCGCGCGCGTCCGTCCGCGGGCGCTTCTGATGTTCGGGCTTGCCAGCCGCACCGCGCACTTACGGATCGAGACCCGCGTCCGCAATGCCGTCACCACGCTGGTCGCCGATGCCGGCCGCCGCCGTGCGCGCAAGAGCTCGATCGTTGGCGGCGCCGACGCGACAATGTTCGGACCGCATACCGCAAGACTGCTGCGCGCCGCGCTCGCGACCGGCATCGACGCGCGCGCCTCTCGCGACGCCGGCAGCTATCTCTGCAACTACCTAAGCTGGCGTGCGATCGAAGCCGTGGAGAAGACCGACCGCCTGCGGCTCGCCGCATTCGTGCATGTGCCGCTGATCCCGCGCCACGGCACATCGCTGCGCAAGGGAACCGAGCGCATCACGCTGGAAGATCTCGTCGATGCCGGCGAGGCGCTGCTGACGGAAATGGTGAAGCTGGCGCGGCGCCCAGCGCATATCTCCACCCGCGATTAACCCTACCCCCAACAATCACCCGCGCGCGCCCTCGCGTCCGCCACGCGCGACTGCCGATCTGCGCTACGATTTGCGGCGTCGCGGGGCCACGCATCATGAACGTCAATCGCCGCCATCTCATCGGAGCTTCCGCAGCGGGCGCCGCCGGCGCGCTGGCGCTGTCGGCGGACGCTGCGCGCGCGGCGCCGCTCACCTCCGCGCTCGGCCGCGACGCCACCCAGTATGGCGTCCGCCCCGGCAGTCCCGACGACCAGACCAAAGTCCTGCAGCGCGCGATCGATGAGGCCGCACGCGCGCAAGCACCGCTGGCGCTGCCGCCGGGCGTCTATCGCACCGGCCTGCTCCGCCTGCAGCGCGGTTCGCAGCTCATTGGCGTGCGCGGTGCGACCAAACTCGTCTTCAACGGCGGGCTGTCGATGTTTCTTGGTGAGGGCGCCGACGGCATCGGCCTCTCCGGCCTCACGCTGGACGGCGGCAGTGTGCCGCTGCCGACGCGGCGCGGCCTCGTGCATTGCCTCACGGCGCGCGATGTCCGCATCACCGGATGCGAGATCAAAGGCAGCGGCGGCAACGGCATCTGGTTCGAGCAGGTGTCGGGCGACGTCAGCGGCAACATCTTCACCGACATTGCGACCACCGCCATCGTCTCGTTCGACGCGCTGGGCCTGATGGTCTCGCGTAACACGATCTCAGGCACCAACGACAACGGCATCGAGATCCTGCGTACCGCCATCGGCGACGATGGCACCATCGTTGCAGACAACCGCATCGAGGACATCAAGGCTGGCCCCGGCGGCTCCGGCCAGTACGGCAACGCCATCAACGCCTTCCGGGCCGGCAATGTGATTGTGCGTGGCAACCGCATCAAGAACTGCGACTATTCCGCCGTGCGCGGCAATTCGGCGTCGAACATCCATATATCAGACAACAGCGTCAGCGATGTCCGCGAGGTCGCGCTCTACTCGGAGTTCTCCTTCGAGGGTGCCGTCATCGCCAACAACACGGTCGACGGCACGGCCGTTGGCGTCTCCGTGTGCAATTTCAACGAGGGCGGCCGCATCGCGGCGGTCCAGGGCAACGTCATCCGCAACCTGATCCCGAAGCGGCCGATCGGGACCGCGCCGGACGATGATGCCGGCATCGGCATCTATGTCGAGGCGGATACCGCGGTCACCGGCAATGTGATCGAGAACGCGCCCTCCTTCGGCATCGTTGCCGGCTGGGGCAAATATCTGCGCGACGTCGCCATTACCGGCAACGTGATCCGCAAGGCGTTCGCCGGTATCGGCGTCTCGGTGGTACCGGGCGCCGGGATCGCGCTGGTCCACAACAACATGATCTCGGAAACGCCGCGCGGCGCCGTAGTCGGGCTCGACCATGCGCGGGTCATCACGACCGATCTATCGCTTGCCGGCGCGCAGCAATATGCGCAGCTCGTGCTGGGCGGCAACGCGGTGCGGAGATAATTTCTAGAGCGTGTTGCGCAGCAGCGGATAGCGCGCCTGAATGGCGGCGAGGTCGAGCAGCGGCAGCGGCGCCTCTTCCGGCGCCGGCGCTTCCTCTTCCACAGCCTGCATGAGCGCGACAATCTCGATCGGCGGCTCCGGCGGCGCCACTGGTGCCGGCCGTTCGACCGGTCGCTGCTGCAACCGCACCGGGGTCGGCAGCGGCGTCACGTGGCCACGGCCGAGCCAGGAGATGTCGATCGGCGAATTGTCCAGCGAGGCCTCGCGCCGCAACAGCTCGCGCCAGGTCTCGACCGCCTGCTTGGCTTCCTGGACGTTCTCGAGGAAGGACACCTCGCTGTGATAGCGGCGCCAGCGCCCGGATTCGAACAGTTCGGTGAGGTGTTCCAGCCGTGCTTCCGCCAGCGCGCACCAGCGCGCCACGATCTCGCGGCCTCTGGCCGCGTCAGTTCGATTTGTCATTAAGACAGCCCGTAAGGAGAGAAACGGACGCAAGACGCAACCGAACCGAATCAAAACATGATTGGGATATTCTGTGGAAAAGGTAAAGAAAGTCTAACACCTTTTCGTAAACGACTCGGGGCACGCAGAGAAGTCCGCAGGAATACCGGATTATTGGGTTTGCGGCTCTTAGACGGTCGACGCGACGCCAGCATGACTGACGGCGCAACCAGAAAGCGTTGTCCACGCTGTCCACAAAAATGAAGACCCGTCCGGGGGGACAACCGGACGGGTCAAGCCATATGGGCGCTTGGGGTGGATGGGCGCTCGCGCCTGATATAGCTAATGGGGAGGAATGGATCGCTCCCACACTTTATTGGTCGCGACACCCTGCCCGACGTTCAAAATCCCGGTTCGATTTTTTTAACCTTCCGCGGCGACGGCCTGCGGCCAGAAGGCGGGGAAAACTCACTGCGCGGCCGGGCTTTTCACGTCATTTTCGGCCGATTTGTCCGCTGCCATGGCCGGTGCCGACTGTTCCATCGCCCGGCTCACAGAAGTGTTATCCTGCGCGGGCGCAGCCGGTGCGTGCTTGCCAGAGGCGAGCGGAACTGGCGCGACGGCGGACACCGCCGCGAACGCATCGGCCTGCCCTGCCCCAAACAGATCGTCACGTCCGGGGGCGCCGAGATCGCGCGCCGTGGCGGTCAGGATCGAGCGCACCTCGTTCGGTTTCAGCGCAGGATTGCGCTCCAGCACCAGTGCCGCAATGCCGCTGACGAAGGCGGCGGAAAACGACGTGCCCGAAGTGATCTGGTATTTGCCGTCCGGCGCCGGCAGGAAGATATCGGCGCCGGGCGCAGCGAGTGCGATGTAGTTGCCCCGGTTCGAGGCGGAGAACAGTTTCTCCTGCGCATCGGTGCCGCTGACCGCGATCACGTTCGGGTTCGCGGCGGGATAGAGCGGCGCCGATTTCGCCCCGGCATTGCCGGCGGCGGCGACCGGCACGATGCCGCGCGCCGCACTCGCGGCGACCGCCCGCTCGATCAGTGGATCCTTGGGGCCGGCAAAGCTCATATTGATGATCTGCGCGCCGTGCAGCACCGCATAATCCAGTCCCTTCAGGATCACATAGGACGAGCTCTGCGCCCCGTTCGCGGTCGCGCCGAACGCGCGGATCGCGAGAATGCGCACCTCCGGCGCGCTCCCCATCAGCCTGGCATGGGCGGCGATCACCCCCGCGAGGCCGGTACCGTGCGCATGCGGCCCTTCATTGCTGCCGATCGCATCGAACGTGTCGGCAATCGTATTCGCCAGTTCCGGATGGCCGGCATCGATGCCGGAATCGATCACGGCGATGGTCACGTTCATGCCGCGGACGAGTGTGTGCGCCTGCGGCAGGCGAAGCTGCGCCAGCGCGTATTGCGCCGGGTCGCCCTCGGTCGGTGCCGTCTTCTGGTCCTGCAACAGGTAGCGGAAGTTGAGCTGCACCGAGCGCACGCGGCCGTCGCCGGCCAGCGCCCGGCGCACCACGTCCACCGGGCGGCGATCGGTGATGCGGAACAGGCCGATGGTGGAGCCGAGCAGCGGGACGTTCCGTATCTCCGCCCGCGCCAGGCCATGACGCCGCGCCAGCTCCTCGATCTGCGCGTCGGTCAGCGCACCATCGATTTCGGCCACGAGTTCGTTGGGCACCGCGCGGAAATCAACCGCGGTTCGCGGCGCGTTGTTGCGCGATCCGCCCTTGGCCTTCCTGCCGGCCGCCTTGCCGCCACTGCCGCCATCCGCAGTGGAGACGACGGGACGGTCGAGGCACTCGCCGTCGCTACCGCGATAGGCAGCGTCGCAGGCGCGGTGGAGGTTGGGCGAATAGCGCGCGGAGGGCAGCGTCGACTGCACACCAATGCGGGGCATGGTGGTGACGCTGATCCGCGAGGGGGTCCGCGCAACCGCCGCCCCGCCGATATTGGTATTGACCCGCGGCCCGACATTCGTGCTGACGCTCGGCACCCGTGGGGCGACGCGGATTTCCGGCGTGCGCATGATGCTCTGCGCCGCGGCCGGACCTGTGGAACCGATGAACAGCGCCGAAATCAGCACCAACGCCATCTCGATCCGCCATTTCGAGCGTTCACGGGTCATGGCATCTCGCGCTAGCGCGTCGTGGGAAAATCTATGACCGCTTGCGCCTTACGGCGTCTCCACCGCGAGGCTGACGATCTTTTCCTTCTGCAGCCTGCCGAGCAGCGCGGCGACGTCGGTCTTGCTCATCGCGCTGTTGCCGAACTGGATCCGGAACATGCCGTCGCGGGCCCCGCCAATGATCGAGGCCTGGTAATTGTCGAGCAGCGCCGTGATGTCGGAAATGCGGGCGTCCGGCGCGAAACGAACTAGCGCGCGCGGCGGGCTCGTCACACCGAGGTTGCGGGTGATCGGAGCGGCGGACTCGAGCGCAGCCGCCCGCTGCTCCAGCGTGAGCGACGCCGTCTGGAACGAACTGCCCTGGCTCTTCATCATCAGCACCGCGCCAATCACGCCGGCCTGCAGCAGCAGCACGACCGCACCAACGCCCGCCGACCACGCCAGCGTCCGCGGCGACAGGCTTGCAAAGAACTGCGAGATTCGCCTGGAAAGGCTCACCGAAGTCGGCCGTGTGCGCACCGGCTCCTGGTCGATCTCGGCGAACAGTTTCTGCATGGCGCGCATCGACGGCGCGCCCAAACTCTCGTTGAGGCGGATGGTCTCGGCAAATTCCTCGCGGATCACGGCATATTGCCCGGCGAGTTCCGCATCGCTGGCCAGCGCCTCCTCGACACGTCGCGCATCGCGCGCGTTCAACGTGCCCGTGGCATGCCAAGGCAGCAGCAATTCGACGTCGCTGGGCTCTTCCAGCATCTTCCTTCTCGCCGCCATCATGGCCAACCTCGCTCTATGCCGGCTGCCTTGAGCAGTTCGGCCAATTTCTTCCGCGCATAGAACAGGCGCGTCTTCACGGTGTTCTCCGGAATACCAACGATCTCGGCGACTTCCTCCACGGACTTCTCGTGGTAGTAGACCAGATCGACAATCTCCCGGTGCTCCAGCGAAAGTGCCGTTAGACACTTGCGCAACGCTTCACCCGTATCCTTCTTCTGCACCGCCACTTCCGGATCGTCGGACGCATCCTCGATCGCGTTCGCGGCGTCTTCATCCAGTTCAGCGTCCTTCCTGCGCCGCAGCGCAGACAGGGCCTTGAACCGGGTGATCGCCAACAGCCAGGTTGAGACGGCAGATCGTCCTTCGAATTTGCCGGCCTGGCGCCAGACATCGAGAAACACCTCGCTGATGAGGTCTTCCGCGACCTGTTCGTCCCGCACAAGCCGGAGTCCGAAACGGTACACTCTGACGTGGTGCCGCCCGTACAGCACCTGCATGGCGAGCCGGTCGCCTTGAGCGATCCGGGCGATCAGAACCTCGTCTGAAGCCGCCTGTGTCGCGCTCAATGGCCGTCTCGCAAGATTGGTCGAGAGCGGGTGGGGGCTGGTTCGATGGAGAGAGCAGAATTCTTCACATTACCGCAATGTGCGGAACGCATGTGTGAACTATCCCACAAACCCCGAATTCCGCGTGAATTCCGCACTCCCTCGCCCCCATATAGGTATCATGGTAGGGCAAAGCCTCCCCAAGACCATGTCGACTGCTCGACCTTAGCAAGAGTCGGCAGATTAGGCAGTCTTCCCGCCAATTCCCACCCGTCGAGCCCAGCACTCGTCCGCCGCGATTGCCTAGTCAAGGTTCCCCCGATTTTCACCTGCGAAAACAAGGGAGATGGCGGGACTCTACGGACCGGATTCGGGGTCGAAAGATACCAAACCTAAAGGCTTTTCCCCGTAGATTTTGCGAGTTTTCCTCTCGATGGCGAGCGCATGGGCATCGCAGCGTCCTCATTTCTGAACCCGGTTGCGGGCGGATTGAATGGCCGCGGCTCACGGCTGGCTGCCACGAAGCTGTTGCGCCGCGCCAGACGTCGGCGTCAGATCCAGGCGATGGTCGGCGTCTGCTATGTTTTCGACGCCCTCGTGCTCCTGGTCTATGCGAGCGCCGGCACGATCCCGATGGTGTTGGGCATGGCCTACGCGCTTTGCGGCTTGGGCTTGTGCGCCGTCTACGTGCTGCTTTCCGAACTCGGCTTCCACGACCGCTTCAAGGATCACTATCTGGTCGCGCCGCAGTCGGCCCTCCACATGGCGAACCAGCTCGGATTCACCTACATCGCGCCGCAAGTCGGCGTGCTGTTCCTGTGCAACTTGTTCGTGGTGTTCGGCTTCGGCGCGCTCAGGACCTCGGCGCGACAGACCGCCCTGATCTGGACCGTGACGGTGCTCGGCCTCGCCGCGCTGTTCCTTCTGACCGACAAGCCGATCTCGATGCCGCATGGCAGCACCCTGGAGCGGCTCGCCACCGTGCTGGTCTTTGCGCTCACCATCGGGCGCTGCATGTTCTTAGGCATCCTCTCCAGCTCGATGCAGCAATCGCTGTACCAGAACGGGCAGAAGCTGAAAGAAGCCTACAAGCGCATCGAGGAGCTCGCCGAGCTTGACGAGCTGACCGGCGCATTCAACCGGCGCAGCATCATGCGGACGCTGGACGAGGAGATCGTCCGCTCCGAGCGCACCGGCGCACCCTGCTCTGTCGCACTGATCGACCTCGACTGGTTCAAGCGCGTCAACGACGTCTATGGCCATCCGACCGGCGACGAAGTGTTGAGAACCTTCGCGATCTCCATGTTCGCCAACATCCGCAGCATCGACCGCTTCGGCCGCTACGGCGGCGAAGAGTTCCTGCTGATACTGCCCGAGTTGAACGAAGATGGCGCCTCGCGCGCGCTGGAGCGGCTGCGGGTCATCATCGCCGAGCTCGACTGGAGCGCGTTCTCGCCGGGCATGCAGGTGACGATTTCCGCCGGCATTGCAACGCTGCGGCCCAACGAGGGCCCGGACACATTTCTCGCGCGCGCCGACAGCGCGCTTTACGCGGCCAAGGCACGAGGACGCAATCGCATCGCCAGTGCATGACCAAACGAATTCGCTTCCACCGTCGGAGAATCCGACGCGGTGGCATCGCCAATACTCCAGGACAGAGTCACAGTCATGAATTTGAAACCCGCAATCGCCCCCGAGAACTTGCTTGACGAGTTGCAGGCAACGCTCGCGCATGGAACGGTGGCGCGCCGGGTCGAGACCCTGCGCCGCGTGACCGATCTCTTCGTCAACGGCGCGGTGGACTATTCGGACCAGCAGATCGCGCTGTTCGACGATGTGTTCCAGTGCCTGCTGCTTCACATCGAAACCTCGGCGAAGGCGTTATTGTCCAACCGGCTGGCGCCGATCGATACTGCCCCGCCGTTGACCGTCCGGACGCTTGCCTTCGACGACATGATCGAGGTCGCCGGTCCCGTGCTGACGCAATCGAGCCGGCTCGACGATAACACCCTGATCGAAACCGCGCGCAACAAGAGCCAGGCGCATCTGCTGGCGATCGCGGCGCGCAAGACGCTGAGCGGTGCCGTCACTGACGTGCTGGTGTTGCGCGGTAACGACGAGGTGATCCAGAGCACCGTCAACAATCCCGGTGCCGAATTCACCGAACGCGGCTTCACGCGGCTGATCAGCCGCGCCGAAGGCGATGACGACCTTGCGACCTGCATCGGGCTCCGCCCGAGCATGCCGCGGCATCTCTATCTGAAACTGCTGGCGAAGGCATCGGACACGGTGCGGCACCGGCTCGAAGCCGCCAACCCGCAGCAGGCCAAGGAGGTGCCGAGCGCGGTGCGCGAGGCGACGCGGCGCGCTCGCTCCGCGCCCGCGGCGGTCACGCGCGACACGGCGATCGCCCATGCGCTGGTGAAGTCGCTGTATGAGGATGGCCGCCTCGACGAATTCCAGGTGGCAGCGTTTGCCGACGCCGGCAAGTTCGACGAGACCAATGCCTCGATTGCAGCTCTTGCCAATGTGAGTCTGGCCGTTGCCGAGAACATGATGATCGAAACCCGCGCCGAAGGCGTGATGATCCTGGCCAAGGTCGCAGGCTTCTCGTGGTCGACCGTGCGCTCGATCATCAACCTGCGCGACGAATTGTCAGGCGGCGAGCCGACGGATCTCCTGGCCTGCATGGAGACCTACGAACGGCTCCGGCCATCGACCGCACAGCAGGTCTTGCGCTTCCACCGCATGCAGCAGTCCGCGCCCGCGGCTTAGCCTTCACACTCGTCATTGCGAGGAGCGATAGCGACGAAGCAATCCATGCCTCCGCAAGTGGAGAGATGGATTGCTTCCCTGCGCTCGCAATGACGACGTGGAGGGACCGCAATCAATATCGAAGCACCTTCGAGCCGATCAGGGCGCCGATGGCGGCGACCAGCGTGGTCCCGATCGTGTACCAGGTCGCCACGAACAGCGGTGAATCATCGGCGCAATGCGATGCGTAAAGCGTGGCCGCAAGTCCCGCTGCCAGCAGGCCCGCGATCGCGCCGGCGACTGCCGGGCGCGCCGGCGCGCCATGGCGCAGGCCGAACAAAGCGGCCGCGAGCAGCGGCAGCGACAGCAAGGGAATCGAGATCAGGCAGGCCCGCGAATTGTTGCCGACCAGCCGCGTCATCATCGGCGCGCGCTGCGGCATCATCATCTCGCCGCTGATACCGGCCACGAGCAGCCCGGCCGGAACCAGCAACCACCAGCCAAAGCCACGCAGCGAAGCCTCGGGCCGCGATAGATGCAGGCTGACGGCGATCGCAGAAGCGGCGAGCGCCAGCGTCACGGCGAACTTCAGACCGAAGAACGGGTTGTGCATCGCGGTCATGACATCAGGCCTGACGCCGAGCTCGGTGAAGAACATCAGCAAAGAAATCGGTGCGGCGGCGAGCAACGCCAGCATCAGGACAAAACCCACCGGTTGTGCACGCTGGGTGTTGTCGGCGGCGATCGTGCGAATGAGCTGATCGGTCTCCATGTTCAACTCTCCCGCAGTTTCGCCGTCAGATTGGCGAGCCCGCGATGCAACGCCACCCGCACGGCGCCCTCGCTCATCGAGAATTTTGCTGCCGTATCCTTGATCGAAGCGCTGTCGACGGCGATGGACTGCAGCACCTCGCGCTGCCGCGCCGGCAATGCGTTCAGATGCGCAGCGATTTCGCTCGCGGAGGCCTTCTCCTCCTGCGCCTCGCCGGGCAAGGTCTCGGCAAAATCGTCGATGTTGACGAACACCCGCTTGCCCCGGCGTCGCAGCGCATCGATCAGCTTGTTGCGGGCAATTGCGAACAGCCAGGGCGCAAACGGGGCGTTTACGTCCCACGTGTGTCGCTTCGAATGCACCGCCAGCAGAATGTCTTGCACGATATCCTCGGATTGATCGATCGGTTGGCCCGCGCGCGCCAAACCGCGGCGCGCGGCCGCCCGCAGGACCGGCGTGATCGCCTTCAGCAGGCGATGATACGCCGTGCTGTCGCCTGAAATGGCCGACCGCATCAGGCCGGTCCATTCGTCCTCACGCTCGCGCACGTGCGCTCCCACAACGCAATTCGGTCGATCCTTCAATTTGTTACACCGGCGGCGAACTGATCACAAAATCGTGAAACGGCGCCCGGGCGACAGAATCTCAAATCCGGACCAGCGCAAGTCGAGCGGGCCGTTCGAGATCCACAGCGCTCTTAACATCGATTGCTGGAGCTCGCACCGGTCGGAGCGTGAGCGCAGAATTTTACCTGGAGGAAAATCGACGCCGTGCCCGAAAGCAGCCGCTTTGGCGCAACGGTGCCGCCCCGTTTTGGCCCGGCAAAACCCGAAGATTCCCTTTTTCTGCCCCGCTGCGGACACGCCTCGGGGTCTCATTTCGCCCCTCAGGGGCGGGCAAATGGGGAGATTGTCAGATGATCACCAAAGCCAGCGGGCTTCTGGCGGTGCTTGTGGCCGCAGGGCTGTTTGCATGCGTCGCCGCGCCGTCCCCGGTCGAGGCGGCAGGTTCGGGCGGCACGACTGCCTCGGACTCCGATAGTGCGGCAAGTGTTAAGAAACAGAGTACGCGTCACGCAAAGCGCGACACGTCGGCCAAGACCGAGTCGAAATCGTCCGCTTCCAAGTCCTCCGAATCCAAGTCGTCCGAGGCCAAGAAACCGGATAGCGCCGAGACCGCCGACGCCGCAGCCGTCTCGCTTCCGGCATTGGTCGCCAATGCCAAGGCCGAACTGACCCCCAACGTTCCTGCCGATAATGCGAGTGCGATGTCGGCGAAGGCCAACACGCTGCTCGCCGCATCCGATAAGCCCGACGAGGCAAAGGCGCCCGGTGATGCCGACGTCGTCGCCTCCGACCAACTCAACGAAGTCGATCGCGCGATGCAGGAGAGCCAGCAGCAGAATCAGCCCGCCGCGCAGCCACAGCCGCAGCAGCCTGCCCCGGCGGTCGCGATGACGACCGCCCAGGCGCCGACGGCGGCGCCGGTCGCCAGCGCCGACGACACCACCTGGGACCGGACTTCCCTGATCGGCAAGATCTTCATCGCCGCGGGCGCGTTGCTGACCATGGCGTCTGCCGCCCGCATGTTCATGGCCTGACGTCCCCTTGTGCCCGGACGCGCGGCGCAAATAGCGCCACACCGCGTCCGGGAGCCCACTTGAAGCCCACCCCGTCAGCGGGCACATTGCCGCCAGATCAGGAGAACGGGGTGGATCATGTCGACGTTTGAACACATCATTGTCGAGAGCAAGGGCGCGGTCGGCATCATCAAGCTGAACCGTCCCAAAATGCTCAACGCGCTGTCCTTCGGCGTCTTCCGCGAGATCGCAGCCGCAGTCGACGACCTCGAGGCGGACGACGCCATCGGATGCATCGTCCTCACCGGCAGCGAGAAGGCCTTTGCCGCCGGCGCCGACATCAAGGAGATGCAGCCGAAAGGCTTCATCGACATGTTCACCAGCGACTTCGCCGCTGTTGGCGGCGACCGCGTCGCCAGATGCCGCAAGCCGACGATTGCGGCGGTGGCCGGATATGCCCTTGGCGGCGGCTGCGAGCTTGCCATGATGTGCGACATCATCATTGCTGCCGATACCGCGAAGTTCGGCCAGCCCGAGATCACGCTCGGCACGATCCCCGGAATCGGCGGCACGCAGCGGCTGACGCGCGCGATCGGCAAGTCGAAGGCGATGGATCTCTGCCTCACCGGACGGATGATGGATGCCGCCGAGGCCGAACGCTCCGGCCTCGTCAGCCGCGTCGTGCCCGCCGACAGGCTGATGGACGAAGCACTTACCGCCGCTGAAAAGATCGCATCGATGTCGCGCCCGGCAGCGGCGATGGCCAAGGAAGCCGTCAACCGCGCCTTCGAGACCACGCTGTCGGAAGGCCTCAACGTCGAGCGCAACCTGTTCCACTCGACCTTCGCGCTCGAAGACCGTTCCGAAGGCATGGCCGCCTTCATCGAGAAGCGGCAGCCTGTGAATAAGAACAGGTAAGTTAAATCACTGTCGTCACCGTCTGTGACGAACCGGCAACAGACAAGCGCTGATTTGATGTGCAGATGTCGCGCGACCGTTTGTCAGTAGCGAGACCATCCCCTAAACAGTAGATGTGACCCAGTCGACGGGGGCGGACAGTCGGGGTGGTTTGCGGGTTATTATGGTTGGACGTGCCGCTAGAGTTAGCGACGTGAGAAGGCGTTTGCTTCAGACGGGCATTTGCCTTGGCGTTATGCTTTGTGTCGATTTCGCCGCCTCGGCGGTCCATGCGGAGAGCCTCCCTGAAGCACTCGCCAAAGCCTACCAGACCAATCCGGCGCTGAATGCCGAGCGGGCGCGGCAGCGGGCGACCGACGAGAACGTGCCGCAGGCACTGACTGGCTATCGTCCGCAGATCGCAGCAACCCTCTCCGCCGGTTTGCAGGCGGTGCGCGACCTCTTGCCAAATAACGTCGTTCAGACCGCGAACCTGAAGCCGTGGCAGATCGGCCTGACAGTGACGCAGACGCTGTTCAACGGTTTCAAGACCGCCAACAGCGTGCGGGTGGCGGAATTGCAGGTGCAATCCGGCCGCGAGGCGCTGCGCAATGTCGGCCAGGGCGTGCTGCTGGACGCGGTGACCGCTTATACCAATGTGCTCGCCAACCAGTCCTTGGTCGAGGCGCAGCGCGCCAACGTCGCGTTTCTGCGCGAAACGCAAACCATCACGCAGAAGCGCCTCAATGCCGGCGATGTCACGCCGACCGACACGGCGCAGGCCGAAGCGCGACTGAACCGCGGGCTTGCCGACCTCAACGCCGCCGAGATCAGTCTCGCGATCAGCCAAGCGACTTACGCACAGGTCATCGGCAATGCGCCCGGGCAATTGCGGCCTGCCGAGACCACCGACCGCCTGCTGCCGCGCAATCGCGAGGACGCGATCGGGCTCGCCTTCAAAGAGCACCCGGCGGTGATGGCGGCAAGCTACGACGTCGACGTCGCCTCGACCACGATCCGCGTCGCCGAGAGCAGTCTGATGCCGAACGTCACGGTGCAGGGCAGCGTGAGCCGCAGCCGCGACTCCGACCCGACGCTCGGCACATTCGGAACCGATCAGGCTTCCATCATCGGCCAGTTGAACCAGCCGATCTATGACGGCGGCATGGCGGCGTCCCAGACCCGGCAGGCCAAGGAAGTGGCGGCGCAGAGCCGGCTGGTGCTCGACCAGGTTCGTAACCAGGCGCGGACCGCTGCGATCAGCGCCTGGGTCGCCAACGAAGGCGCCAAGACGGCGGTCTCCGCTTCCGAGTCCGAAGTCCGTGCCGCGAACGTTGCGCTGCAGGGCGTGCAGCGCGAGGCGGCAGGCGGCCAGCGCACCACCGTCGACGTGCTCAATGCGCAACAGGATTTGATCTCGGCCAGAGCCCGGCTGATCGGCGCACTGCGCGACCGCGTGATCGCCTCCTACAGCCTGCTCAGCGCCATCGGCCGGCTCGACGTCAAGAACCTCAATCTCAATACGCCCGATTACCTGCCGGAGGTGCATTACCATCAGGTGCGCGACGCCTGGCACGGGCTGCGCACGCCGTCCGGACAGTGATCCGGCATAGGCATCACCGCCTTCCCGCCCGCACATTCGCCCTGTAACCTCGCTCAACCGGCGGCTGATAACGCCGGGGCGCAGCAAGCGCCGATCAAACGAGGAAACGCAGGGAGAAGACCAATGCTGACGCGACGCAGTATGATGCTTGCCTCCATCGCGGCCGGAGTGATGATGAACAACAGAGACGTGCACGCCAAGGCAGCCCAGCCTTCGACGCCGGTGAATTTCGACGTGCCGGCCGGCGCCTGCGACTGCCACACCCACATCCATGGCGATCCCCAGAAATTCCCGTTCTTCGCCGGTCGCGTCTACACGCCGGAACCGGCCTCGCCCGAGGAGATGAGCGCGCTGCACAAGGCTCTCGGGATCGAGCGCGTGGTGATCGTGACGCCGAGCGTCTACGGCACCGACAATTCCGCGACCCGCTTCGGCATGATGGCGCGCGGTGGCACGGCGCGGGGGGTGGCTGTCATCGACGACAAGACGCCGGAAAGCGATCTGGATGCGATGCAGAAGGACGGTTTTCGCGGCATCCGCCTCAACCTCGCAACCGGCGGCATCAACGATCCCAATGTCGCCCGTGCCCGCCTGACCTCCGGGATCGACCGCGTCAAGGCGCGGGGCTGGCATGTGCAGGTGTACACGAACTTGCCGCTGATCCCGGCGGTCAAGGACCTCGTCGCTGCATCGCCCGTGCCCGTTGTCTTCGACCATTTCGGCGGCGCGCAGGCCGCGCTCGGCGTGGAACAACCGGGTTTTCCGGACCTTGTCGAACTGGTGAAGTCCGGCAAGGCCTATGTGAAGATCTCCGGCGCCTACCGCGCCTCCAAGCTTGCGCCCGACTATCAGGACGCGATCCCGCTCGCCAAGGCC
Organism: Bradyrhizobium sp. Crot121; assembly: GCF_059512385.1. NCBI lineage: Bacteria > Pseudomonadati > Pseudomonadota > Alphaproteobacteria > Hyphomicrobiales > Nitrobacteraceae > Bradyrhizobium > Bradyrhizobium sp. Crot121. The sequence goes on along the minus strand of NZ_JCAMOR010000008.1, from coordinate 109,296 downwards.
CTGATCGCGGCAAATCCCGACCGCATCGTCTGGGGCACCGACTGGCCGCATCCCGATACGGTGGTCCCGCCCGGAAAGCAGGTCACGGATGTTGTTCCGCTGTACCAGATCGACGACGGACGCCTCCTCAACCAGCTCGCGGTGTGGGCGCCGGACGCGGCGACGCGCAAGAAGATCCTGGTCGACAACCCGGCGCGGCTCTACGGCTTCACCTCCTAGATTCGCGCCGCGAGAAATAGGAGATCAGGACCGGCAGCGTCACGAGGATGACGATCGGCGCCAGCATCATGCCGGTCACGACCACGACCGCAAGCGGCTTCTGCACCTGCGAGCCGATCCCTCCCGACAGCGCCGCCGGCAATAGCCCGACGCCGGCGACGACGCAGGTCATCAACACCGGGCGCAGTTGCAATTCACCGGTGCGGACCACGGCCCGCATCCGCTCGTAACCTTCATCGATGAGCTGGTTGAACTGCGACAGGATGATGATGCCGTCCATCACGGCGATGCCGAACAGCGCGATGAAGCCGATCGCGGCCGAGACGCTGAAGGGAATGCCGGAGACCAGCAGCCCGAGCACGCCGCCGAAGATCGCCATCGGGATCACGCTCATGGCGAGCAGCGTGTCGACCATCGAGCCGAAATTGAGGAACAGCAGTATCCCGATCAAACCGAGGCTGATCGGCACCACGATCGACAGCCGCTTGATCGCGTCCTGCAGATTGCCGAACTCGCCGACCCATTCGACACGCGATCCCGGCGGGAGCTTGACCTGGTCCGTGACCTTCTGCTGCGCCTCCTGGATCGCGCTGCCGAGGTCGCGCTCACGCACCGAGAATTTGATCGGCAGATAGCGTTCCTGCTGCTCGCGGTAGATATAGGCGGCGCCCGAGATCAGCTTGATCGAGGCCACTTCGCTCAGCGGGATCTGCGTGATCCCGCCGTTCGGGTTGGCGACGCCGATGCGCAGGTTCTGGATCGCTTCGGCGCTCTTGCGGTACTCCGGGGCAAGCCGCACGATGATCGGGAAATGGCGGTCACTGCCGGGCTCATAGAGATCGCCGGCGCTGTCGCCGCCGACTGCGACCTTGATCGTGGCATTGATGTCGCCCGGCGATAGGCCATAGCGCGCGGCGCGGGCGCGGTCGACGTCGATCTGGATCGTCGGCTGGCCGAGCGAGGTGAACACGGCAAGGTCGGTGATCCCCTGCACCGTCGAGAGCACCGACTTGATCTGATTGGCCGTGTCGGTCAACGCCTGCAGGTCGCTGCCGTAAAGCTTGATCGAGTTCTCGCCCTTCACGCCCGAAACCGCTTCGGAGACGTTGTCCTGCAGATATTGCGAGAAGTTGAATTCGACGCCGGGAAACTTGTCCTGCAACTGCGCCAAGAGCTGCGCGGTAAGCTCATCCTTGTCGCGCGTGCCGGGCCATTCGCTTGCGGGCTTCAGCGGCGCGAAAAATTCCGCGTTGAAGAGACCGGCGGCGTCGGTTCCGTCATCGGGACGGCCGTGCTGTGACACCACCGATTCCACCTCGGGACGGGCGCGGATCATCCGGCGCATCTCGTTGACATAGGCATTGCCTTCCTGCAGCGAGATCGTCGGCGGCAGCGTGGCGCGGATCCACAGATTGCCCTCTTCCAGCTTCGGCAGGAATTCGAGCCCGAGCAATCGTACCGACAGCGCGGTCAAGACCACGAGGGCGGCCGCACCGGCCATCACCACTCGCCGGTTGGCGACCGCCCAGTTCAGGACGGGCAAATAGAGGCGATCGAGCTGCCTCATGATCCAGGTCTCGGTCTCCTGGATATGCGCGGGCAGGATGATCGCGCTCAGCGCCGGCGTGATCGTGAAGGTCGCGAGCAGACCACCGGCGAGCGCATAGGCATAGGTCCGCGCCATCGGTCCGAAGATGTTGCCCTCGACGCCGCTCAGCGTGAACAGCGGCAGGAAGGCGGCCACGATGATGGTGGCGGCAAAGAAGATCGAGCGCGATACGTCGGCGGACGCCGACAGGATCGCGTGGGTCTTGATGCCCATCATGGTTTCGGCGGAGACATGGCTCTGCTCGGCTTCAGAAAGCCGCGTGGTCTGTGACAGGCGGCGGAAGATCGCCTCCATCATGATGACGGTGGCATCCACGATCAGCCCGAAGTCGATCGCGCCGACCGACAACAGATTGGCGGATTCGCCGCGCAGCACCAGGATGATCACGGCGAAGAACAGCGCGAAGGGAATGGTTGCGCCGACGATCAGCGCGCTGCGAAGATCGCCGAGGAATATCCATTGCAGCAGCACGATCAGGAGGATGCCGACCACCATGTTGTGCAGCACGGTGTGGGTGGTGAGATCGATCAGGTCCTTGCGGTCGTAGATGCGCTCGATCCTGACCCCCGGCGGCAGGATCGAGGAGTGATTGATCGATTTGACCAGTTGTTCGACGCGGGCGATCGTCGGTGAGCTCTGCTCGCCGCGGCGCATCAGCACGATGCCCTGCACGATGTCATCGTCATTATCGATTCCGGCAATCCCGAGCCGCGGCTTCTCGCCGATGGTGACGGTCGCGATATCCCTCACCAGCACGGGGTTGCCGCCGGACTGCGACACCATGGTGTTGTTGAGATCGTCGACCGAACGGATCAGGCCGACGCCGCGCACCACCGCGGACTGGGTGCCGATATCGACCGTGTTGCCGCCGACATTGATGTTGGCGTTGCTCACCGCCTGCAACACCTGCGGCAAGGTCAGGCCGTTGGCGACGAGCTTGTTGAAATCGACCTGCACCTCATAAGTCTTGGTCTTGCCGCCCCAGCCGGTGACGTCGATCACGCCGGGCACGGCGCGGAAGCGGCGTTGCAGCACCCAATCCTGCAATGTCTTCAGATCGAGGACGCTGTAGTTGGGCGGGCCGACCAGCCGGTACCGAAAGATCTCGCCGATCGGGCTGAGCGGTGAGATCGTCGGCTGCACATTGCCGGGCAAAGGCGGCAGTTGCGCGAGGCGGTTCAGGACCTGCTGCAGCGCCTCGTCATAGGTGTAGTCGAAGGAGAACTGCAGCTTCACATCGGAGAGGCCGTAGAGCGAGATCGTGCGGATCGTGCGCAGGTTCTTCAGCCCGGCGACCTGGGTCTCGATCGGAATCGTGATGTAGCGCTCGATCTCCTCTGCCGACAGGCCCGGGCTTTGCGTCACGACGTCGACCATCGGCGGCGTCGGATCGGGATAGGCCTCGATGTTGAGGTGCTGGAAGGCAATCAGCCCGCCGATCATGACGGCGGCGAAGATGCCGACCATCAGATAGCGGCGGCTGACTGCGAGAGCGACGAGGCGATCCATTTCAGATCGAAGCTTTCAATAATCCGGGAATGTCAGGTACCGGAGGCGGCGCGATCGATGAACAGGCTGCCCTTGGTGACGATCTGCTCGCCTGGCCGCAGATTGCCGACGATCTCGACGAGATCGCCATTGGTGATCCCCGGCTTGACCTGGCGCAGTTCGATCGTCTTGTCCGGATGCGCGACCCAGACGCGCACCTGGTCGCCTTCATAGATCAGCGCCTGCTTGGGTACGCCGACCGCGGGATGGTCGCCCGGCGAATAGAGCGTGACATTGGCGAACATCTCCGGCTTCAGCGCGCCATCCGCGTTGTCGATGGTGGCGCGGACCAGGAGCCGGCGCGTCGCCGGATCGATCGCTGCGGCGACATAATTGATGCGCGCGGTCAGCGAGCGGCCCGGCAGCGCCATCACGCTGAATGTGAGGTCCTGCCCGACCGCGACCTTGGCGGCGTCGCTCTCGCGGACGAAGGCGAGCAGCCAGACCGTCGAGAGATCGCCGATGACGTAGACGGGATCACTGGCGCCCGAGGAGACATATTGCCCGGGGCCGGCCTTGCGCTGCACCACCGTGCCGCCGATCGGCGCGAAGATCGTGATTTCCGGATTGATGCCGCCCTTCTGGCGCAGCGCATCGATATCTCCGTCGCCGAAGCCCAGGATGCGCAGCTTGTTGCGCGCGGCCTCCAGCGTCGTCTGCGCCGAGCGCAGATCGTTTTGCGCCTGGACCAGCGTGGCCTGGGTCTGCTGATAGTCCTTCAGCGGCACGGCCTTGCCTTCGAACAGGTTCTTCGCGCGGTCGTCCTGGATCTGCGCCAGATCGACCGCGGACTTCGCCTTGTTCACGCCGGTCATCGCCGAGATGTAGTCGTTCTGCGCCTGCACGGTGTCGGCGGCCTCGATCACGAACAGCGGCTGGCCCTTGACGACGCTGTCGCCGGGCCGCGCCAGCAGCTTGGTGATGCGGCCGGTATAGGGCGAGAACACCGGAGTGGAGCGATCCTCGTCGATGCCGATCTTGCCCTCGGTCACGTATTCGGCGCGGAAGGCACGCTCGGAGACCGGCTGCAGGCTGAGGCTCGCCCATTCGGCAGGGGTTGGCGTGTAGCGCTGCAGGCCTTTGCGGGATTGGCTCGAAATCTCCGAATGGCCGCCATTTGCCCCCTTGTTGTGCAGGGATGCGTAAGCCACGCCACCGGCAACCGCCAGCACGGCCACGACCAGCGCCAGGCGCTGACGGCTAAGGGTCTGCAATTGCTTGGTAATGTCTTTGACCATGGGCCGTGGCTGATGTCGGAGGTTCCGCTGCGCGCTAATAGTGCCCAATTACCGGTTCAGACAACCAAAAAAGCGACAATTGGACGCAGGTTCCGGTTTATCTTTGGACAGTGAGGCATGAACGCCGGGTGAATGCCAAGCCCCGGGCAATTCCGGGGGTGACGGCCGGCGAAACTAAAGCGGGCCGTGTGACAGGCCCTGCGTGCGCAGGCAGATCCTGCCTGACCATCCCTCCTGTTTTGACGATGCCGACCGCCTGCCCTTTTCGGCATGGTTGAACCGGTCGCGCTTCGGCATTCCCTCAATTGTGTGCCCAAGAGCAGTGCCCGAACTGGGAAGGAGTTGCAATGGCCATCGATCCCTTGACCGCCGCCGGCGTCGTGCTGGCGACGGCCGCAACCGATGCGGTCTACGTGATGTTCACGTCCGCCGTGGTGGCACGCAAACGCGTGCCGGCGGCAACCTGGAGCAGCGTCTGGTACGTGCTCTCGTCCTATGCGGTGATCAGTTACACCGAAAACTCGGTCTACGTGTTGTTCGCGGCGATCGGCTCCTGGGTCGGCGCCTACCTGACGATGACGTTCTTGCATCGACCTCCCGGCGGCCCACCGGTCGGGGCGGCGGTGGAGTGAGCGCGTAGATGATGCGTAGGATGGGTAGAGCGCAGCGAAACCCATCGCGACGGAGTAAGCGGCACGAATGATGGGTTTCGCTGCGCTCTACCCATCCTACGATGTCGTCCCCTGTGAAAGCAGGGACCCATAACCACAGGGAGTGGTTGTGGCGCGAGCCAGCGGTGCGGAGCCGTAGGGTGGGCAAAGGCGCATCAGCGCCGTGCCCACCGTTACCACTTCGCTCGTGATGGTGGGCACGCTTCCGCCTTCGCTCGTTGAGCTACGGCGGACAAGTCGCTTTGCCCACCCTACGGCATCGCCGCGAGTTCTGATTCAGATTTCAAACAGCAGAGGGATGTGAGTTCGCGTTCTCGCGGCGCATTGCGTCCGAGGTTTGCGTCACTTTCCACCCTCCTCGATAGCAGAGGGCGCAGGGAAAGCCGGGTGCTGGTTGCACCCGTGGGTCCCGTGCAACAAAAAGCACGGGGGTAGGACCACAGGTTCAACCGAAGCATTCCGGCTTTCCCTGCGCGATGGTTTACGGTTTCCTTCGTGCTCTCCTTGGTGACCGGGCTTTCTTGCCACCATCGCCTCTCGCGCGGATTTCTTCGCGCAAAAAACTTAGCGCCAGCGTCGGGGCGCCAGGACCACACGACTTCGCCGTCCGCGATGCGCGTGCTCGTCAGTCACACCCATCACGTCCACCGCATCTCACCGCAACGTTCGTGACGATCGCGAACCGCCCCTCATCCGCCGTGAGACGCGCGGAGTTAAATCACTGATTTGCCCGACGGCGAAAGCGGAATGTTTTTCGCGGCTGGGCTGGACGAGGCAAATCACCTTGGAATCGCTTGCATAATTTGCTTCGCCGTGCACGCGACTTTGGACCCTCTTGGTGAGGAGCGCGCAGCGCGTCTCGAACCATGAGGCCCCGCTCTCGCCTGGAGCCCCTCCCTCGAGACGCCGCTAACGCGGCTCCTCGGGATGAGGGCGGGGGCGCCGTTGCAGGGAACAGCCTTTGGTAGTACTTCTTTTGCAGGGCCAGTCACGCTTGTCTCTTCCGGGAGACCGCGATGACCGCGGCGCACCGATCCTGCCTCACTTCAATGAACTGCCGCCTTCGATTTCCGCGAGAATGCGGATCACCTCCGAGGGAGATGTGAAATGAAGGAAGCCGAGCACTTCTACGCGGCGCCCGCAACCAGCAGCAAGACCCCGGACGGGGTGGTCCGTTATCTCGATGGCACCGACCTGGAGACCAAAACCCAGGCGCTGCGTCTCTCGACGGTTGGTTCGGACGGATGGCCTCACGCTGCCCTGCTCAGTGCAGGCGATATGGTGATCGTGCCTTCTGGTCGCGTCCGCTTTGCGGTTTTTCCGCAATCGACAATGGCCTCCAACTTGAACGCGAAGGACGGCTCACGATCGCGCTTTCACTGGATGGCGGCATTTGCGAGATGAAGCTCCGCTGTCGCCGCCTCGCACACTCTTCTGCCGATGTGCCGCTGGCGTTGTTCGAGGCGGAGGTCGAGTCGGTACGCCAGCATGTCGCGCCATACGCGGATGTGACAGGCGGAGTCACCTTTGCACTGCACGATCCTCAAGCCGTACTCTCGCGTTGGCAACGGCAGATTGCCGCGTTACGCGCCGCCTGAAACCAATCCGAGCAATCGGGGGCAGAAATGCGTGCCTACAAGGACCTTCGTGAATTCCTGTCCGTCCTCGAGCAAGAGCGGCAATTGCTGCGCATCCATGATCAGGTTCTTCCTGAACCCGACATCGCCGCCGCGGCCTGCGCCCTTACAGAGATCGGCGAGGACAGCCCCGCGATCTATTTCGACAACATCGCCGGCTACACCAGCGCTCGGGTCGCCATGAACATACATGGATCATGGAGCAACCATGCTCTCGCGCTTGGCATGGAAAAAGACGCCAGCATGCGCGATCAATTTTTTGAGTTCGTCCGGCGCTTCCAGCAATATCCTGGCACATTGGAGCGCGTTGAGACCGCGCCCTGGCAGGAGGTTGTCGTCGACAAGGACGTGAACCTCTACGAACTGCTGCCGCTGTTTCGTCTCAACCGCGGCGATGGCGGCTACTTCATCGACAAAGCCTGCACCATCAGCCGAGACCTGGACGACTGGAACAATGACGATGTCGAGAACGTCGGCATCTATCGCCTGCAGGTCAAAGGGTGGAATCGCCTTGGAATCCAGACTGTGCCGCAGCACGATATCGCGATCCATATGGCTCATGCGGAAGCCCGCGGCCAAGACTTGCCAGTCGCGATCGCGCTGGGAAACGAGCCTATCATCACGCTGATGGGCGCGACGCCGCTGCTTTACGATCAGCTCGAATACAAGATGGCGGCCGTGATGCAGGGCGCGCCATACCGTGTCGTCAAGACTGCAAAGGGCCTGGATGTCCCCTGGGGATCCGAATATGTGCTGGAGGGCCGCCTGCTTTGCGGACAGCGCGAGACCGAGGGGCCGTTTGGTGAATTCCCCGGCTATTATTCGGGATGCCATAAATATCCGGTGATCGAGATCGATCGCGTGTCGCACCGCAAGGATCCGGTCTACGACGCGGTCTATGTGGGGCGGCCCTGGACCGAGCTCGACTTCCTGCAAGCCATGACGACGAGCGCGCCGATCTTCCTTCAACTCAAGACGACGTTTCCCGAAGTCGTTGCCGTCAATGCACTCTATACCCACGGTCTGGTGGTCGTCGTCTCGACAAAAATCCGCTATGGCGGCTTCGCCAAATATGTGGGCTTGCGCGTGCTGACCACGACCCATGGTCTCGGATACGCAAAAGTCGTGATCGTTGTTGACGAGCAAGTCGACCCGTTCGATCTTAAGCAGGTGATGTGGGCGATATCGGTGAAGGTAAACCCTGCGGGCGACATCGTGACCATCCCGAATCTCGCGGAGAATCTCCTGGATCCGGCCTGCAGTCCGGCCGGCGTGGTGACCAAGATGATCATCGACGCCACCACGCCGATCGCGCCTGACATTCGCGGCGACTATGGCGAGGAACTCGACAAGCCGCAGCACACCGATCAGTGGCGGACCAAGCTCATGGCTCTGGCGAAGGAGATGCGGACATGACGGCGACAACCGCCGACACTCTTCCGGCCGCATGTCCGCGATGTCGATCAGGCAAGATCGAGGTCCGCAGCAAATCTCCCGTTGCCGGGGTCTGGACCGTGTTCGGTTGTCCGACATGCCTCTATGTCTGGAGATCGACCGAGCCGGAGGAGAACGTGAACCCGGACAAATATCCCGTCGCCTTTCGGCTGCGCCCCGAGGATCTTCCTAAGCTGCAGGTGGTTCCGCCGATCCCGCCGCGTCGATCATCCTCGTGAGTCCGTGCAGGACATTGGCCATTGTCATTCCGGGGCGATGCGAAGCATCGAGCCCGGAATCTATTTCTCCACTTGCGCCTGCGGCCCAATGGATTCTCTGATGTGCACTTGCACATCATAGCTCGCGCTGCGCGCGCCCCGGAATGACGGACAGTGAGAGTTTCTCGGCCATCCCTCGTGACGCCGCTTCGCGATGCCCGGAATGACACCTCGGGCAGTCCGGTGGGCACGATTTTCAATGCGCCATCAATAACGGCAAGTCTGCGTGTTCCATGATGTGGCTGGTGGCGCCGCCGAAAATCAATTGCCGTAGCCTGGTCCTTGTAAAAGCTCCCTTGACCAACAGGTCGCAGCCGTCGGCCTTGGCCGCGGCGAGCACCGCTTCGCCGGTGCTGCGACCGTTCAGCTCGATGCTCAGGGGCTCGGCGGCAATGCCATTGTACCGCAATTGCTTGCGCACCTGATCGGCCGATGGACCCGGCACATCCTGTCCGCCGATGACAGTCAACACCGTCACGCGTCCGGCCAGGTGCAATAGCGGCATCGCCAACGCGTTGGCGCGGGCCTGCTCGGTGCTGCCATTCCAGTGGATCATGATGTTGGTCGCGATCTGTTTCGGAGCAGTCGGCGGCGACAGCACAACAGGCCGACCGCTTTCGAACAATCCCGACTCGACCGCCCGCCGATAGAGAGGGTCCGTAGCAGCACCCGGCCTGCTCATCACAATCACATCGAACACGCGGCCATGGCTGCCGACGAGGCCCTCGCCCGGCGGCACCTCGGCGAACCAGCTATACCAAGGTCGGTCCGCGGTCATTTTCGCAGCAGCAACACCGTGCTGCTGCATGAAGGTCTCGAACAGCTCGCGCTCGCCCGCCGCCTCCGCTTCGCGCCGTACCCGATAGGTTTCCATGGAATAGCTGCTGGCCAGCCCCGCCACGACAAACTCAGGCGTGCCAAACCACAGTGGAACCCCCTCGATATAGGCGCCAGTGCGCCGCGCGAGCAGCACCGCCGTTTCGAGTGTGGATGTCATGGCCGGGGTATTTTGGGTCGGTACCAAAATCGTCTTCATTGTCAGCTCCCGCCCGTTGCAGATGAACGATAGTCCAGGCAGCCAAAACGGCACTGACTTTCGACATGCTAGACCTTCGGGACGGGATCGCCAACGCCGAGTGCATTGCGAAATGGATTCTCTGTGGTTACGCATCATAGTTCGCGCCTTCGCGCCCCGGAATGACTGAGGGAGCCCGTGGCCCATCCCTCGAGACGCCGCTTCGCGGCTCCTCGGGATGAGGAGTCATTCCGGGGCATCGCGAAGCGATGAGCCCGGAATCCATTTCTCCGCCTGCGGGTGCGGCGCAATGGATTCCGGGCTCGCGCTGCGCGCGCCCCGGAATGACGGAGGAGAGAGGCGGCGCGCTCCCTCAATGGAAATCGCGTGACGGCGGCAGAATGCGGACGTTGCGGGGGTGGCGGATTCTTTGCGGGGAGTTTTCGCCGTGGTCGCGGCGATCGTCATTGAGGGGTTCGACCAAAGCGGGGCCGGCGGGCACGGCAGGCTTGGCGCTGAAGGCGTCGTTGGAGAGATTGATGAGGTCGTAGGAGCGGTCGATCATGCGTTGCGCGACCAGGTGCGTCACCTCCTCCGGGCTGCTCTGGATATAGCCCTCGACCAAGATCAGACGCGCGCCCATCACCTCTTTCCGGTATTGCTCCATCACCTTCGGCCACACCACGATATTGGCGATGCCGGTTTCGTCCTCGAGCGTCATGAATACCACGCCATTGGCGCTGCCCGGACGCTGCCGTACCAGCACCACGCCGGCGCAACGGACGCGGCGGCGGTCGTTGCGATGGCAGATCTCCTTGCAGGACACCACGCGCTCTTTTTCAAACATCGCGCGCAGGAACTCCATCGGGTGGCCTTTCAGCGACAGGCGGATGGTCTGGTAGTCGGCGACCACCTGCTCCTGCCGCGGCATCTGCGGCAAGGGTTTTGCGTTCTCGTCCGGCTGCTCGCGGGCAACAGCGGCTTCGAACAGAGGCAATGGGACATCGTCGGGCAGCCGCCGCACTGTCCAGAGCGCTGCGCGGCGATCGAGCCCGATCGAGCGGAAGGCATCGGCGTCCGCCAACAGGATCAGCGCACGCTTGGGCAGGCCGGTGTCGCGGGCGAAATCCTCCAGCGAGGTGAAGGGACGCCGCTGCCGCGCCGCGACAATGCGGTCGGCCCAGTCGATTTCTTCACCTCTCCCATAGGGAGAGGTCGCGCCCAACGGGTCGCGCCGAAGGCGCGCCCGATGACAGGCTCCAGCGCGGGTGAGGGGCGCGGTCTCTCGTGGGACCTGAGCCCCCTCACCCGACTTGCACATGGTCATGTGCAAGTCGACCTCTCCCCGCTGGGGAGAGGTGGGAGCGTGCGGCAACATCGCAGGTTCACCATGGAATGACGCCTGGATTTGCTTCAGCTTCTCCTCATCCGGGTCTTTCCAGTTGAAGCCGTCGATCTGGCGGAAGCCTAGCCTCACGGCACAGTGCTTACCGCTGCCCTCCTCCAGCGTGTTCTGGGCGAAGCTGAAGGATACATCGATCTCGCGGACTTCGACGCCGTTCTTGCGGGCGTCGCCGACGATCTGCGCGGGAGCGTAAAAGCCCATCGGCTGCGAGTTGAGCAGCGCACAGCAGAAGGCGTCGGGATGATGATGCTTGAGCCAGGAGGAGATGTAGACGAGTTGGGCAAAACTCGCGGCATGGCTTTCCGGGAAGCCGTAGGAGCCAAAACCCTTGATCTGGTCGAAGCAGCTTCTGGCGAATTCGCCATCGTAGCCGCGTGCGACCATGTTGCCGATCAGCTTGTCCTCGTACTTGCCGATGGTGCCGAGATTGCGGAAGGTCGCCATCGAGCGGCGCAGGCCATTGGCCTCTTCGGAGGTGAATTTTGCGGCTTCGATGGCGATCCGCATCGCCTGCTCCTGGAACAGCGGCACGCCGAGGGTCTTGTGCAGCACCCTGTACAATTCGTCTGCAGGACCGTGCTCCGGTGACGGTGATGGATAGCTCACCTTCTCCTGCTTGTTTCGCCGGCGCAAATAAGGATGCACCATGTCGCCCTGGATCGGCCCCGGACGCACGATCGCGACCTCGATGACGAGGTCATAGAACTCCCGCGGCTTCAGCCGCGGCAGCATGTTCATCTGCGCGCGGCTCTCGACCTGGAACACGCCGAGCGATTCACCGCGGCACAGCATGTCGTAGACTCTCTTGTCGTCCTGCGGAACGGTCGCAAGCTCCCAGCGCTCGCCCTTGTGATCGGCGATCAGGTCAAAGCTCTTGCGGATGCAGGTCAGCATGCCCAGCGCCAGCACGTCGACCTTCATCATGTTGAGCGCGTCGACGTCGTCCTTGTCCCATTCGATGAAGGTGCGGTCTTCCATCGCGGCATTGCCGATCGGCACGTAGGTGTCGAGCCTATCCTGCGTCAGCACGTAGCCGCCGACATGCTGCGAGAGATGGCGCGGGAATTCGATCAGCTCGGTGGCAAGATCGACGGCGAGTCCGATCATCTCGTTCCTGGGGTCGAGCCCCGCCTGCCGCACCTGCATATCGTTGAGGCCCTTGCCCCAGCTTCCCCACACGGTATCGGCGAGCGCGGCGGTGACATCCTCGGTCAGCCCCAGCGCCTTGCCGACGTCGCGGATCGCGCTGCGCGGACGATAATGGATGACGGTTGCGATGATGGCGGCGCGGTGACGGCCATAGCGGCGATAGACATATTGCATCACCTCCTCGCGCCGCGAATGCTCGAAATCGACGTCGATGTCGGGCGGCTCCAATCGCTCTTTCGAGATGAAGCGTTCGAACAGGAGATCGACCTTGATCGGGTTGACCGAGGTGATGCCGAGTACATAGCAGACTGCGGAATTCGCCGCCGATCCCCTGCCCTGGCACAGGATATTCTGACTGCGTGCGTACCGGACAATGTCGTGCACGGTCAGGAAATAATGCGCGTATTTCAGTTTCCTGATCAGGCGCAATTCTTTGTGCAGGGTCTTTTTGATTTTCGGGGAAATCCGGATCGGAAATCTTTCGTGCGCGCCTTGCCACGTCAAATCTTCCAGGTGACGCTGCGCGGTCTTGCCCGGCGGCACCGGCTCATCGGGATATTGATATTTGAGCTGATCGAGCGAAAAGGTGATGCGGTCGGCAAAGCGCATGGTCTCGGCGATCGCGTCGGGAAAATCGCGGAACAGCCGCGCCATCTCCTGCGCAGGTTTCAGATGCCGCTCGGCATTGGCTTCCAGCTTCCTGCCGATGGCATCGATCGTCGTCTTCTCCCTGATACAGGTGAGCACGTCCTGCAGCGGGCGGCGCGCCGGATGGTGATAGAGCACTTCGTTGGTCGCGAGCAGCGGCACGCCGGCTTTGGTCGCAAGATGGTGCAATCGCGCCAGGCGCCGCCTGTCGTCGCCACGATAGAGTAGGCTTGCGGCGAGCCACACGCCATCAGTGCGGCTCGCCTTCAACCGCGCGAGCAGATCGAGCGCCTTGGCCATCTCGAAACGATGCGGCAATGACAGCACCAGGAGCTGGCCTTCGGCGAAATCCAGGAGGTCGTTCAGCTTCAGATGACATTCGCCCTTTTCGATCCGCTCGATGTCATCGCCGCGCTTGCCGCGGGTGAGAAGCTGGCACAACCGGCCGTAAGCCGCGCGGTCGCGCGGGTAGACCAGGATGTCAGGCGTGCCATCCATGAATACGATGCGCGAACCGATCAGCAGCTTTGGCGGATGGGTCACTTTCGAATTTTCGAGCTCCTTGTAGGCGCGCACGACACCGGCGAGCGTGTTGTGGTCGGCAAGCCCGATCACGGGAATGCGGAGAATGCTCGCCTGATGCACATAGGCGCGCGGATCCGATCCGCCGCGCAGGAAGGAGAAATTGCTTGTGATGCCGATCTCGGCATAGTCGGGCGCCGGTTCCATCATGCGAAAAGCCCATGCACGAACCAATTGGCGGGAATGGGCTTGCCGTCTTCGTCGATCAGTTCGCTGTCGTAAAGGCCGTCGCGAAAGATCCAGAAGCGCAGGCCCTGCTCGTCCTCGACGCGGAAATAGTCGCGCGTCAGCACCTTCCCGTCGCGCTGCCACCATTCCATGGCTATGCGCTCGGGACCCTCGACCCGCACCACCTGATGCGTGGCGCGCCGCCAGGTGAAGCGATGCGGCGGTCCATCCGGCACGGTGGCGAACGGCACCTTGATCGGCTCCGGCCTTTCGAACAGGCGCAGCGGACGGAGCGGCGGTTCGCCCTCGGCGCGCGCGGGCCAGGCGGCTTGCGAGGCCGCGGCCAGATGATGCTGCGCAGGGGCGGCAAGCGCCGCGCGCTCGGGGATATGGGTATCCTCCGGCAGGTACACGACCACGCGCTTGCCGCCGATGCGGGCGGCGATGCGGTCGATCAGCGCGGCAAGCTCGTCATTGTCGTGGACATGGGCATCGAGATCGCGCTGCTGCTGCACCACGATCTCGGTACGACCAGCCGACAGGCGGATCAGGTCGAAGCCGAAGCCGGGATCGAGGGGATCGCTCAGTGCATCGAGCCGCTCGCGGAACAGGCGGTCGATCACCTCGGGCTTCGTGACCGCGCGCCCGGTCTCGACGGCAAGCGTGCGCACCGCGCCGTCGGTGCGGAAGAAGCCTGCTTCCAGCTTCCGCGCGCCCTTGCCCTGCTTGTCCATCGCCTGGACCAGCATTCTGGCGAGGTTCTGCAGCGTCATCGCGATCATGGGCTCGGTCGTGACCGGCTCGGGAAACCGCTTTTCGACGATGTAGTCAGGCAATGGCTTGCGCGGACTGATCGGCGCATCGCCCTGCCCCAGCGCATGCGCGAGCCGCGTGGTGAAGGCAGCACCGAAACGCGCCGCAATCTCATGGCGCGCGCGGGCAGCAACATCGCCGATGGTCTTCAAGCCGGCGCGGCGCAGGCCTTTGGTGATCGTCTCATCGGCGCCCAATGCCGAGATCGGCAGAGGGCTGACAGCTTCGACCTCCGCACCATCCTCGATGATCCTGCCTGACGAATGCCGCGTCAGCGTACGCGCGCAAACCGAGGTGGCGGCGATCGCGCCGCTGACGGCAAAGCCGCGCCGACTGAGAGCGCCGCAGATGATCTGCAGCATCGCGTGTTCGCCGCCGAACAGATGGGCGCAGCCGGTGATATCGAGGAAGAGACCGTAGGGCGGATCGAGCGCCACCAGAGGTGTGAAGCGGTCGCACCAGTCGGCGATGTCATTGAGCGTTTTGGCATCCGCGACCTCGTCGGCATCATAGACCGTCAGTTCCGGGCAGATCGCGCGAGCATTGGCGAGTGGCAGGCCAGTCGACAGCCCGCTTCGCGCGGCGATGTCGTCGAGAGAGTGGATGACGAGCGCGTTGTGCTCCTTGATGACCACGACACTGGGGATCTCTTTCTTCACCTCTCCCATAGGGAGAGGTCGGATCGCATCGTTAGATGCGATCCGGGTGAGGGGTGCGGTCTCTCGCGGGACCTGAGCCCCCTCACCCGACTTGCACATGGCCATGTGCAAGTCGACCTCTCCCCGTTGGGGAGAGGTGGGAACTCGCGGCGATGCCGGTTCGATCAAGGAGACTGCGTGACTCGCGGAGGCACCCCCACCCCAGCCCTCCCCCGCTTGCGGGAGAGGAGGTGCGGCGTCCGTGTGGCGATCAACTGGCGAGGCGGTGCGCGCCAGTTGCCGCTTGATCCGATCGATGGGCAGGCGCGGCAGCCACAGGCTGAGGATACGCCGACGGTTCACTGAAAAGGCACTCATCACATTTCCATTCCATGATCCATCGCCCGACCGGGCCATGACGGTTGCGAACGAGCTGCGCATCGAACAGAGGCGCGCCCCACGCGCTCCAACTGGCGCCCGGCGGCGAATGCGCCGCGCGCACGATCCATCTGGTTTCCGCGGTGGACGGAAGCGGCGTTGCGGCGAGGCGCAGCAGCAGCGCGGGGACGCCTGATGATTGCGCTGATAGCGTCAGCTTGCGGCTCGCGACCAGATCGAGCTGCTTGGACTCGCCCCAGACTTCCATGATGACGGCGCCTAACGCGTCGCAGGCGAGCGCATCGGCCGTGGTGCGCAAGGCATTGTCGATGTCGGCGGCGCGCACGGTGACGAGGAGGCGCGGATCGAGGCCGAGTTCGGACAGACCGTTCATCGACAGCGCGCCGGATTCGGTTTCGGAAAAATCCTGCCGCACCCAGACCAGCGGCTTTCGCGCGGCAAGACGGCCGGCGAGACCTGCGATGAAACCGGTGGCGGAAGCGCCCTGGTGCCCCTCGGCAAACACCTCGTGCACCGCGGCTTTCGCGAGGCCGCCCTTGAGCATCGCATCAGCGCCGGCATGACCGAGCGCGATCCGCGGCAGCGGATGCGCTTCATTGGATGTCTCAATGCGCTCGATGCGCCCACGTAGGGACGCAAGCGTGCTCAGGCGTGCGCTCGTCATGCGCCGCTCCTTAAGGAAGATATCGGGGCCGCTGCTGGCTTCCGGGAGAAACTAGAAGCTGGCCCAATTGTTCATGGTATGTTCTAATATAAAGCCAACTGCGCGGGAGGAGTCAATCAGATTGGTAACGGGATAAATTCATGAATGAAATCAACTGGATTCATGAGAGCCGTCATGGCCGGGCTTGTCCCGGCCATCCACGTTCTTTCCTTGGTGAGGAAGGCGTGGATGCCCGGGTCAAGCCCGGGCATGACGAGAGGAGAGACAGGAGGGAGAGTAAGTGCCATGCACCACATCATCCTGGGCAGCGAGACTGATTTCGACGGCTGGCGAAAGGCAGCACGGACGCTGGTGCTGAACGAGGTGCCGCCTGACGATGTGACGTGGACGGTGCGCAACAACGAAGTCGAACCGTTCGATGCGCCGGACCGCGAAGCGCCGCTCGAGCCGCCGCACGGCACGTTCAGCGTGCCGGCCAAATTCGTCGAGCTGGCGAAAACCGCGATCCTGCATCGCGATGCCGAGCGCTTTGCCCTGCTCTATCGCCTGTTGTGGCGCCTGCGCCGCGACCATGACCTGCTCGACGTCGCCGACGACCCTGATGTCGCGCGCATCCATGCGATGGCGAAGGCCGTGCATCACGAGGCACAGCGGATGCGGACGTCGATCCGCTTCCGCGAGATCGGGCGCGAGCACAAATCGCATTTCGTCGCCTGGTTCGAGCCGCAGCATCATGTCGTGGAACTGGCGGCGCCATTCTTCGCGAGCCGCTTCGCCGACATGCCCTGGTCGATCCTCACACCTGATGTCTGCGCACATTGGGATGGACATGCGGTGTCGATCACCCCTGGTATCGGCGAGGCCGGGATGCCTGCAGGCAATCGGCTGGAGGAAATCTGGCAGCGTCATTACGCTACGATCTTCAACCCGGCCCGGCTGGCAGCGAAGCAATCGAGGAACCTGCGGGAGGCTTCGACGATTAAGCCCACAAGCGAAATCGCCACGCCACCGGAACCCGCCATGATCCGCCACGCCGACCGACTGAGTGCGCTGCGGAAGGAAGCCGCCGATTGCCGCGCCTGCCATCTCTATGAGCATGCGACCCAGACCGTGTTCGGCGAAGGCCCGCAAAGCGCGCAGGTGATGCTGGTCGGCGAGCAGCCGGGCGACAAGGAAGATCTCGCCGGAAAACCGTTCGTCGGTCCCGCCGGCCTGATGCTCGACCGCGCGCTCGACGAAGCCGGTATCGACCGCAAAAAGGTCTACGTCACCAATGCGGTGAAACATTTCAAATTTGTGCCGCGCGGCAAGATCCGCCTGCACCAGAAGCCGAATACGCCGGAGATCAAGGCCTGCCGCCAATGGTATGAGCGGGAACTCGCATCGATCAAACCGGACCTGGTAGTGGCGATGGGCGCGACCGCTGCGCAATGCGTGTTCAACAAGCTCACGCCGATCAACAAGAACCGCGGCCGCCTGATCGATCTTGACAACGACGTCAAGGCGCTGGTGACGGTGCATCCCTCCTATCTGCTGCGGCTCCCCGATGAGGATGCGAAAGCGCGGGAATATCAACGCTTTGTCGAGGATCTGAAGATCGCCGCGGAACTGTTGAGGAAACGCGCGCGGGCTGCGGCATAAGCATGGCCCCATGCATAGCACTGCAAATATCAAGCCGTTGATCTATTTACAACCTTACATTGATGGACAATACTCCCCTATTACAGGGGGAGTTTGGGGCGTCTTGTTCACGCCAATGACGTTCCCATGCGGTCGACGCGCTGCCACGGCGCCACAGCCCCGGCGTCAGGCAGCGCGCGACCGCTCCTCTCCATCACACATCCATCACACACTTTCGCTACGAGCATGGCTCGTCATGTGAATGGTCAACATTCGTGTCGCGAGCGCGCGTGACAGACGATCATCGATGCAACACCCAAGCACCGTTGCGACACGCGTTTCATTCAAGCACACTACGGCTGTCATCTAACCTTCAAGTCAATGGTCAAGACTAAGGGCCTCCTTCCGTATTTCGACGGGGCCTCAGAATGACCGATTTTGCACTCAATACTTCAGTACGCGACGAAAGACCGATTCAGCCGGCTTCAAGGCCAAATCTCGATAAAGGCTTCAATCCGCTGACGATGATCCTCTTCTTCGGCATCCTCGCGGCGGGGTTGCTGTTCGTCGCCTACAGCATCTATTCCGACGTCGATGCCACCGGCACCCGCGTCACCACGTTCTTGCCCTACATCCTGCTGTTCGTTGCGCTCTTGATTGCGCTCGGCTTTGAATTCGTCAACGGCTTCCACGACACCGCCAACGCGGTCGCGACTGTGATCTACACGCATTCGCTGCCGGCCGAAGTCGCGGTGATGTGGTCGGGCTTCTTCAACTTCCTCGGCGTGCTGCTCTCGTCTGGCGCGGTCGCCTTCGGCATCATCTCGCTGTTGCCGGTCGAGCTGATCCTGCAAGTCGGCTCCAGCGCCGGCTTTGCCATGGTGTTCGCGCTGTTGATCGCCGCGATCCTGTGGAATCTCGGCACCTGGTATTTCGGCCTGCCGGCCTCGTCTTCGCACACGCTGATCGGCTCGATCATCGGCGTCGGCATTGCCAACGCGCTGATGCGCGGCCGCGATGGCACTTCCGGCGTCGACTGGAGCAAGGCCACCGAGATCGGCTACGCGCTCTTGCTGTCGCCCCTGGTTGGCTTCATCTGCGCCGCGATACTCCTGCTCGTGCTCAAGATGATCGTGCGCAACCCTGCGCTCTATGCCGCGCCGGAAGGCCACAAGGCGCCGCCGCTCTGGATCCGCGGCCTCCTGATCCTGACCTGCACCGGCGTCAGCTTCGCGCACGGCTCCAACGATGGGCAGAAGGGCATGGGCCTGATCATGCTGATCCTGATCGGCACCGTGCCGACGGCGTATGCGCTGAACCGCACGCTGCCGGAATCCATGGTCGCCCAGTTCCAGAAGAACTCGGAAGCTGCCTCCAAGGTGATCGCGGCGAAGGGCGCCGGTCACAGCATCATCGGCGATCCCCGTCCGGCCGTGACGCAGTACATCTCGCTGCACCACCTCAATGAGGGCACGTTCCCCTCGCTCGCGGTGCTGGTGAAAGATGTCAGCGACCAGGTGACGAGGTACGGCTCGCTGACCAAGGTGCCCGCGGAAGCGGTCGGCAACACCCGCAACGACATGTACCTGATTTCGGAAGCGATCCGCTTCCTGATGAAGGACAAGGAGAGCGACCTCAGCAAGGAAGACGTCGCGACGCTGAATGCCTACAAGGCTTCGCTTGACAGCGCGACCAAGTTCATCCCGACCTGGGTGAAGATCGCGGTGGCGATCGCGCTCGGCCTCGGCACGATGATCGGCTGGAAGCGGATCGTGATCACGGTCGGCGAGAAGATCGGCAAGACCCACCTGACCTACGCGCAGGGCGCCTCCGCCGAACTCGTTGCCGCCGCCACCATCGGAGCCGCGGACACCTTCGGCCTGCCGGTGTCCACCACGCACGTGCTGTCGTCCGGCGTCGCCGGCACCATGGCCGCCAACGGCTCGGGGCTGCAGATGGCGACCATCCGCAACCTCCTGATGGCCTGGGTACTGACGCTGCCCGCCGCGATCATGCTGTCGGCTTCGCTCTACGTGCTGTTCGCGAACGTGTTCTGAGCGGCAGAGCCATCAACAACAAAGGCCCGCGCGATGCGCGGGGCCTTTTTGTTTTGTGCGAGGATAGCGCCACACTCTGTCATTGCGAGGAGCGCAGCGACGAAGCAATCCATCTCTCCGCAAGCGGAGGCATGGATTGCTTCGCTGCGCTCGCAATGACGGGGAAGGACGACGAAAGGGCGTCACACCGCGAGCGTGTTCTCCACCAGCTTGATCCAGTAGGACGTGCCGTAGACGATCGCCTCGTCGTTGAAATTGTAGGCGGGGTGATGCAGGCCGGCGCTGTCGCCATTGCCGCAGAAGATGAAGGCGCCGGGGCGCGCTTCCAGCATGTAGGCGAAATCCTCCGCGCCCATCATCGGCGGCATTTCGTGGACGTTGTTCTCGCCGGCGATTTCCTTGGCGATCTTGGTCGCGAACTCGGTCTGCGAGCGATGGTTGACGGTGACGGGATAGCCGCGCTCGTAGGTGAGGTCGATCCTGGCGCCGGTCATCTGCGCAACGCCGGCGACCACCTCATGGATGCGCTTCTCGACCAGCGCCCGCACCTCCGGCGTCAGCGTGCGCACCGTGCCACGCAGCTCCGCGGTCTGCGGGATGACGTTCCGGGCATTGCCGGCGTGGAATTCGCAGATCGAGATCACGGCCGAATCCAAGGGATCGACGGTGCGCGAGACGATCGACTGCAGCGCCGTGATCAATTGTGAGCCGACCAGCACGCTGTCGATGCATTTGTGCGGCCGCGCGGCGTGGCCGCCATGGCCTTCGATCCTGAAGTCGATCGCGTCCGTTGCCGCCATGATCGGGCCGGTCCGGATGGCGAACGAGCCGACGGGGATGCCGGGGCCATTGTGCATGCCATAGACCTGCTCGATGCCGAACCGCTCCATCAGCCCGTCCTTGATCATCGCGGCAGCGCCCGCGCCGCCCTCCTCGGCCGGCTGGAAGATCACAACCGCGTTGCCGGCGAAATTGCGGGTCTCGGCGAGGTAGCGGGCGGCCCCTAACAGCATCGCGGTGTGCCCGTCATGGCCGCAGGCGTGCATCTTACCCGGCGTCCTGGATGCATAGGGCAGATTGGTCTCCTCCTCGATCGGCAGCGCATCCATGTCGGCGCGCAGCCCGATCACCCTGATGTCGCCACTGCCGGCTGGTTTCTTGCCCTTGATGACGCCGACCACGCCGGTGCGGCCGAGCCCCGTCGCGACCTCATCGCAGCCGAATTCCCGCAGCCGCTCGGCGACGAATGCTGCAGTGCGGTGGGTGTCGTACATCAGCTCGGGATTTTCGTGGATATCCCGCCGCCAGGCCTGGATGGCGGGCTGCAGGTCGGCGACGCGGTTGACGATGGGCATGGCACTTCTCAAGTTCTGTGATTCAAACGTGTGTGATGTTTAGCATGCAAGCGGCGGTCCACCCAACAGGCGCACCGGCCGGTCATGCCTATTCGTCATGGCTGGGCTTGTCCCTCCCGCCCACGTCTGATTGTTTGGGCAGCAGAAAAATGCGCAGATGCCTGGAACATTTTCGGGCAACGCGGCCCACGGACGGGTGGAAAGCAAGAGAATGCCTGGAAAGCTCGAGGGTGATTTCGACTATATCGTCGTGGGCGCCGGCACCGCCGGCTGCATCATGGCCAACCGGCTTTCGGCCGATGCCTCAAAGCGCGTGCTGGTGCTGGAAGCCGGCGGCGACGACAACTGGATCTGGTTTCACATCCCGGTCGGCTATCTCTTCGCGATCGGCAATCCGCGTTCCGACTGGATGTTCAAGACCGAGGCGGAGCCCGGCCTCAACGGCCGCGCGCTCGCCTATCCCCGCGGCAAAGTGATCGGCGGCTGCTCGGCGATCAACGCCATGATCTCGATGCGCGGACAGGCCGCCGATTACGATCACTGGCGCCAGCTCGGCCTCACCGGCTGGGGCTACGACGACGTGCGGCCGGTGTTCCGCGGGATCGAGGATCATTTCCTCGGGCCGAGCGAGGACCACGGCACGGGCGGCGGCTGGCGCATCGAGGCGCCGCGGCTGTCCTGGAAAGTGCTGGACGCCGTCGGCGACGCCGCGGAAGAAATGGGCATCAAGCGCATTCCGGATTTCAACACCGGCGACAACGAAGGCGTGAGCTATTTCCACGTCAACCAGAAGCGCGGCCGCCGCTGGTCTTCCGCGCGCGGCTTCTTAAAGCCCGCATTGCACCGGCCGAATCTGCGGCTGGAAAAGAACGTGCTGGTCGATCGCCTGCTCGTCGAGAATGGCCGCGCCGTGGGCGTGCGCTTCATCCGCGACAATGAAATCATCGAGGCCCGCACCACGGGCGAAGTGATCCTGACGGCCGGCGCGATCGGATCGGTGCAGGTGCTGCAGCGTTCGGGCATCGGACCCGCCGACTGGCTTGCGCCGCTCGGCGTCGATGTCGTGCTCGACAGGCAGGGCGTCGGGCGCAACCTGCAGGATCATTTGCAGCAGCGCGCGATCTACAAGGTCACTGGCGTGCGTACGCTGAACGAGACCTATTACTCGCTGTTCCGCCGCGGCCTGATGGGCCTTGACTACGCGCTGCGCCGCCGTGGTCCGCTCACCATGGCGCCGTCCCAGCTCGGCATCTTCACCCGTTCCGATCCGCGCCGCGAGCGCGCCAACATCCAGTTCCACGTGCAGCCACTGTCGCTCGACAAGTTCGGCGATCCCCTGCACCGCTTCCCCGCAATCACCGTGAGCGCCTGCAACCTGCAGCCGACGTCGCGCGGCACCGTGCGCATCCGCTCGGCCCAGCCTGACGAGAAACCGTCGATCGCACCGAATTATCTTTCGACCGACGAGGACCGCCAGGTCGCAGCCGACGCGATCCGCACCACGCGGCGCCTGATGAAGCAGAAAGCGCTTGCGCAATATCGGCCGGAGGAATTCCTGCCCGGCCCCTCTGTGGGCGATGACGATGCATCGCTGGCAAAAGCCGCCGGCGATATCGGCACCACGATCTTCCACCCAGTCGGCACCGCGAAGATGGGCACGGCCAGCGACCCGATGGCCGTGGTCGACGAACGCCTGCGCTTCTACGGCATCGCCGGCCTCCGCATCGCCGATGCGTCCGTGATGCCGACGATCACCTCGGGCAACACCAACACCCCGACCGCGATGATCGCGGAGAAGGCCGCTGCGATGATTTTGGAGGACGGGCGGTAACCCATCTCGTTCTGTGCGCCGAATTCGCCTTTGGCAGCAGCCATTGACCAAATCCTATAGGTATATTACTATATAAAAGTGAATGATGCGTTGCGCGAGATTAAGCCTGCCATTTTCGTGGGCTCGAGCCAGAAGGACTTGCGGGCCTTTCCTTCAGCCGTCCGAAGCGAGATCGGTCAATCGCTTTTCGAAGCGCAACTGGGCGAGCATCCACGCAACGCCAAGCCCTTGAAGGGCCTGGGCGGCGTACTAGAGATTCGAGACAATTTTGACGGCGACACTTACCGAGCCGTCTACACAGTCCGGTTCGAAGGCGTCCTGTACGTCCTGCATGCGTTCCAAAAGAAATCCACAAGTGGGATCGCCACACCGCAACGACATATGGATTTGATCCGGCAGCGTCTACGCGACGCGGAGGCTATCCACAAGGCAACCAAGGGAGACTAGCGATGAGCGCCAAGAAAAAAGTGCCCGCCCATACCAAGGGCTCCGGCAACATTTTCGCTGATCTCGGCTTGCCCAACGCCGAGGAGCATCAATTGAAGGCCGCGCTGGTCGCGCAGCTCAAGCGGCTGATGGCCGAACGGGAGTTGACTCAGACCGAGGCCGCCAAGCTGGTCGAAATGAAACAGCCCGACCTCTCGAAACTCCTGCGGGGTCACCTCAAGCTCGCATCCGTGGAAAAACTGATGCGGATGCTCACTGCTTTCGACCAGGACGTGGAAATCAGGCTGAAGCCGCATCGTAAGCGCGGCGAGGCAGGCCGGATCACGCTTGTTTCTGCAGTGTAGAATGTATGCTCAGTCAGCGCCGCATCTCGATCGGGTCTGCAGATAGGCGCATTGCGCTGGTGCAATGGGCCGAAGACAGCTCGCACCGGCCGCCCGCGCTTCTGCTGCATGGCACAGGTTTCGTGGCCGACGTCTGGGATGACGTCGCGCGCGATCTTGCATCCGACTACACGGTATATGCGCTCGATCGCCGCGGCCACGGCGACAGCCACAAGCCCGCGGCGAACTGCTATCACTTTCAGGACTATGCGCAGGACGTGTGCGCGGTCATCGAAGAGCTTGATCTGCACGACATTTACGGCATCGGCCACAGCGCAGGCGCAACCGACCTGCTGCTTGCCGCAAAGCTGCTGCCGGGACGCTTCGCACGCCTGTTCGTGATGGAGCCGACCATTATGGATCCGCGCGCCGCGCGCGACTGCGTGACGGGATTGAGCGAACGAGCAACCTCCTCCGTGCAAGGCGCCCTGCGCCGCCAGGCCGAGTTCGACAGTTTTGACGCGGTATTTACACGTTATCGCGCCGCGCCGGCATTTGCGGATTGGTCCGAGACTTCGCTCTGGGCCTATATCAGGCATGGCTTTGCGCCCCTGGAGAACGGAAGGGTACGGCTTCGTTGCACGCCCGAAATCGAGTCGGCGATCCTGCGCCCGATCTTCGAGGCCATGGAGCAGGTCTACGCCGGAGATGCGCGCGGCAATCCTTTCGGCTGGCTCAGTGAAATCGATTGTCCCGTGCGCGTGGCCACAGCCGAAAAGTCCTGGCCGATCTACAAGGAGATGGCGTCACGAGCCGTCTCGCTCATTCCCGATGTCAGCGCGTGGAATTTCGATGGCATCGGCCATTGCGTGGCGCAGGAAGCGCCGCCAATGCTGTTGCAGGCCCTGCGGGAATTCGCGCGATCGGAACGATGAAGCCCGCTCACTGCAGCACCGGGCTAATCCAAAGCCGCGTCGCCGGTCCTCTATATTGAAACAGCCCAGAGCAACACGTTAGTTCGTTGCGAATATCCATTGTGGAGGAAGTTCAAATAAATGGACAAACCAACCTTACCGGAATTGACGATCGAGAAGCTATGCCATGTTGCGAATTGGGCCGCCGACTGCGCGGAACGAGCACTCCCGGTGTTCGAGGCGCGCGCTCCAAATGACGCTCGTCCGCACCAAGCCATCTACGCCGCACGAGCTTTCGCGCGCAGCGGTGTACGGACCGCAGATCTTCGCAACTTCGCGTGGGGCGCACAGTCGGCCGCAAAAGATGTGCAAGATCCTGCCGCAGCTGCAGCCGCTCGTGCCGCTTCGACCGCTGCCGCGACGGCTTACACGCATCCAATCGCGACATCGCACCAGACAAATCACATCTTGAGCTCAGCCGCCTACGCCGCGCATGCAAGGGCGCTTTCGGCCGGCGACGAACCCGGTGCGAGCGACGCTGAAATTCGGTGGGCGATAGGGCGTGCATCGCCCGAGATCAGGCAGCTCGTCCAGCAATTTCCTACACGCGCCCCAAGCAAAGGGCGGTTTCACACACTGCTTTATCGCCTCGATACCGGCTTGCGGAGCTGATCGACGTACATGCGTCGAATGCTGGCCGGCCGAACGCATCACGCAACAATTGAAGTTGCGAAAGATGCGAGAAGGCGTTATATCGTCGCGTAGCCGGGCGCGCTGCGCCGCCACCGACGATCGGGCTCATGAAACTCTACAACTTCGCCTTCGGCCCCTACCCGCAGCGGTTGACTATCTACGTCGCCGAAAAGGGCCTCACGGATATCGAACTGATCCGTTTGGATCCGCCGACCGACCAGACGAACTGGCCGCCGGCCTTGCTCAAAGGTCTCACGCCCGCCAGTTCGTTGCCGATCGTCGTAGACGACGACGGGACGGTGGTCGGGCAGTCGCTGGCGATCCTCGAATATCTCGAGGACACCCGTCCGGGCCCAGACATGCGCGGCAGGACGCCAGCGGACCGGGCGCACACACGGGAGCTCGTCACAGTCTTTGACGACGCGCTTTCGTTCTTCGCCCTGTGGGCCCGGCACGGCAGCCTTCTGAATCGCGGCGTCGACCGCGAAAGTCGCGACGTCGCCGAGATCTGCGCTCCCAGCTATTTCCAGAAACTGCGGCTCGCCGAGCGGATGATCGGCGATGCCGAATTCCTGGCCGGCGAAGCCGTGACCATCGCCGATTGCGTCGCGATGGCGACGCTTCGTTACGTCGACGGCTTCTACGACGTGCCGATCCCGTCCGATTGCTCCCGGCTCTCCAATTGGTACGCGCGCTTCTCGTCGCGGCCGAGCGTGCCGGCCCATGACTTTCCTCCCCATCAGCACGCGCTCGCGCGTCATCTGATGACGCAGACCGGGATTTCGATCGAGAATGCGCATGAAGAATGACGCGTCCACCGCTGCCTCGCCGGTTTCCGAGATCGTGCGCCACTTCAGCGATCGCGCAGCGGTCGCCCGCTACGCCGAGGATACGCCGCGCAAGGTGCCCGGCTTCGCCGATCTTCAGCGCATGGCGTCGCTGCTGCTCGCCGAACGCGCGCCGGAAGCGGCTGATATCCTCGTCCTCGGTGCCGGCGGCGGTCTGGAGCTGAAAGCGTTCGCCGAGGCAAGGCCGCGCTGGGGCTTCACGGGGATAGATCCCTCGGCGGCGATGCTCGATCTCGCGCGTGACGTGCTGGGGCCGCTCGCCGCGAGGGTCCGGTTGCTGCAAGGTTTGATCGAAGACGCACCTGCCGGGCCCTTCGATGGCGCGACCTGCCTGTTGACACTGCATTTCCTTTCGAAGCCGGAGCGCCTGCGCACGCTGCGCGAGATGCGGCGACGGCTCAAGCCGGGCGCGGCGCTCGTCGTGGCGCATCACAGCCGGCCGCGGGGCGGCGCGCTCGAATGCTGGCTGACGCGCTCCGTCATGTTCGCGAACGGCACCGGAGCCGATCCCGCGCAGGTGTCGGCCTCCGCCGCTTCCATGGCGCAGCGGCTGCCCATTCTGTCCGCCGAAGAGGACGAAGCGCTTCTCGCGGAAGCGGGCTTTTCCGACGTCGCCCTGTTCTACGCCGGATTTACGTTCCGAGGCTGGGTCGCAGCCGCCTGACGGGATACACCTTGCACGGCGCTGCTGCTCACGAAATCGTCATCGCCTCGCGCCAATAGACCGCCGCTGCCGGGAATAACCCCTCCCCTCGCCCAATCACATCTCCGCAGACCCAATCACGGGCGCATGGAGAACTGCGATGAGCGAGTTCGATCACGACCACAGGGACGAAGGGCGCGGCGTGAGCCGCCGCAGGGTGCTGGAGTGCATGACCTGGGCGGGCACCGGCGTGCTCTGGACAGTGGCGGGCGGCGTGCCGCGCTCGCTCGGCATGGTCGGTTCTGCGCAAGCCGCCGAGGCTTCCGGCATGACCTTCCTGCAGATCAGCGACAGCCATGTCGGCTTCGACAAGGCCGCCAATCCGAACGCGCTCGGCACGCTGGAAGAAGGGATCGGCAAGATCAACGCCATGCCGGCGAAGCCCTCCTTCATGATCCACACCGGCGACATCACACATCTGTCGAAGGCCGCCGAATTCGACAATGCCGAGCGCGTCATCTCGCAGGCCAAGCTCGACGTGCATTACGTGCCGGGCGAGCACGACCTGATCGACGAGGAGGTCAAGCTCTACAAGGAGCGCTACGGCCGCGGCACCAGGGGCGCCGGCTGGTATTCGTTCGACGCCGGCGGCGTGCACTTCGTCGGCCTCGTCAACGTCGTCGACCTCAAGGCCGGAGGCCTGGGCAATCTCGGCGCCGAGCAGCTCGAATGGCTCGAGGACGATCTGAAGGGCCGCTCGAAATCGACCCCTATCGTGCTGTTCGCCCACATCCCGCTGTGGACCGTCTATCCGACCTGGGGCTGGGGCACCGAGGACGGCGCACGCGCGCTGGAATATGTGAAGGGTTTCGGCTCGGTGACCGTGCTGAACGGGCACATCCACCAGGTGATGCAGAAGGTCGAAGGCAACGTCACCTTCCACACCGCGCGCTCGACCGCCTTCCCGCAGCCGGCGCCGGGCACTGCGCCCTCGCCGGGTCCGATGAAGGTCGAGGATGCCAAGCTGCGCAGCGTGCTCGGCATCGCCAGCGTCAACTTCAAGCAGGGACAGGAGCGCCTCGCCATCATCGACACGCCGCTGCAGGGCTGAAGAGGAACAGGTTCATGAGCACGATCAATCGCCGTGACTTCGGCATCGCCGTCGCCGCGGCCATGCTGCTCCGCGCCACCGCTGCGCGCGCCGCCGATATGGAAGTGCATATCGACAATTTCGTTTTCCAGCCCGCGCAGCTCGACGTGAAGGCCGGCACGACCGTCACCTGGACCAATCGCGACGACATTCCGCACACGGTGGTATGCGCGGGAAAATTCAGGTCGAAGCCCATGGACACCGACGGCAGCTTTTCATTCACCTTCACGGAGGCCGGCGAGTACAAATATTTTTGTTCCCTGCACCCGCACATGACGGGCATGATCAGGGTCGAGTAAGTTGACGATCTCTGCCAGCGCACCCCTGCCCGGCCGGCGGATCGACACCGGCCGGGCCAAGACACGGGCCAAGACATTCGCCGCACAAACCGGGCATGAGGCGATGAACGCGTCGGAGGACAATCCCGAGAAGGCGCGGCGCTTTCGCGAGGCCGCACTGCCTTATCTCGACGATGCCTATACATTGGCACGCTATCTCCTGCGGGACGCCAGCGATGCCGAAGATGCGGTGCAGGAATGTTTCCTGCGCGCCTACAAGCATTTCGACAGCTATCGCGGGCCGGCAATGAAGCCTTGGCTGTTCGCGATCCTGCGCAATGTCTGCCGCGCCGAATATGCGCGGCGCGCGGGCATCAAGACCGGCGCGATCGAGGATGTCGCTGGTAGCTCGGAGGTAACCCCGCTCTGGCATGAGGCGCAGGAGACGCCAGAGACGCAGATGCTGCGCGAGAAGGATTCCGCGGCAATTCGCCGATTGATCGCGGCGCTCGCCGAACCGTTTCGCGAGACCTTCGTGCTCCGGGAAATCCAGAACCTTTCTTACCGCCAGATCGCCGATGTTGCGGCCGTGCCCGTCGGCACCGTGATGTCGCGACTTGCCCGCGCCCGCGCGATGCTGCGCTCGGCGTGGCTTGCGGAACAGGAGCAAGCAAAATGACCTGCGAGGAAGCCGAGGTGCTGCTTCAGGCGCTGATCGACGGCGAGCTCGACGCGGGACATGCGCGCGAGGTCGAGGACCACTTCGCAGGCTGCCCGCGCTGCACGGAGCTGGCGAAAGACTATCGCGCGATCAGCCGCATGATCGCGGAAAAAGATGCAAGCTACACTGCGCCGCCCGAGCTGCGCCGGCGCATCGAGGCCGCGCTGCCGCAGCCGAAGGTTGCCCCAAGTCGCCGCGCGGTGCTGCGCGGCTTCGCGCTGGGATCGGCGGTCTCCGCGATGGCTGCCACCGGTCTCGTCGCCGTCATCCTGCGCAGCGACGACGAGGCGCGCGTCCAGTCGGAACTGGTCTCGGCGCATCTGCGCTCGCTGCAGGCCGGCCATCTCACCGACGTGCTTTCCACCGACCAGCACACGGTCAAGCCGTGGTTCAACGGCAGGCTCGATGTCGCCCCGCCGGTGATCGACCTCACCGCCCTGGGCTTTACCCTGATCGGCGGACGCCTCGACTATGTCGACGCCCGCCCGATCGGCGCCGTGGTCTATCGAAGGCGCCAGCACGTCATCAACCTGTTCGTCGCGCAGACATCGGACACCGAGCGCCACGCCGCCCGGATGAGCCAGCGGCAGGGCTTCAACATCCGCCACTGGAGCGATCACGGCCTGAATTTCTGGGCCGTCAGCGACCTCGCCGCCGACGAGCTTGCCGAGTTCGGCGAGAAGTTCGAGACGGCGATGCGGACTCCGGCCACGTAGCCGGACGGTTGTGGGCGACTATTGCTGCGGAGGGTATCGGTCGAATACGGGCAGCTCGTGCGCGCGTGCCATCCATTGGACCCGCTCGGCGACCTGGACATGGATCACTGGCGGAACGACGTCAGGATCATCATAGGTTCCGCTCTGAACATCGATGATCCCGGGCAGCATCTGCTCGTTGACGTAGAAAAGACCGGTGCCGCAGTTGGCGCAAAAATGCCGGCGGCCGTGCTCGGATGATTCGTAGACCTTGGGCTGGCCTTGCGTCACCTTGACGGCATTGGCGGGATACATCGTCCAGCCGACCATCGGCGCGCCGGCGTGGCGCCTGCAATCCGAGCAGTGGCAGAGGGCGTGCGTAAGGGCTTCGCCTTCAGCCTCGTAACGGATGGCTCCGCAATGACAACCGCCTGTGATGCGCATTTCATCTCCTCCCAGGTCGTTGATAGAGCCGATTAGTCGAAGGCGTAGTCCACCAACACGCGTTGGTTGGTGAGAGCTGCGGCGATTGCGCTTCGCTAATCCGCCCTACGAGTCCACACGGCTACGCCGACTTGCGCACCGCGTTGTCGACCAGCGTCTTGCCGAGCGACCAGATCGCGCCGGGGACCTTGTGGCTGCCGGCGATGACGGTGTCGAAGGCCTTTTCGATCCAGGTGCAGTCGTCCTCGGTGAGGACGAGCGGTGGCAGGAGCTTGATGGTGTGGAGGCCGTGGCCGGCGACCTGGGTCAGGATCTTGTGGTCCTTGAACAGCGGCACGGTGATGAGCTGGCAGAACAGGCCCTTGTTGGCGGTCTCCAGCACGTTCCAGGATGCACGCAGGCGCAGCGACTTCGGCGGGCCGAACTCGATGCCGATCATCAATCCCTTGCCGCGGACTTCCTTCATCAGCTCATAGCCCGGCACCATCCGCGTCAGCGCGAGGCGGAGCTCGGCGCCGCGCTTGGCGGCCTGCTCGACCAGCTTCTCGGCCTTGATGACGTCGAGCGTCGCGATGCCGGCGGCCATCGCCAGATCGTTCTTCGAGAATGTCGAGCCGTGCACGACGGCGCGATCCATCTGGTTGAAGATCTTGTCGAAGATGCTCTTGCGCGTCAGCAGCGCGCCGACCGGGACATGACCGCCGGACAGCGCCTTCGCGAGCAGCACCATGTCAGGCTCGACATTCCAGTGCTCGACGGCGAGGAATTTGCCGGTGCGGCCGATCCCGGTCTGAATCTCGTCGGCAACAAGCAGCGTGCCGTATTTCCGGCACAGCGCCGCGGCACCGGGCAGGAATTCGTCCGAGGGCATGTTGACGCCCTTGCCCT
The DNA here is from genome assembly GCF_059512385.1 of Bradyrhizobium sp. Crot121. Taxonomy (NCBI): domain Bacteria; kingdom Pseudomonadati; phylum Pseudomonadota; class Alphaproteobacteria; order Hyphomicrobiales; family Nitrobacteraceae; genus Bradyrhizobium; species Bradyrhizobium sp. Crot121. The sequence goes on along the minus strand of NZ_JCAMOR010000008.1, from coordinate 78,274 downwards.
GGATCGGCTCGACGATGAAGGCCGCGACCTGGCGCGACGACAGCGCCTGCTCGAGCGCGGCAAGATCGTTGAAGGGAATCTGGGTACAGCCGGGCAATAGCGGCTCGAAGCCGGAACGGAAATTGGTGTCGTCCATCAGCGACAGCGCGCCATAGGACAATCCGTGAAACGAATGCGAGCAGGACACGATGCCGGGGCGCCCGGTCGCGCCACGCGCGAACTTGATGGCGGCTTCTACCGTCTCGGCGCCCGAATTGGAAAAGAATACCTTGTCCAGATATGGCACATATTCGAGCAGGCGCTCGGCGAGGATGCCGGCGAGCGTGGACACGTCAAGCTGCACGAGATTGGGCAGATCGGCATCCAGCACGCTCTTCAAGGCCTGGCGCAGCGCCGGGTGGTTGCGGCCGATCGCAAAAACGCCAAATCCGCTGAGTAGGTCGAGATAACGTGCCCCCTCACGATCGAAGAGATATTGGCCTTGCCCTTTTTGAAAGCCGACGTCATAGCCGATGGTTTTGAGCACGCGCACGAGCTGCTCGTTCAAGTAGCGCGCGTGCAGGGAACTGCGCTGCGCTTGGCGCTCCACAAACATCTCGGAAACGTCTAGATTTGAGCTTAGCATTGGCTACATACGTCGGTTGATGGTCATTTCGTCAACTCAAAACGCCGAATGCGGCGTTTTGCCCCCAAGCTTTGGCTCTTCTACACTTAAGCACAGGTAAGACCATGTTGCACTGCCCACCCAAGCTCGCGCTCACCATAGCATACTCGGGATTCGTTTTGGCGAGCACAATGGTCCCAGCGCTGGCTGCGGATCCGACCGGCGACTGGCGCGTGGCTGACGGTGTCGCCCATATCCGGGTCGCACAATGCAACGGCAGCCTCTGGGGCGCAGTCGCCTGGGAGAAGACCCCCGGCGGCAAGGATACGCATAATCCGGACGCCGCGAGGCAAAGCCGGCCCACGCTCGGCATGCCGATCCTGATCGACATGAAGAAGAAGGCGGGCACGGATGCGTGGGAGGGCCAAGTCTATAATGCCAAGGACGGTCAGCTCTACAGCTCTACGATCAAGCCAATTGGCTCTGACAAGCTCGAGATTCAAGGCTGCGTGCTGGGCTTTCTCTGCGGCGGCGAAACCTGGACCCGCGTTGGGCCTCCGATTCCCTCCAGCGCCGCTGGCAGCACGCCCCCTGCCAACAGCATGGCCAAGGGCGCCGCGCCCAAAGGTGCATCGCAGCAGGCAGCCGCTCCGACGCCGCCCAAGACCACCGGCTCGGTGAGCTCGGCTCCCGCCACCGCGCCGGCCGCGTCTTCCAAGCAACCGGCCGGCCAGAAGCAGGCAGCAGCCGTCCCAGCCGCCCCATCAGGTGACGTCGTCGGCGATATCTGCCTCCTTCCGGACGTCGCGCGGTTTACCCATTAGTGCCGGCTGGAAGAGCAGCACCGCAGCGAGAGTCGTGACCAGCGACAGCGCGAGCAATTTGCCCATGCTCGCGGTTCCTGGATGACTTGAAAGCCACAGGCTGCCGAACGCCGTTGCCGTCGTCAGCGCGCTGAAAAAGATTGCTCGCGTCAGGCTCGACTGCAGCAGATTCGTTCTGCCCTGACGCCAGGCGGTGACGTAATAGATCTTGAAGGCGACGCCGACGCCGAGCAACAGCGGCAGCGCGACGATGTTGGCGAAGTTCAGCGGCAGCCCGATCAGCACGCAGATTTCCAGCGTCACGGCGCCCGCGACCAGCAGCGGCACGATCGTCATCAGCACGTCGGCGATGCGCCGCAGCGTCAGCCAGAGCAGCAGGCTGATCACGATCAGCGACCAGATGCCGGCGTGGATGAACGCCTTCACCACAGTATCGCCGGACTTCAGGATCGAGACCGGGCCGCCGATCGCGGTCGGCTCGGCCGCGAGCACGGCGGCGGCGAATTTGCGCAGCGTATCGTTGTCGTTCGGATCGCCCTTCGGCAGGGCCTCCACCCGTATCAGCCCGTCCTTGGCCTTCCATTGGCGTACCAGTTCCTCCGGCAGCGACTTCAGGGTGACGGTCTGGGCCTGCAGCATGTCCCTCAGCTGGTCGAGCACCACCTTGAGCGGCGAAACGAACACGTTCTGCGCCTTATCGCGCGTCGCCTGATTCGAATCGGCGAGCTTGGTCAGCGCATCCGCAAGCCGGCGCGCAGCCACGGCGCCGGCGTTCTTGATGTCGCCGGCTGTCTTGCGGAGGTTGTCGGCCGAGCTCTTCAGGGACTCGACATTCTCCTGGTCGGTCGGCGGCGCATCGATCGAATCCGGATTGAGCGCCGGGTTGAGCATCTTAGCCGCCTGCGCGATCAGCTTCAGCTTGGCCGGCTGATCGGTCGGCACGAAGCTGTCGAGCGACCGGACGCTCAACACCTCCGGCAGCTTCTCCAGCCTCTCCTCGATCTTCCTGGCGTCGGCTTCCGAATGCGTCATCACGTTGATCGCATTGGCGCCGGTGTTCGGGTCCCGCCTCAGATCGAGGAAGGTCGCGATCGATTCGACGTGCGAGTTGCGCAGGTTGATCGGATTGAAGTCGAACTTCATGTAGTAGAGCAGCGGCAGGCCGGCGATCACCAGCGCAAGCGTGCAGATGATGATCGCGACGCGATGCTTCTCCAGGAAGTGGTCAACGGGCGCGAGAAACGCGTAACCGACCGGCTCCTTCTCGCCGGGCGGATTGAGCAGATCGAGGAGCGCCGGCAGTGTGGTGATGCTGGTGAGGAACGCGATCAGCATGCCGGCGCCGGCGATCTTGCCGAGCTCGGAAATGCCCTTGTAGTCGGTCGGCAGGAAGCACAGGAAGCCGGCGGCGGTGGCCATCGCCGCAAGCGACAGCGGCACCGCCGAGCGCCGCGCCGCGTTCTCCAGCGCCAGCGTCAAGTTGTCGTTCTTGAAGCGTTCGGAGCGGTAGCGGACGCTGAACTGGATGCCGAAATCGACCCCGAGGCCGACGAACAGCACGGCAAAGGCGATCGACAACAGGTTGAGCGAGCCGACCATCATCAGGCCGACGGCCGTGGTGATGGCAAGCCCGATGAACAGGTTCAGGAACACGGCGAAGATGATCTTGGCCGAATGCAGCGCGAGCCACAGGATCACCAATACGATCAGCACGGTGCCGATGCCGTTGATGACGGCGCCGTCCTGCACGGTGGCATATTCCTCGTTCGCGATCGGGACCGGCCCGGTGAGGCGGACGCGCGCGCCATATTCGCTTGCGAATTTCAGGTCCGCAGCCGCCTGCCGGATCGCATCGGTCGCTGCCTTGCCGGGCTCCAGCGCCTGATAGTCGAGCACCGGCTTGAACTCGATGAAGGCGCGCTTGTCCGAATCGGTCAGCGGCTTATCGCTGGTGAGCTCCCGCCAGGAGAAGGTCGGATTGCCCTTGTTGCTGAGGACATCCTCGACCGTCTGAGAGATCAGGTTGAAGGGCCGCGCGGCATTCTCGAGCTTGGCCTGCCCGCGCTTGACGCCGGCAAGGCCGGTCTCCAGCGCACCGGTGAGGCCGCGGATCGAAGGATCGCCGGCCATGATCTCGATCAGGGGCGCGGCTGATTCGAGCTCGCCGGTGACCTGCGCGACTTCCTCGGTCGGCAGAAACAGAAGCCCGTTCTTCTCGAAGAATTCGCCGGAGCCGAGCGGGGTGACCGATTCGAAATGCTCGGTGTCACCGGTAAGCTTATCGGCCAGCGCCTTGGCCGCCAGACCCGTGAGTTCCGGCGTGGGCGCCTCCACGACGGCAAGAATCAGGCGCTCGCGGTCGAAAGCTTCCTCAAACTTGATGTCGCGCTGGCGCCAGTCGAGGTTGGGCGAGATCAGCGTATTGATGTCGGTATTGATCGTGAAGTTGCGCGCCGCATAATAGCCCGCCGCCACCGCAAGAATCAGCGAGAGCACGACGACAGGGACGGCAAATCGCGTGCACGTCTTAACAATCGAGACAACAATACGTGTCAGCACTTCATTTCTTTCTGATCTCAGGAAGCACGCCGAAAACGCCCGCTATGTAGCGGAGTTCCCAGGGCCGATCTAATGTTGTTTCGACCGCCCGACCGCTGGTTCACGAAGCAGCGTCGAAAACGGCCGGAACGGCGTTGCGCGCGGTATATCCCGCCCCAGCGGGCAATAAAGTGACGAACAAGTGAGATGGGTTGGGCATTAATGCCGCAGTTTTAGGTATTTTGATACCTTAAAATGGTAACCCGAGTGATAACCGTTCCGTAATCCGGCTTTCCTAGACGCTCATTTTTTGACACAAAGCGCTCTTCTTCCGTGCGCTTGGGGGTGGGCTTAAGTGCAGGAACCGGTGGTGTGGATATTGCAGCAGGCAGGACATGCCGGCTGCAGTATTCGGTCGCGCGGGTTTTCGGATCAGGATTGGTGCAATTTGCTTAACGGACGTCCCATGGAGGTTTTTCTAGCGCAGCCGCGGGGGTTTTGCGCCGGCGTGGTGCGCGCCATCGAGATCGTCGAGCGGGCGCTCGAGAAATACGGGCCGCCGGTCTATGTGCGGCACGAGATCGTCCATAACAAATACGTCGTCGAAAGCCTGAAGAACAAGGGCGCGATCTTCGTCGAGGACCTTTCCGAGGTTCCGGCGAACGCGGTGACCGTGTTCAGCGCCCATGGCGTGGCGCGCAGCGTCGAGGAAGAGGCCGCCGCACGCGGCCTGCCGGTGCTCAACGCCACCTGCCCGCTGGTCACCAAGGTTCACAACCAGGGCAAGCGCTATATGTCGAAGGGCCGGGCATTGATCCTGATCGGGCATGCCGGCCACCCCGAGGTCGAGGGAACCATGGGCCAGGTTCCAGGCCCCGTGCTGCTGGTCCAGAGTGTCGAGGACGTCAAGGCCCTGACGCTGCCGGCTGATACGCCAGTCGCCTACATCACCCAGACCACACTGAGCGTAGATGACACACGTGAGATTATTCTGGCGCTCCAGGCGCGGTTTACAGACATTCAAGGCCCTGACATCCGCGATATCTGTTATGCCACACAGAACCGCCAATCCGCGGTAAGGGACCTGAGCAAGCTGGTGGATGTCATCCTGGTGGTTGGGGCCGCCAATAGTTCCAATTCCAATCGGTTGCGCGAGATCGGCACCGAGGCCGGTGTCGCCAGTTACCTCATTGCCGATGGCACCGAACTCAACTCGGAATGGCTGAACAATGCGAAGACCGTCGGCATCACGGCAGGTGCCTCGGCACCCGAAGTGCTGGTCGACGACGTGATCGAGGCGTTGCGGCGCATCGGACCGGTCAAGGTGTCGGTCCTGTCGGGCCGGGAAGAGAACATCGAATTCCGCCTGCCGGCCGAACTGACCGCGGGCTGACCCAAACTAGGTCGTGAGAGTCGAGAGAGAAAGAATGGCAATACCCTTCTTCAAGGAACTCCGCATCGGCGGCTATCTGCTCAAGCAGAAGCTGCGGGGCCGCAAGCGCTATCCGCTCGTGCTGATGCTGGAGCCGCTGTTTCGCTGCAATCTCGCCTGCGTCGGCTGCGGCAAGATCGATTATCCGGATGCGATCCTCAACCGTCGCATGACCGCCCAGGAATGCTGGGACGCGGCCGACGAGTGCGGCGCGCCGATGGTCGCGATCCCCGGCGGCGAGCCGCTGATCCACAAGGAGATCGGCGAGATCGTCCGCGGCCTGGTGGCGCGTAAGAAGTTCGTCTCACTCTGCACCAACGCGCTGCTTCTGGAAAAGAAGCTCGACCTGTTCGAGCCGTCGCCATACCTGTTCTTCTCCGTGCATCTGGATGGCCTGAAGGATCACCACGACAAGGCGGTGTCGCAGAAGGGCGTGTTCGACCGCGCGGTGTCCGCGATCAAGGCGGCGAAGGCGCGCGGCTTCACCGTCAACGTCAATGCCACCATCTTCGACGGGCATCCGGCGGAAGAAATCGCCAAATTCCTCGACTTCACCACCGAGCTTGGCGTCGGCGTCTCGATGTCGCCGGGCTACGCCTATGAGCGCGCGCCGGACCAGGAGCATTTCCTCAACCGCACCAAGACCAAGAAGCTGTTCCGCGACGTCTTTGCACTCGGCAAGGGCAAGAAGTGGAATTTCATGCATTCCGGCTTGTTCCTCGACTTCCTGGCCGGCAACCAGGAATACGAGTGCACGCCGTGGGGCATGCCGGCGCGCAACATCTTCGGCTGGCAGAAGCCCTGCTATCTGCTCGGCGAAGGCTACGCCAAGACCTTCAAGGAGCTGATGGAGACCACGGACTGGGATTCCTACGGCACCGGCAAGTATGAGAAGTGCGCCGACTGCATGGCGCATTGCGGCTACGAGCCGACCGCGGCGATCGCAGCGCTCAACAACCCGCTGAAGGCAGCGTGGGTCTCGATGCGCGGCATCCGCACCAAGGGTCCGATGGCGCCCGAGATCGACCTCTCGAAGCAACGCCCGGCGCAGTACATCTTCTCGGAGCAGGTCCAGAAGAAACTCTCCGAGATCCGCCGCGACGAAGCGGCCGCCGCCCAGCAGAAGGCCGCGCAGAAAGCCTCAACCGCCGCGTAAGCCGCGAGCGACAATCGAATAGGCAAAAGGCCCGACCGTCGATGACGGTCGGGCCTTTTGTTTTGTCCGTAGCCCGTTTACCACGCCCACCGCCGTCATTCCGGGGCGTGCGTAGCACGAGCCCGGAATCCATCAAGCGGTAGGTGATGGCGGAGAAATGGATTCCGGGCTCGATGCTTCGCATCGCCCCGGAATGACAGCCCCGTTGTTGCCAAGCTTCGTAGCCCGGGAGGAGTGCAGCGTAACCCGGGATTTTCTGAGCCAGCGTTTACACCGGTCCCGGGTTACGCTGACGCTTCACCCGGGCTACGGCCTCAGCAGCTACGCCGCCGAGCGAATCGGCTCCACGGGGACGAGGGTCTCGCCACCCAGGAGGAAGCCACGGCAGCCGCGCAAGGAGCGCAGCGCGCGGTTGAAGTCGATTCCGGTCGAGACCAGCGAGCGCAGCGTCAGCGGGTTGCGCGCCACCCCGCGCAGGACCTTGCGCAGGTCGATGTCGCCGTTCGGCTTGACCGCGGTCTTCGCCAATTCCGGCAGCGCGCGGTGGGCGGGATCGCTGATCACCCGGAGCGCCGCGAACGGGACGCCCGCCCTGGCCGCGTAGGCCGCAGCGATGTGGCTCTCCATATCGACGGCGGCAGCGCCGGTTTCGGAGCGCAGCGCCGCCTTGCAGGCCCTGGCCGCAATCACCTGCTCAACGCCCGCGAGCCCGCCCCTGACGATCTTGCGGCGCTTCAAGGTGGCGCTGGCAACCATCTCGTCGTTCAAGGCCATATCGGCCAAGAATCGGGTGTCGCCGGAAAGCACCTCCGTCGCCACTACGACGTCACCCGATCGCAACGCCGGATCGAGCCCGCCGGCCACGCCGAACGAGATCACGCCGCGGAACGATGACGAATCGAGTGTCGCCAATAGCGCACGAAGCTGCTGCGGATCGCTGGAACTGCAAATAACGATCATGCCGGGCCCAGCCGCGATGCGGGCCTCCTGCACTAACCCCGTTACGATCAAGACCGGCCGCGGATCCAGCATTTTCCCCACAGTCGCGGCGGCCCCCGCCCCCAAGCTCACATTCCGACCCCTACCACCCTGCTGTTCGTGCTTCGCAAATTCCGATACCGCGCTAGCGCCCAGAGCGGGAAGAACTTGGAGTAGCCATGATAACGCAAGTAAAACACACGCGGGAAGCCCGTAGCCGTGAAGCGCTGCTCCTCCCAGAGTCCTTTTTCGCTCTGTGTGCTTTTTAGGTACTCCACCCCCCCTCGAACTGCGGGGTTTTCGACTTCTCCCGCCGCCATCAGCGCGAGCAAAGCCCATGCCGTTTGCGAGGAGGTCGAAGGCGCGGCCTCATAGCCCCGATAGTCGAGCCGGTAGCTGACGGCGTCCTCGCCCCAACCGCCGTCCTGATTCTGGACCGACACCAGCCAGTCGACCGCCTTCCGAATCATCGGGTCCTGATGGTCGACGCCGGCGGCGTTGAGCGCGCAGAGCACCGACCAGGTGCCGTAGATGTAGTTCAGCCCCCAGCGGCCGAACCAGGAACCTTCGGCAAGCTGGGTGCGGCGCAGATAAGCAACGCCGTCAGCAACCGCTTTGCTGGTCTTTTCGGTCTCGCCGAGCTGCGCCAGCATCGAGACGCAGCGCGCGGTGACGTCCTCGGTCGGCGGATCGAGCAGCGCGCCATGGTCGGAGAACGGGATGTTGTTGAGGTAATATTCGAGGTTGTTGACGTCGAAGGCGGCCCAGCCGCCGTCGCGGCTCTGCAAGCCCTCGATCCATTCGCGGGCGCGGGCAATCGCCGCATCGTACTCCTTGGTGCCGGTATAGCGGCGCGCCCGATCCATCGCCATGACCACCACAGCGGTGTCATCGAGGTCGGGATAGTGGTCGTTGTTATACTGGAACGCCCAGCCGCCCGGCCGGACGTCGGGCGCCTTCACTGCCCAGTCGCCCTTGAAATCGAGCACCTGCCGCGGCTTCAGCCAATCGAGCCCCTGCTTGGCCTTGGCAAAGGTCTCCTCGCCGCCGACCTCCTCCAGCGCGTGGCAGGTCAGCGCAGTGTCCCACACCGGCGATACGCAGGGCTGGCAATAGGCCTCGTTGTCGCGGATCACCAGGAGCTTCTCGAGGCCGCGCCGCGTGGCGGCACGCGGCGGATAGTTCTCGTCCTTGCCGAGCGCGTCATACATCATCACGATGTTGGCCATCGGCGGATAGATCGCGCCCATGCCGTCCTCGCCGTTCAACCGCTCTTCGATGAAGGCGAGCGCGGCATCGATCGCACGCTGGCGCAGGCTCTTGGTAAATAGCGGCTCGACTACGCGCAGAACGCTATCGAGTCCGCGGAACAGCAGGAACCAGCCCCAGCTCTGATGCGGCGCCTTCGGCGGCATGCCGACCGACTTGGGATCCTGCAGGAACAGTTCGTCGAGGCCGACGCCCTTCGGGTTCTTGGCCCGCGGCTTCAGCGCGGCCAGGACCATCAACGGCACCATCGTGGTGCGCGCCCAGTAAGAGATCTTGTTGATGTGGAACGGCGACCACATCGGCAGCAGCATGATCTCGACCGGCAGCACCGGCGTCGCGCGCCAGGTCACGATACCAAACAGCGCCAGCAGGAAGCGGGTGAAGACGTTGGAGCCCGCGGCTCCGCCGCGCGAACGGATCGCCTCGCGCGCTTTCACCATATGCGGCGCGTCGACGGAATCGCCGATCACCTTCAGCGCGAAATAGGCCTTCACGCTCGCGCTCATATCGAACGGACCGTCATGCACCAAGGGCCAACCGCCATGGGCGCCCTGCACACGGCGAAGGTAGTTGCCGATCTTCGCCTCCAGCCCGCTGTCGACGGGCTCGCCCAGATAGTGGCACAGCAGCACATATTCCGCCGGGATCGTGCTGTCGGCCTCGAGTTCGAACACCCAATGTCCGTCGGATTGCCGATGGCCGAGCAGCGCCTCGGTCGCCGTGGAGATGCTCTTCTCCAGTGCGATCGGATCGACGGCGGCGGTATCGTTGACGGCATCCATTTTGTTCGATTTCTCCTTCTCTTGAACGTGCTGCTGCTACGTGCGCCGGTGTATGTCAGGGCCTCGCCAGGACCAGATCGGCGGCGCGGTCACCCGACCGCACCGATCCCTCGATCGTTGCCGGCAGTCCCGTATCAGTCCAATCGCCGGCGAGAAACAGGTTTTTATAGGCCGTGACCGCGCCGGGGCGCAGAGCGTGCTGTTCCGGCGTGGCCTCGAATGTGGCACGGCGCTCGCGCACGATCTGCCAAGCGGGCAATGGAGGCAATTCGCCGGAAATGCCGGCGGCCTTGCAGACATCGCGCCAGATCGCCTGGGCGAGTTCCTCGCGCGGCATGTCGACGAGACGATCGCCATTGCTGATCGTGACCGAGAGCCGCTGCGGGAACGCGAACAACCATTCGACGAGGCCGCCGATCACGCCGAGGATCGGCGCAGCATTGGGCGGCGGATCGAAGCGGAAATGCGCGTTCACGATGGCGCGGAATTTGGTCGGCGTCTTCAGGCCCGGCACCAGCGATGCCGCAGCGCGCGGCGGGACCGCGAGCACCACCGCGTCAGTGGGCGCCAGATCGATCGTATCGTCGCCGAATTTCAGTTCGCTGACATGATCGGACACTGTGCCGAACTGTCGCAGCTCATGGCCGAGCCGCACGCTCGAACCCCTCTCCTGCAGCAGCTTCACCGCGGGTTCGATCAGGACCGAGCTCAAACCGTCGCGCGCAATCAGCGGCCGGCAGGACTCGCCGCCGGCAAGCAGCGTCTCGCGTACGATCGCACCGGCCAATCCCGCCGAGCCCTCGGGCGGGTCGACATTGAGCGCGGCGAGCAACAGCGGCTGCACCAGACGATCGTACAGCGTGCCTTTGCATGCGATGGTATCGCCGACCCGCTTGTCGGTGCCGGCCCAGACGATCGGCGCCAGGGCGAGGTAGTCGCGTAAGCTCGTGTCGGGAACCCGGCGCGCTTCGTCGAACACCCAAAGCGGCAGGCGGGAAGCGCCGAGATCGAGTTCCCAGCGCTTGCCGGTTGCAAGATCGACAAAGGGAAATTTCGCGCGTTCCGGCCCGACCAGCCCGGCTTCGGTGCCGATCGATTTTGCATAGGCCAGGGCATGGCGGTTGCCGGACAGCAACAGGTGATTGCCGTTGTCGATGGTGAGATTGGTCGCGGCGTCGAAATAAGAGCGGCAACGGCCGCCGGTTTGCTGCGTCGCCTCGTGGACGTGCACCGTGTAGTTCGCGCTCGAAAGGCGAACGGCTGCCGAGAGGCCGGAAATACCGGCGCCGATGATATGAACGGTCTTTTGCATCAGATGTCAGATGAACGCGTAACGAAGAAGAATGCCGATCTTTTGCATCTTGCCGACGCGAACGGGCTCGCGTGGCGTTGCAAAACCCCTGATGATCAGGAGATCGAGGATCGCGCGATAGTATTTCGACATGATCCGTGGCGCGCGCACCGCGCGCCGCGAATTACGCTTCATGATGTCATCCGCCTTCTCGAAATGTTTCTTCGCCCGGTCGGCAAGCGGCAGGCACACTTTCGGCAAGTTGCGCTCGGCGATCACCCGCTGGGGCTCGTTAGACGTAATGCCGGCATGGAGCAGCATCTCGCGCGGCAGATAGAGCCGGCCGAGGCCGGCGTCCTCGTCGACGTCGCGCAGGATGTTGGTGAGCTGCAGCGCCCGGCCAAGATGATGCGCGAGCAGGACGCCGTCCTCCTCGGGCAGGCCGAACACCCGCACCGAGAGCCGGCCGACCGCGCTCGCCACGCGGTCGCAATAGAGATCGAGCGTCGCCATGTCGGGGGCGCGGATGTCCTGCGGCACATCCATCTCCATGCCGTCGACGATAGCAAGAAAGTCCTCGCGCTTCAGGCCGAAGGACTTGACCGAGGCAACATAGTCCTTGAGCCGCGGCGGCGGATTGCCCTGGTACAGCGCATCGATATCGTCACGCCATTGCTGCAACGCGGCCAGCCGCTCGTCGCGCGGACCGTGGGAATCGGCGATATCGTCGACCTGGCGGCAAAAGCTGTAGATCAGGAACATCGCATCGCGCTGCGCGCGCGGCAGGATCCGCATCGCGGCGTAGAACGAACTGCCGGACGCGGTGGTGCCATAGTCTTCTGCGTTGGCCGCCGCCGTCTCAACGCTCATGCGCCGGCCGCCGTTTTTGACACCGGCCGGCGCCCGATGGCGCGACGGGCCAATTCGCCGGCGACGCCGCCGAGGCTGTTGCCGAGCATTTCGAGCGGACTGAGATGCACGCGCTCGCTGAGGGGATCGCGCACCTTCAGCATGTTCACGATCCTGTCGGCAAATGCCTGGATCACGGATATCTCCAGACCCAACCGCAGATCCTTCACCTCGGCGGCGAGCGACTTGCTTTCGGCAAGCAGCGTCTCGGTGCGCACCGCGAGCGCCTGCAGGCATTGCAGCAGCGACGGTGGAGACTTCGGCTCCCCGAGCATCTCGACGGTCGCGCCGGATGCGGCCAGCGCATCGCGCGGCAGGTAGATACGGTTGAGATTCTTGTAGTCCTTGGCGCAATCCTGCAGGTGGTTGTTGATCTGCAAGCCCGCGCATAGCGCGTCCGACGCCGCCCAGGTGGACGTGCTCTCGCCGTGGACATCGAGCATGAAACGGCCGACCGGCATCGCCGAGTAGCGGCAGTAATGGATCACCTCGTCCCAGTTCTCGTAGCGCAGCTTTGTCACATCCATGCGGAACGCGACCAGCACGTCCAGCGCGTGGCGCGGCGGCATCGCTCGCTCGGCGAGTGCACGGCGCAGGTTGACGGCTTCCTTTTGGGTATCACCCTCACCCAGGAGCTCCTTCTCGAGCAGATCGAGATAATGGAGCTTTTCGTCCGCCGGCAACGTTGCGTGGTCGGCGATGTCGTCGGCGGTGCGGACGAAATTATAGAAGGAAAGGATCAGGGCGCGGTGACGCGGATGAATGATCCACGACGCGACCGGAAAATTCTCGTCGCGGTGGGTCTTCCCGGATCGCAGTTCGCTCGCGCTTGTCATCAGGAACCGGCCACATTCGCCCTGGCTAAGGCACATGCGCCAGAAGTTGCGCGCATGCGGTGGATTGCGTGCCCCATATAGGGGAATACGCGACCAAAACCAATGCTGTATGGGCAATGTGCGCGGCGCCTGTGCCCAATATCACACAGTGGGCATAGGCTCTCTTGCGGCAATTTTTCGCGTGCAAAATACGGCGTTACTGCCCGTGGCTCTTCAATACCTGGTCGCAGGCCGCGCTGATCTTGGTGCGGTTCTCCTTCAGGCAGGCGAGGATGGTGAAATCGCCCTGATCGATCACCGCGCGGCAGTGCTTCTGAACGTCGCGGGTGCAGGCCTTCTGTTCCTCAGGCGTGCCGCTGCGCGATTGCTGCTGGGCGAAGGCGTCAGATGAAAACGGGATCGACAACAGCGCGAGGGCCAATAGAACTTTACGCATCGTATTCCTTCATTTTCGACAGCAAAAAACCCTGTTCCGGAAATTGCGTTTCGGCAGGACCCGGCGCGGATTTATTGGGATTTGCGCCGCCGCGTAGCAAAGCGACGAAGAAAGGACAAGCGCCGCTAAATGCGGCCAAATTTGCGGTGCTGTAAAGGGCCATCTAATCAGTTGATAAACCAAGAAATTCCTTTCGATCACGGTTCGCTACAGACTGTTGCAGCGCAGATGCCGATATCAGATGAACAGACATGACGTGAGATGCGGCTTGATTCTGTCGAGCAAAAATGGCCTGTTTCCCGCGATTCCGCCGGCTATGACAGGCAGGGTGGGTCGTTTGAACCTGTGGGATCGCGATCAACACTAAGTGTTCGATGCGGCGAGGCGTATCTTGAAGAAGGTCGTCGATTTTTGATGGGAAAACTCACAATGAAGCGGTTTGGTTTGGGCTTGTTCGGGCGCGCGATCGCGGCGGCCGGCATTGGCGCGGTGGTCATGTTGTCGGTCAGCGCGGGCAACGCCCAATCGTCGGGACCATTCGCTGGCTTTGACGGATCGTGGAGCGGTTCGGGCACCGTTGCGCTCTCCAACGGCACCACGGAACGGATCCGCTGCAAGGCCAGCTACAAGGTCAACGCCACCGGGCTTGGCCTGAAGCAGAGCCTGAATTGCGCCAGCGACAGCTATAAGTTCGACCTCTCCAGCGACGTAACGAGCCAGGGTGAGCGCATCTCCGGCAACTGGAGCGAGAGGAGCCGCAACATCTTCGGCAACCTGCAGGGTACCGCGGGCGGCGGCCAGATCGAGGTGTTCGTCGAGGCGTCCGGATTCGCCGCCACGCTGAACCTGCGCGCCCACGGCAACAGGCAGGTCGTGCAGATCGACTCCAAGGGCGAGATCCGCGGCGTCAACATCACCCTGACGAAGGGCTGACACTCTCGCGAATTCTGTGGCCCGGGTGAAGCGACAGCGCAACCCGGGCTACGACACTGTCGCAGCACCGTCCCAACGCGCGCAGAAGCCCTCGATGTCGGTCGACTGGAATTCGGGAAGGCGCGCCATGATGGTTTCGAACGGCCAATCCCACCACGCGATCCGCGCGAGCTGCGCCGCGATCTTGCGATTGAACCGCTCGCGGATCTGCCGGGCCGGCACGCCGCCGACGATGGTGTAAGGCGCCACATCGCGCGTCACCACGGCGCCCGCCGCCAGCACCGCGCCGTCCCCTACCGTGACACCGGGCAGGACGATGGCGGCGTGGCCGATCCACACATCGTTGCCGATCACCACCCGATCGTCCCTCCGCTCGGCGAAGAAGCCGCGATCACGCTCGGCCGTCTCACAGTAATATTCGGGACAATAGGTGAAACGGTGCAGCGACGGACGGTCGATCGGATGGTTCGGTGCCCCGATCCGGACCTGCGCGGCGATGGCGCAGAACCGGCCGATCTCTGCATCCCCGACCATGCAGCCGGGGCCGAGATAGGAGAAATCGCCGAGCTCCGAATATTCGACGGAGGTATCGCCGAGGATCTCGCAGCACTTGCCGATCGTGCTCTCGCGCAGCTTGACCGTCGGCTCGATGACGGTGTCGGCAATCTTCGGGCGCGGACGCGGCGCTTCATTCATTTTGATGTCTTCCTGTTTCGTGAGGCGGGAGCTTCATTCAGCCTAGCCGACCTCGCCATCGATATTCAGCACCTCGCGGGCAACGTCAATGAAGCTGCGCACGAAGCGCAGTTCGCGCTTGTCGACGGGAGCAAGGAGATAATATGTGAAGGTCTCGCTCATGTCGGTGATCTCGATGCCAACCAGCTCACTTGATGCCGACAGGCTGTCCTCAGGCCACAAGCCGACACCTACGCCGTGTTGCACAGCCTCTTTCACGACGGGAAATGTCGTGGTCTTCACGAGACGCGTCAGAGTGATGCCGAGTTCGCGACACCTCTGGTGCAGCAGGCGCTGCGTCAGCGAGCCATCCTCCGGCACGATCACCGCCTCGTCCACGAGGTCGCGCAGCGAAAGCCTCCTGCGGCGCGCCAATGCATGGCCGCGACACATATAGGCCCGGTAGCGCGCCCGCGTCAGCGGCAGGCTGTAGAGCTGCTCATCGATCACCGGATCGGCCACGATGGCAACATCGACGGCGCGTTCATGCAAACGCTCCATGGCCAGCGTCCAACTCACCAGCGTGAACTCGATCTGGACGCGCGGGTAGAGCGTCGTATAGCGGGCGATCACGGGCATCGCCGGGCGCGGCGCATTGGCGACCACGCTCAAATGTCCGCCGGACATCTCGCTGTAATTGGCAACCTTCTCCTCGATCAATTGCTCGAGTGTCCGCAGCCTGTCCGAGACCGAAAACAACTCGCGACCGGCGCGCGTCAGCTCCAATCCGTCACGGCGGCGGACGAAGAGCTTGATCCCCATCGTGCGCTCGAGGTTTGCGACATGCTGGGTCACTGACGATTGAGTGACGCCGAGTTTTTCGGCCGCACGGGTGAAACTCCCCTCCCGCGCGGAATGGGTGAAGGCGCCGATCTGATACGGATTTGCCCGCATCGGGCCCGACCTCGCAATCGCAGTTCAACAACCTGCGCTGCTCCGTCCATTAGCACGGCTAATATGACGTCACGGTGACGTTAATCTGGCTGGCTACGCGTGGCCAAGCTTCTCATCACGCGAGACTCTCACCGTGATGACGCAGTGATGACCATCGTCCGAGGACAACGATATGCAGCTCAGCGCTTCGCGGATTCTGACCACCCACGTCGGCAGCCTGCCACGTCCGCATGAACTCGAAGCGATGCTGCTGCGCCGGGAGAAGCGCGAACTGGACGCATCAAGACGGCGCAGGGCGCGGAGATTAGCATCACGGCGGCTTTGGAAACGCTGAGGGAAGAGCGATCGGCCGCGCGCAAAGCGCAACTCGATGTCTCGGTGCCGGCGGCGATTTACCGCACAAGAAGCCGGTGCCCTGCCCGAGGAAGCATTCCAACCCGTCACGCAAGTGTCAGACGCGTTCCTTAACGCTGACGCAACGCGACAAAGGCTCCGGGGAATAGATCGAATGGCGAGCATTGAACTTTCAGCCATCAGGAAATCCTTTGATGGCACGGAGATATTGAAGGGCGTCGACCTCAGGATCGAGGATGGCGAGTTCATCTCGCTGGTCGGTCCCTCTGGCTGCGGCAAATCAACGCTGCTGCGCGTGATCGCAGGTCTCGAGCCGCAGAGCGCGGGCGAGGTCAGGATCGATGGCGTCGCTGCCGACGGGATCAGGCCGAACGCGCGCAACCTCGCGATGGTGTTCCAGTCCTACGCGCTCTATCCGCACTTGAGCGCGTTCGACAACATCGCGGTGCCCTTGCGCATGCGGCGCCTCTCGGCGATCGAACGCCTGCCCCTCCTCGGCGCGCTGCTGCCGAGCCGGCGCCGCAAGGAACGCGGCATCCGCGAGGATGTGGCAAAGGTCGCCGAACAGCTCGAAATCGCGCATTTGCTCGGTCGCAAGCCGGCGCAATTGTCGGGCGGACAGCGGCAGCGCATCGCGGTCGGACGCGCCATCGTGCGCCAGCCGGTGGCCTTCCTGTTCGACGAGCCGCTGTCCAACCTCGACGCCAAGCTGCGCGTCCATATGCGCGCCGAGCTCGCGCAACTGCACCGCCGGCTGAACACCACCTTCGTCTACGTCACCCATGACCAGGCCGAGGCGATGACGATGTCGAGCCGGATCGCCGTGATGATCGGCGGTGAGCTGGTGCAGGTCGGCACGCCCACCGACATCTACGACAACCCGCGCGATATCCGCGTCGCCGAATTCGTCGGCAGCCCGAAGATCAACATCCTGCCCGGACGGATCCGCGACGACGGCCGCATCGAGGCGCTCGGTATCGCATTGCGATTGACGAGCCCTACCGCGCCGGGCCCCTGCCGGATCGGCGTGCGCCCCGAGCGGATCGAGCTCGGCGGCGGGCCGTTCTCCGGCCACGTCGTACACGTCGAGAACATGGGCTCGGAAGCGTTCGTGCATCTCGGCATCAATGGCAGCGACGCGCGTCTCGTGGCGCGTATCGACGACCCGAGACGACTGCCGCCGATCGCAACCCCGGTCTCATTCGGCTTCGCGACGGATGCCGTGCGCGCCTTCAACGCCGAGGGCAAACGGATCGAGGTCGAGATCGAGCACACCGAGCGCGTGCGGGAGCGGGCCATTGTCTGACGCCGCAACGATCGACACTGCCGCCGTCGCCGCGCCGGCGGCGAGCGCAGCCCTGCGCAAACGCAACCACCGCGCATCGACGGCCTACGGCCTGGTCGCGCCGGCTTTCACGCTGATGCTGCTCATGCTGCTCGGCCCGCTGGCGAGCGTGATCGCGCTCTCCTTCACCGACTATCAGCTCGGCGCTCCCGCCTTCTCCTGGATCGGCCTTGCCAACTACCAGGACATGTTCACCGACAGGGTATTCTGGGTCTCGCTGCGCAACACGCTGACCTACGTCGTCATCGTGGTGCCGGGCGCCGTGACGCTCGGGCTCGGCATCGCGCTTCTGATCGAAAGCGGCACCAGCCTGCGCAGCCTCTACCGCACCATCTATTTCCTGCCGGTGATGGCGACGCTGATCGCGATGGCTGTGGTCTGGGAGTTCATGCTGCATCCGCAGTTCGGCCTGGTGAACGGGCTGTTGCGCGGCGCCGGGCTGCCGGCCTTTAGCTGGCTGCAGGACCGCGGCACCGCGCTCTATGCGCTCTGCGCGATCGGCATCTGGCAGGCGGTCGGCTTCAACATGGTGCTGTTCCTTGCCGGCCTGGTGTCGATCCCGAAGCAGCTCTACGAGGCCGCCGAAATCGATGGCGCCGCCAGCGCCTGGGCGCGGTTTCGCCTGGTGACCTGGCCGATGCTTGGCCCGGTGACGACTTTCGTGATCGTGATCAGCGGCATCCGCTCGTTCCAGGTGTTCGACACCGTGCACATCCTCACCAAAGGCGGGCCGTCGAAATCCACGGAGGTGCTGATCCACACCATGTACACCGAGGGATTCGAGTTCTTCCGCTCAGGCTACGGCGCCGCGCTCACGGTCGTGTTCCTGGTCTTCGTCCTCCTGCTCACCTTGATCAAAGCGAGGCTCGCCGATCGCGGCGTGCAATACGCATGAACAGTATCCGCACCATTCCGCTCTGGCCCGCCGTCCGCCATTTGCTCCTGATTACGGGCGCCATGGTGCTGCTGGCCCCGTTCATCTGGATGATTTCCACGGCCTCGAAGCCGCCGGAGGAAGTCTTCTCCAGCGAGCTGCACCTGATCCCGCATCATTTCGCGCTATGGGACAATCTGAAAATCGCCTTCGCCAAAGCCAATCTCTGGCGCTTCCTGCTCAACGGCGTGATCGTCACCATCTCGATCTTCGTGCTGCAGGTGCTGATCGCGCTGCCCGCCGCCTATGCGCTGGCGAAGCTGCGTTTCCTCGGCCGCGACACGCTTTTCGCGCTGGTGCTGTTCGGAATCCTGATTCCGCCGCAGGCCACTGCGATCCCGGTGTTCCTGCTGCTGCATAAGCTCGGCCTGCTCGACAGCTATGCGGCGCTCGTGCTGCCGTTCACGATTTCTGTGTTCGGCATCTTCCTGATGCGCCAGTTCTTCAAGTCGGTCCCCGACGATCTCGTGGACGCGGCGCGCATGGACGGCATCTCCGAGTTCGGCATCGTCTGGCGTGTGATGCTGCCTGCCGCGATCCCCGCGGTCACCGCCTTCGGCATCTTCTCCGTGGTCGCGCACTGGAACGATTATTTCTGGCCGCTGATCGTGCTCAACAGCGAGCAACTGCGCACCCCGCCGCTGGCGGTGGCGCATTTCCGCAACAACGAGGCCGGCACCAATTACGGCCCGCTGATGGCGGCGGCGATGGTGATCATCGCGCCGCTCCTGATCGCCTTCCTACTCGCGCAGCGTCGCTTCATCGAAGGCATCACGCTGACCGGAATCAAGTAACGCCGTCATCTCAAACAGGAGCCTGTCCTATGCTGAAATCGTGGATCGCCGGAGCCGTGCTGTCGCTTGCCGCCAGCGCGTCGCTGGCACAAACGCAGACCGAGATCGTGCTGCAATATCCGTATCCGGAACTGTTCGCCGAGACTCACAAGCGCATCGCCGAAGAGTTCGCCAAGGAGCGGCCCGACATCAAGATCACGCTGCGCGCGCCTTACGAATCCTATGAGGACGCTACCCAGAAGGTGCTGCGCGAAGCGGTCACGAACCAGATGCCCGACGTCACCTTCCAGGGCCTGAACCGCATCCGCGTGCTCGTCGACAAGAACATCCCGGCCCAGCTCGACAACTACATCGCCGCCGAGAAGAATTTCGACCGCCAGGGTTTCCACCAGGCGATGTTCGACATCGGCACCGCCAGCGGGAAGATCTATGCCCTGCCCTTCGCGATCTCGCTGCCGATCGTCTATGTCAATCTCGACCTGTTGAAGCAGGCCGGCGGCGATCCCAACAACCTGCCGAAGACCTGGGACGAGCTGATCGCACAAGCGAAGAAGATCAAGGCGCTCGGCCCTGACATCAACGGCGTGACCTATGTCTGGGACATCACCGGCAACTGGCTGTGGCAGGCTCCGGTGTTCGCGCGCGGCGGCACCATGCTGAATACCGACGAGACCAAAGTCGCCTTCGACGGTCCCGAAGGGCAGTTCGCGATCCGCATGCTCGCCCGCCTCGTCAATGAAGGCGGCATGCCGAACCTCGACCAGCCCGCGATGCGCGCGGCCTTTGCCGCCGGCAAGACCGGTTTCCACATCACCTCGACCTCCGATCTGAACAAAGTCACCCAGATGATCGGCGGCAAGTTCGAGCTCAAGACCCACACCTTCCCGGACGTCGCATCGCCGAACGGACGCCTGCCGGCGGGCGGCAATGTCGTGATGATCCTGTCCAAGGACAAAGCCAAGCGCGACGCGGCATGGGAAGTCGTGAAGTTCTGGGCCGGTCCGAAGGGTGCGGCAATCATGGCCGAGACCACCGGCTACATGCCGGCCAACAAGGTCGCCAACGAAGTCTACCTGAAAGACTTCTACTTGAAGAACCCGAACAACTACACCGCGGTGAGCCAGATGGCGCTGCTGACCAAATGGTACGCCTTCCCCGGCGATAACGGCCTCAAGATCACCGACGTGATCAAGGACCACATGAACTCGATCATCAGCGGCGCGCGCTCCAAGGAGGCTGATGCCGTGCTCTCCGAGATGACCGCCGACGTGCAGAAGCTGCTGCCGAAGACATCAGGCGCGGCGCGCTAAAGCATGATCCGGAAAAGTGTGAAGCGGTTTTCCGAAAAGATCATGCTCAAATAATAGCCTAAAGCGCGATGATGATTCATCCTCATCTCATCGCGCTTTAGGACCTTTCGAAACCCGCTGCGGGGCGTATCATGCGCCCCGCAGCTCATTGCGGAGCGCCCCCATGAAACTCATCCATATGAGCGATATCCACCTGACTGCGCCGGGTTCGACCAT
Source organism: Bradyrhizobium sp. Crot121 (assembly GCF_059512385.1). Taxonomy (NCBI): domain Bacteria; kingdom Pseudomonadati; phylum Pseudomonadota; class Alphaproteobacteria; order Hyphomicrobiales; family Nitrobacteraceae; genus Bradyrhizobium; species Bradyrhizobium sp. Crot121. The sequence goes on along the minus strand of NZ_JCAMOR010000008.1, from coordinate 57,704 downwards.
CGGTGGCCGCGATCCGCGGAAGAACTTTGAACGCGCGCTGACCCACGTCCTCAGGGATCACCATGATGCCGAACTGATGGTGATCACCGGCGACCTTTCGGATTGGGACGACCGTGACGACTATCAATGGCTGAAGCAACGCCTCGAATCCTTCCCAATCCCGGTGCGGCTGTGCATCGGCAACCACGACAACCGCGCCAACTTCCTCGGCGTGTTTCCCGACCTCGCCGGAGAGGGCGGCTTCGTACAGGGCGTCCATGACCTGCCCGCCGCGCGCTGCCTGTTCCTCGACACCGCGCATCCCGGGACACACGCCGGCCGGTATTGCGACGAACGGCTCGGCTGGCTCGCGGCGCGGCTTGCTGAGCATGACGGACCGTTCCTGCTCTTCATGCATCACAACCCGATGCCGACGCATATTGCGCCGCTCGATCAGATCCGTCTGCTCGATGACGCCGCCTTCCGGCGATTGGTGGCGCGGCATCGCGAGCAAATCCGGCATATCTTCTTCGGCCATTGCCACCTGCCGCTCGCGGGATCGGTCGCCGGCATTCCCGTCTCCTCGCTGCGCGGCACCAACCATGCGAGCTATCCGCTGTTCGCCGAAACAGAGGTCCTGTGCGCGTCGGATCTGCCTGAAGCCTACGGCGTTGTGTTCTTGGGCGAGGATTACGTCACCGTACACATGGTGGAATTCGGCTACGATGGTCCGCTCCGCATCGAGGGTTCGCCCGACTATCAGACCTGGAACCGGGAGACCATGGTGCGATGAAGTTTGTCGTCCTGACCGATACCCATTTCGTCGCTAGCGGCCGCAGGATCTACGGTCTAGATCCGGCGGAGCGGCTCGCGGCCGCGATCACCTGCATCAACCGTGACCATCCCGACCTTGCCTTCGTCATCGTCACCGGCGACCTCGCCCATTGGGGCGAGGACGCGGCTTACGAGCATCTTGCCAACGTGCTGGCGCTTCTGAACGCGCCGACCATCCTGATGATGGGCAATCACGACCGCCGCGATACGTTCGGCCGCTATTTTCCTGGCGTTGTCAGAGACGGCGACGGCTTTGTGCAATCCATGCAGGTATTCGACGCCGCGACCATCGTCGCCCTCGACACGTTGAACGAGGCGGCTCCGAACCATGAGGGCCTGCTCTGCGAGCGCCGCCTCGCCTTCCTCGAGCATGCGCTGACCTCAGCGCCGAACGACCGTCCGCTGCTCTTATTCCAGCATCACCCGCCGTTCGACACCGGCCTGCGCTACATGGACACCATTCGCCTTGCGAATCCGGACGCCGAGTGGGAGGTGATCGCGCGCACGCGCCGGCCGGACTACCTGTTCATGGGCCATCTGCACCGGCCGATCGCAGGACTCTGGAACGGCATCCCCTTCCACATCCAGCGCGCGCTGGTGCACCAGGTCGCATTTGACCTCGATACCCAGGGCCACATTCCCGGCTCGCACGAGGCGCCGGACTATTCGCATGTCACGGTGAGCAGTGGACAGATCGTGATCCACCAATGCTCGTTCATGTATGTCGGGCCGAGGTTCTCGCTGCACGACAAGGCGGCGCTGAATGGGGCTCTGGGGTAGACGATTTGCTTTCCTTCACCTCCACGCTCGCGGGGTGCAGTTCGTAGCCCGGGTGAAGCGAACGCGTAACTCGGGACATCAGCATCAGCGTTCCGCGCGGCCCCGGGTACGTTGGCGCTCCACCCGGGCTACAGTTACTGCATCACTCCGCAGCCTTCGCCTGCGGCGGTGGCGTGGCGGTGCCGCGCAATTTCTCCGACAGGTTGATCAGGAACATTGCGGTCGGCCGGAGGATGAAGAGGTCGGCGACGAGGGCTGCGATCATCGAGAAGGCGGAGAGCCAGCCGAACAGGCGCAGCGACGGCAGGTCGGAGAACACGGTCACCACCAGGCCGCAGGCCAGCACCACCGTGGTCAGGATCAGCGCGGGTCCGACCAGCACGGTTGCGCGCTCGACGGCGACCGCTGCGGTGATGCCGGGCTTGTGCTCGAGCCTCAGGCGGTTGAGGAAGTGGATGGTTGCGGAGAGGCCGAGGCCGAACGATACCGTCAGCGCCACCACGCTCGCAAACTGCAGGCCTTCGCCGAGCAGCCACAACACCGTGCCCGACAGCACCACCGGGAAGATGCCCGGCAGGATGCAGGAGAACATCACGACGACGGAGCGGAAGGCGAGCCCGATGAAGATCGCGACCAGGGCGAACTCGATCGTCAGCCCGTGGTTGAGCTTCTCGATCATGCTGGCGCTGTTGCGCGCGGCGATCGCCGACAGCCCGGTGACGGCGATCTCGTAGCCGGGATGTTCGGCGCGCACCTTGTCGAGCGCGTGATCGAGCTTGTCGACCACCGGCAGGATCTCGCTTGAATCGAGATCGGGCACACGACCGGACACCACCACGGCATCCTGATTTGCGGAGATGAAGCGCCGCACCAGATGTTCGGGGATGACGCTGACATACTCCTTCAGCGTCGCGACATCGGTCGCGCCCGCCTTCTCGGCGAGCCAGCGGCGCAGCGTTTCCAGCGACCAGACATTGCCGACGCCGGCCGCACCTTCGACCGTGGAGTGAACCTCAGCGATCACCTTCAAGGTCTCGGGCGCGTAGAGCGAAGCGCCCTTCGGGAATTCGATCAGGACGTCGATCGGATTGGCGCCGGTCAGCTTGGCGTCAAGCCGATTGCTGGCCTCGACCGCCTGCTGCTTGTTCGGCACCTGGTCGGCCAGCCGATAGCGCGGCTCGAGATTGGCATAGATGATGCCGAGCCCGCCGACGAAGATCAGCGCGACCAGGCTGAACAGCCCGGGCCGGCTGACCATGCGGACCGCGATCCAGTAGCAGAAATTGCGCAGCGCCTGCACGCCGGCATCGGCGCTCTGGAACTTGACCGCGAAGATGCGCTCGTTGCGCACGAACAATACGCCGAATACCGGCACCAGCGACAACACCGCGAGCAGCGCGATGATGGTGGCGGCCAAGCCCGCCTCGCCGAATTTGCGGATCAGGTCGGAATCGGAGAACTGCAGCGCGATAAAGGAAATGCCGGCGGTCGCGTGCGTCAGCACGCAGGCCGGCCCCACCACCCGCACGGCATTGGTAAACGCGCTCAATTTGTCCTGCCCTGCGATCAGCCGGTCGCGCGCCGCGAAGGTGAGCTGCATCGAGTCGGAGAAGCTGATCACCATGATGAGCGGCGTCATCACGTTCAGGAACATGTTGAGATTGAAATTGGCCCAGCCGAGGGCGCCGAGCGCGAGCAGGATCGCGATCATCGGCGGGAATGCTGCCACCACCATGAAGGAGATCTTGCGGAAGAAGATGATCGCGATGATGCAGCCGGCAAGGATGCCGAGGACGTTGTAGGTCAATCCGTCGCGTTCGACCGCGTTGCGGATCTCAAGCTGCATCACCGGCACGCCGGAGAGCTGGGCATTGAGGCCGCTGCCGGAGAGATCGTCGGCCATCACCTTGCGGATCTCGCCGACTGCTGTGCTCAGCTTGTTGCTCGAGACCACTTCGGGATCGAGCGACAGCACGACCAGGGCCAGCGTACCGTCCTCCGACAACAGCTTGCCGCGAATGATCTCGTTGGATTTCACCGTCTCGACGAACTTGTCGTAGGCGGCGCCTTCGGGCAGTTCGTTGGGGAATAGCGCCGCCGGCAGTTTGCCGGGCTCCGGCGCCTGCCGCGCCGAGAACAGCGAGATCAGGCCGCGCACCCCGTCGACCAGTTGCAGGTCGGTGACCATGTCGCGCAATTTCTCGAGGTTGTCGCGCGCCAGCAGCGTCTTGCCCTCGACCACGACCAGCACGTCGAACTCGGTCGCCGGGAAGCGCTTCGTCACCTCCTCATATTGCTTGTAGTCCTTGGTGTTGGAACGGAACAGTTGCGACAGCGAATCGTCGATCTTGATTCGCTGGACGCCGAACACTGCCGCGATCATCAGCGCGACCAGGACGATCAGCGAGACGACCGGCGCCTTGACCGCGATCAGCCCGATGCGCTCCAGCCCGAAAGCGATACTGGCCCCCTGCGGCGGCTCCTCGACCTTTCCGACGTGGACCTGACTTTCGGAATTCTTTTCGAGCATGCCCTGTCCAGTTCTGAAATCGGCGCGAATTGTCTAGCTTGGGTTTTCCGGGCGTGCACAACGCTCTACAGTCACTTCCAATCGGGGCTAGCCCTTGAAAACACGGAAGTATTGACCGTCGCCGGTTTTACAGGCCCCTCCGGCGCCTCGCAAGCACAAGGGAGAGGTCAAATCAGCGTGTGCGGTACAAAAATCGCCATTAAGTATCTGATTTGTCACAGCGCACGAACGGATCGGACTGAAGCAGTCCCGCTCTCATCTCTTTGTTCGAACGTGATCTTTTCGGAAGGCCGGTCCCGCCTCCCCGATCGTCAGCTCAGGACGCGCCGAGCTGCGGCGGAATGCCTCCGCTCTCGTCCTTCAAGGCAACGCCGGTGACTTCGCGGCTCAGTCCCTCGCGGACCAGCCACGCGATTCGGTATGCCGCTTCCGCGTAGGTGAGGCCCGCGCGGTGGATGTTGGAGATGCAGTTGCGTTCCGCATCGGTGCGGCCGATCCGCGGCGCGAAGGTCAGGTAAGCGCCGAGGCTGTCGGGCGCGGACAGGCCGGGCCGCTCGCCAATCAGCACCAAGACCATGCGCGCGTTGAGAAGCGCGCCGATTTCGTCGCCCAGCGCAACCCGCGCGCCCGACGCGATCACGGTCCCGCCGATATCAATCCGGCCAGCCGCAAGCTTCGGCAATAGATGGCGTACCAGCTCGACCGCATGGACATTGACCGCGGTCGGCGACAGGCCATCGCCGATCACAAGAGCGAGTTGGCTGGACGTGCTGCCGTGGCTCTCCAAGGCGCGCCGCGATTCGGGATCGAGCATGCGTCCAAGATCGGGACGCCGGAGATAGTCGCGGCGATCGCGCGCCTGGCTCGACACCTGGAGCAGCTGCAGGCCGAGCTCGTTCAATCCCGCAATGAGGCCATTGAGATCGAAAGCCGCATGAACGGCATCGCGCGCACGGGCATGGTCGAGCGTAAAGCTCAGCAGCGCCTCGGTCGGCAGGCTGGAGCCGGAACGGCCGAGCCCGACGCGCGCCGGCGTCAATTCCCGCAGGCGCGTCAGCGAAAGGGGCGGCGGCGCCGGTGGCTTCATTTCGGGCTACTCGGCGGGCACGGAAGCTTCGCGCAGCCGGATCGAATAGTTCGACGCGTTCTGCTGGCCCCTCGAGGCCGCACGCGCGAACGTGATCAGGTGATGCGCGATCATCGAAGATGCGATCAACCCTTCGATGTCGCCGCGGCGAAGCCGCCCGAGCGCGAACTTCCAGAACGTCCGCCTGTAGTCGCCGAGCACGCCGACCTGCCAGAAGATGTTGCGCAGCATGATCAGCCCGCGCTTGATATTGGCCCAGCTCTTCCTTTCCGGGCTGATAGGCACCTTCACGCGGTGGGCGTAGGTGTAGTCGCATTGGTGCTCGTAGCGCGCGAACAGCTTTTCGGGCTCGTAGGCCACCTCCATGCACCGCTTCCAGGAGCTGATGACCTCATCATAGGGCAAAAGGAACTCGACGTTGGAGTCGCGGCTGTCGTCCTCGACCAGCCGTCCCTCGCGTTCGAGCCGATCCCAGAGCGGCGTCTTCGGCAGCGCCTGCAGCAGGTTGATCGTCAATAGCGGAATCCGGGATTCATCGACGAAAGCAAGCAGCGCGTCCGCGGTCTCGGCCTTGTCGGTGTCCAGGCCCATGATGATGCCGGAGACGACCTCCATGCCGTAGGAATTGATGGTCTGAACGCCTTCGAGGATCGGGACCATCATGTTGTGGTCCTTGTGCATCGCCTTCAGCGCGTCGGGATCGGGCGTCTCGATACCGCAGAAGATGGTGACGAAGTAGGCTTCGCGCATCTTCTCGAGGATCTCGGGGCGCTTGGCGATGTTCAGCGTCGCCTCGCAGGCGAGCCGCACGACATAACCGGTCTTCTTCTGCCACTCGATCAGATGCGGCAACAAGTCCAGTGTTGCCTTGCGGTTGCCGATAAAATTGTCATCGACGAAATAAACCGTGTCGGTCATGCCGCATTCGCGCAACCGCTCGAGCTCGGCGATGATCTGCTGCGGCGTCTTCAGGCGCGGGTTGCGGCCGTAGAGGCCGGGGATATCGCAGAACTCGCACTGATAGGGGCAGCCGCTGGAGAACTGGATGCTGCCGAGGAAATAGCGTCGTGTCTCCGCAAGCTCGTAGGCCGGGATCGGGAACTCCGTCATCGGCACACGGTCCATGGTCTTCAGAACCACCTGCTCAGGTGGGCGCGACGGATCGCGCGCCAGCCGCGCGATCAATTCATTGGTGGCGTCGCCGAGCTCGCCGACGTGGAGATAGTCGAACGACGGATAGTAGTCCGGGCAGGCGCTGACTGAGGGGCCGCCAAGGGCGACGGCAAGATTGAAGGTATGCGCCCGACGGCAGATGTCGTTCATGTGGTGGCGCTGGATGTGCATGCCGCTGACGAACACCGCCTCCGCCCACTCGAAATCTGCCTTGCTGGCGGGACGGATGTTCTCGTCGATGAAGCGGACCTGCCAGTTTTCCGGCAGATAGGCGGCGATCAGCAACAGCCCCTGCGGCGGCATGAAAGCCTTGACGCCGTCGGTCAAGGGATAGGCGTATTCGAACGTACCGAACGCCGATGTGTAGCGCGGGAAGACGCAGAGGATGCGTCGCGCCGTCTCGATGCCCTCAGCTCTCATCAAAACTTCCTTAAGACGAGCCTAAACCAAATGTAAGCACGGCATCGAACGCTGGGCCAGAAATTCTTCAAGATTGTGGCAGCGCACACGCGCAGGGAACGGTTCGTTGCCAAAGAGCACTGCGAGAGGGAACGCCGAGTTTCAGGCGATCAGGCGCGAGGCAAATTCGGGCAGCAGCCCTGCACGATCGGTAAGCTGGAAGTCGTTTCCCGCGAGCCCGGCGCGGAGCAGCCAGTCGTCGAATTCGGGCGCCCGCTTGAGACCGAAGACGTTCCGGACATAGAGCGCGTCGTGGAACGACGTCGACTGGTAGTTCAGCATAACATCGTCGGCGCCGGGCACCCCCATGATGAAAGTGACACCGGCCGCGGCCAGCAGCGTCAGGAGATTGTCCATGTCGTCCTGGTCGGCCTCGGCGTGGTTGGTGTAGCAGACGTCGACGCCGAGCGGCAGGCCGAGCAGCTTGCCGCAGAAATGATCCTCGAGGCCCGCGCGAATGATTTCCTTGCCGTCATAGAGATATTCCGGGCCGATAAAGCCGACCACGCTGTTCACGAGCAAAGGATCGAAAGCACGGGCGACCGCATAGGCTCTAGCCTCGCAGGTCTGCTGGTCGACGCCGTGATGGGCGCCCGCCGACAGCGCCGAGCCCTGCCCGGTCTCGAAATACATGACGTTGTCACCGACCGTGCCGCGGCGGAGCGACAGTCCCGCCTCGCGCGCTTCGCCGAGCAGCGCAAGATCGACGCCGAAGCTGCGGTTGGCGGCTTCCGTCCCGGCGATCGACTGGAACACCAGATCGACCGGCAGGCCCCGCCCGATCAGCCCGAGCGTCGTCGTCACATGGGTCAGCACGCAGCCCTGGGTCGGGACCGAAAGGCGCGTGATGATGTCGTCAAGCAGCCTGAGCAGGCCGCCGATGATATTGGGATCGTCGCTTGCCGGATTGATGCCGATGCAGGCGTCGCCTGATCCGAGCAGGAGCCCGTCGAGGATCGAGGCGGTGATGCCCTTGACGTCGTCAAAGGGATGGTTGGGCTGCAGCCGCGTGCTCATCTGGCCGCGCAACCCGATGGTGTTGCGGAAGCGGGTCGTCACCTCGCATTTCTTCGCAGCCAGGATCAGGTCCTGGTTGCGCATCAGTTTCGACACTGCGGCCGCCATTTCCGGCGTGATGCCGCGGGACAGCCTCTGCAGCGCATCGGTGCTCGCGGCATCCGACAACAGCCAGTCGCGAAAGCCGCCGACGGTCAGTGACGAGATGACGGCAAAGGCTGCGGCATCATGGGTGTCGAGGATCAGCCGGGTGACCTCGTCGTCCTCGTAGGGGATGACCGCCTCGTTCAGGAACTGCTTCAGCGGCACGTCGGCGAGCGCGACCCGCGCCGCGATCGTCTCCTGCGCACTTCCGGCCGCGATCCCGGCAAGGCGGTCGCCGGAGCGCGGCGGCGTGGCCTTGGCGAGCAGGTCGCGCAGATCGCCGAATACGTAAGAGGTGGCACCGATGACGTGGCGATAGACCATGAGGGATTCCCGCGCGCTGGCCGCGCTTCATTGGATCAACAGTCTATCACCATGCAAGAACCGGTGCCGACCGGCTATCCGGTCCCACCTGGGCTACCTCGCCACCGGTTGCAATGGGGGGAACTTCGCGCATTAAGAAATTGTCCACCAAAATTCTGGATGATTTTACCGGCCGTTGGTGCTCCCCGGCCCATCTGGAGTGCCCCGAATGGCTGAAATCACGACCTCCCCCCGCCCCATCCCTGTCCGCGCCATGGCGTCCCGGCTTTCCCTTGCTGCCAAGCTGTATGCGATCTTTGCACTGTTCGCGGTGCTGACCGCGGCCATCACCTTCCTGTCCGACCACAACAGCCGCCGGAACGCAGAGCTCACGGAGGCCGTGGAGACGGCAAGCCGCGCGGCGCTGAATGTCGAGCGGGTCAATTCGCTCGTCTATGCGGTGGTGATGGAATCCCGCGGCATCTACATGTCGACGGATCCGGCCGCGGTGAAGAAATACGGCGATGGGCTGCTCAAGTTCAACGAGCGCATCCTCGCCGTGGTCAAGAGCTGGGAGCAGATCGTCCAGGCCGACGATGCCGAGCAGTTCGCCAAATTCAAGAAGCGCATCGAGCAGTTCGTCGACTTCCGCAAGGAGCTCGTGCGCCGCGGCGTCGAGATCGGCGCCGCCGCGGGCCGCGAATGGGGCGACAACGACGCCAACCGCGACGTGCGTACGGCGCTGAACAAGGATCTGGAGGCGCTGTCGAAGGTCTATGCCGAGCGCAGCAGGAAGCTGGCGCAGGAGACCGACGCCAATCGCACCATGGCGCTCGTGCTGACCGGCCTCGGCGGCCTGGCGCTGGTCCTGGTGGTGTTCGGCGTGCTGATCATCGCGCGCTCGATCGCCCGCCCGCTGTCCGCGATCACCACGACGATCAGGCAGGTCGCGGCAGGCGAGGAGAACGTCGCCGTTCCCCACACAGGGCGTGGCGACGAGATCGGGGCGCTGGCGCGCGCGATCGAGATCTTCCGGGAGGCGATGCAGCGCAACCGCAACCTCAATTCGCAGGTGCTGCAGGAATCGAGGGCACGCGATGACCGCTCCAGGCACATCGAAGCCTCGGTGGACGCGTTCCGCGAGGCGATCGGCGCCGTGCTGCGTGCGGTCAACGACAATGCGGCCTCGATGCGCGATACCGCGCAGGCCATTGCCAGCGTCGCATCGGATGCCAGCGATCGCGCAGTGACAGCGGCCGGCGCCACCACGCGGGCCGCGGGCAATGTCTCCGCCGTCGCCAGCGCCGCCGAAGAACTCTCGGCCTCGGTGCAGGAGATCGGCCGCCAGGTCCGCCAGTCCGCCGGCGCGGTCGAAGAGGCCGGCCAGCGCACCGACAAGTCTGTCGCCGAGATCGAAGGACTTGCCGCCGCGACCCAGCGCATCGACGGCGTGCTCACGCTGATCCGGGCGATCGCCGAGCAGACCAACCTGCTCGCGCTCAACGCCACCATCGAGGCCGCCCGCGCCGGTGACGCCGGCCGCGGCTTTGCCGTCGTCGCCCATGAGGTCAAGGCGCTGGCGGAACAGACGGCGAAAGCCACCGTCGACATCGGCGAGAATATCGGCACGATCCAGGCCTCGACGCGCAATTCGGTCGAGGCGGTGCGCGAGATCGGCAATGCCGTCCGCGAGATCAACGCCGTGACATCGAATATCGCAAGCGCCGTCGGCGAGCAGGATGCCGCGACGCGCGAGATCTCGATCAATGCGCAGGCGGCCGCGCAAGGCAATGATACGCTGGTGGTCAATATCGGCTCGCTCAGCGAAGCGATGGGAAAGACATCCGTTGCGGCCGAATCCGTGCTTGCCGCCTCCGGTGATTTGACCGCGACGGCGGAGACGCTGTCGCGCGAGGTCGAGAAATTCTTCCGTAATTTGCGCGCCGATCCGGTCGAAGGTGTGCGGAAGAGCGCGTGATCCCTCCGCTCGCTAATGCGCGCTTTGCTCGCCCGCGATCCTCGGCAACAGCAGTTGAACGCGTGTGCCGCTGCCCACCTTGCTATCCAGCCTGATCCGTCCTCCCAGGCGCTCGGTCACGATGTTGTGGACGATGTGCAGGCCAAGGCCGGTCGCGCCTTCGTGGCGGCGGGTCGTGAAGAAGGGATCGAACGCGCGGCGCCTGGTCTCGGCGCTCATCCCTGAGCCGTTGTCGGCGAACACCACCTCGACGTGATCGGCCCCCGCGGCGCGCACGGTCAGATCGACAGCACCACGGCGGCCGTCCGGAAACGCGTGCGCGATGACATTGAACGCCAGATTCGTCAGGACCTGCCCGTAAGGACCGGGATAGCTGTTGATCCGAAGATTTGGCTCGCACCATGCATTCAATGTGATGCCGCGCTCCTGAAACTCGGGACGCAGGTTCGACAGGATCCGTCCTGTCAATTCACCAACATCGAACTCGCGTCGTTCGGATTGATCGTCGTCGGCTGCGACCTGCTTGAACGCGCTCACCAGTTCGGCCGCGCGATTGAGGTTCGTGACAAGCTGGTTCGATGCATCGTTGATCGCGTCGACGAACTCGGTCAACGTCGACCGGCGGAGCCCGCCGCACGCGGCTTCGGCCGCAAAGCGCTCGGTCCTGCGCTGAAGCGACGAAGCAACCGTCAGGCTGATGCCGACGGGATTGTTGACCTCATGGGCAACGCCCGCGACCATCCGGCCAAGCGCAGCAAGCTTCTCGGCTTCAACCAGCGAAGCCTGGGCCTCTCGCAGATCTTGCAGCGCGGCCTCGGCCGCGTCGCGGGCCTGCCGAAGCGCCTGTTCGCTGCGCTTGCGCTCGGTGATCTCCTCCGCCGCGACGTTGATGGCGACGATCTGGCCGCTCGGCGCACGCAACGGGTGCCAATACGTCACCCAGAAACGCTCATCGACCTGATCGGCCCGTTGACCGGCGACCTCGACGCCGATCACCGGTTCGCCGGTCTCCATGATCGACTGCACGATCTGCTCGACCGAGTCGGCCAGCGCAGGCACGCAATCCCTGACGGAGCGTCCGAGATGATATTCGACGGACAATCCGCATATCTCGGTAAGACGTTGATTGATCTGCAGATACCGGCAGTCTGGAGACAGGCATGCAAGCCCGATCGGCGCCGTGTCATAGACCAGTTGCAGCGCCGGCTGCGGGAACAACATGACGGCCGCTGGTTCGCCCCCCGGCCTCGCATTTGCAGTATTCGACACCACGCCTCCCCTGCTGCCAAGTGGCCAACTGCTGGAAGCACAGACTTGTTCCGATCAACGGAACCGATTCAACGACGCTTTCCTAGCTCGGTCGCGCGCTCAGCGGAGTGCAACCTACAGGATGACCGCGCATCACGAATGATGGCGAGACGGGGAAACGGGTGACCGCAACACACACCGGAAGCCGACATGGCTCGTGGAGGCATCAACCGCCTCCGCGTGCCGCGCAGCGGGACGATAGCGGCGGCTGTAATTCGGCGCGGAAAGATGCGAACCGCCCTTGAGCACCTTGCGTGGGATGCGGGCCCGCGCGCGCGCCGGATCGTAGCTGGCCTCCTTGCGGCCACCGACGGGATTATGCGGGACGCCGTGCTGCGCGTCGGCCTCATGGTGTGCCGACCACCAATCGGTTGTCCACTCCCAGACGTTGCCGATCATGTCGTGGACGCCATAGCCGTTCGGCGGGAACGCCGTCACCGGCGAAGTACGGTCATAGCCGTCCTCGCAGAGATTCTGCACCGGGAAATTGCCTTGCCAGGTATTGGCCATGTGGACGCCGCCGGGCATCAGGGCGTTGCCCCAGGCGTATTCCTCATCCTCGAGCCCGCCGCGCGCGGCAAATTCCCACTCCGCTTCCGTCGGCAATTCCTTTCCGACCCATTTCGCGTAAGCCAATGCGTCGGCGTAAGTGATGTGCACGACCGGATGACTGCCGAGCACGTAGATGTGGGTCTTGGGGCCGTATGGATGGCGCCAGTTAGCCCCGGGCATGAACGTCCACCACTGGCTGGTGTCGCGCAGATCGCGCACCCGCCGCGGCGCCGTGAAGACGAGCGAACCTGCCTGGCGCATGTCCGGCGGTGCATCAGGATCGTTGGCGGGACCGGGCGGAATCTCCGCCGCAGTGATGTAGCCGGTGGCGAGCACGAACTCGCGAAACTGCCAATTGGTGACGGGTGTCCGGTCGATCCAGAAACCGTCGACCGTCACGCGATGCGATGGCGCTTCCTCGGGGTAGTGATGGTCCGATCCCATCCGGAACGTGCCGCCGGGAATCCAGACCATGTCCTCGGTCCTGATATCATCCGGCTGATAGTTGCTGCACTCGATCTCTGCCCGAAACATGGCGCCAGCTTTGCGCGGTGTCGCGCCCCTTCCGGTTCAAGCGCCGCCAGCCCAGCGGCAACAACAGGTGAGCCCTCTTCTTGTCGTGTGCGAGGGCTGCCGTAAGCGCAGCCGCACCCGTGGCCTGCGACGCGGTCCGACACGACCTCATCACGTGCGTCCTCTGGTTGTGGACCAAAGGATAGACCAACTCCGCAGGCCTGTGATGTGCAGACTGTGCCAATTTTCGGCAAGCTTGCTTACAGCCGCCCACGCGAACCCGGCCGATCTCCTGCGGTTGGTAAAACGCGTTCGCGAAAATCGAGAGAAAAATTACCGCCGCACAACCGCCATCGCGAAACCCGAATCGGCAGGACAATCGGTGTCCTGGTGTGGCAGGAACTTCACCGTCCTCCGGCTTGTTGCCGGGACCGGCACTGCCCCAGCGTGCGTGGGGGAAGCGAAGATGGCGCAACATCTTTCGGTGAACATCTCCAACCTCGATGGCTTCGAGGGCATGCATCAGGGCGTCAAGGGCAGCCATGTCGACGTCATGCAGATCGGACGTGGCAGGATGCGCGGGACCCTGTCTCATGTCGGCATCGGGGATTTCTCGCTGAGCATCGGCTCGTTCAATCTCGGCCTGCGCACGCAGCGCATCTCGACCGATGACCGGCTGATCGTTGGAATGCTGCTTGATGCCGAAGACCGTGTCACGCACTGGTCGTTCGACATGCGTCCGTCCGACGTCCTGGTGATCCCGCCGCTGGTCGAGCATGATGGGATCTTCCACGGCGCATCCACTTATGCAGCGGTCCGGCTCGATCTCGCTCATCTCGGCTCCGTGTTCGGCGGCGACGCGCGGCTCAGCGATCCCGCCCATTGGCTGGAAAAAAGCTACTATCGCACGAGCGATGCGATCGGCATGGTCGCGGCCCGCCGCCTGCCCCAGATCGTTTCAAGTCTCGCCCGGCACGAGGCGGTGCTTTCGGATGATGCGGCCGAATTCTGGAAGCGCGCCATCGTCGACTGCATGACGGGTACGATCGTCAATTCGCTGCCGCCTGATGACAGCGGCTATCTGCCGTCGGCGATGAATCTCGTTCGCCGCGTCGAGGACTATCTCGATAGAGTGGGCCCGAGGCCGGTGCATATCTCCGAGATCTGCGCCGAATTCAGGCTGTCGCGGCGCGGACTTCACCGTGCCTTTCACGACGTGTTCGGCATCGGCCCCGTGACATTCCTGCGCCACAAGCGCCTTTGCGCCATCCATTCCATGCTACGGGAAAGCGCGCCCGGAGAGGTCACCGTCGGCGAAGTCGCGATGCAGCAGGGCTTCATCGAGCTCGGACGGTTCGCCCAATATTACAGAAACCTGTTCGGCGAGTACCCGTCCGAGACACTTCGCGGCAAGCGCGCCGGCGCACTGCCGCCGTCCGCCGCCGCATTTCGTTGAGCCATCGGCTTTAATCCGTAGCCCGGATGGAGCGCAGCGCAAGCCGGGACAACTGTATCGACATCGAAGAAAGAACCCGGGTTACGCTGACGCTTCACCCGGGCTACGGCAGGATGCGATGCGCGTGACGGCGTCACTCCACCAGCAACACGTCGACGGAGACGTTCAGCTTCTGCTTGCGCGAGCCGACGATGATGCCGTCGACCGGCGAAACATCGGAGAAATCGCGGCCCACCGCGAGGATGATGTGATCGTTCTCGACCAGGAGATCGTTGGTCGGATCAAAGCCGATCCAGCCGAGCTCGGCGCCGCACCACACCGAGACCCAGGCATGGGTCGCGTCAGCCCCTTGCAAGCGCGGCTGTCCCGGCGGCGGGATGGTGCGCAAATAGCCGCTGACATAGGCCGCCGGCAGGCCGAGGCCGCGGAGCCCTGCGATCATCACATGGGCAAAGTCCTGGCAGACGCCGTGGCGTTTCTCGAACACTTCCGTCAGCGGCGTCGAGATCACGGTGGCCTTGGAATCATATCTGAAGTCGCTGCGGATGCGGCGCATCAGGTCGGCGGCACCCGCAACGATGCCGCCTCCGCTTGGAAAGCTTGCGGACGCGTAGGCCGTGAGCGGGGCGAGCACCGGCACCAGCGCGCTCGCAAAGACATAGCCGACCGGCGAGGATGGTCCGAGACTCGTCGCCTCGAACGCGATGTCGCGCACGCTCTCCCAGGACGGGCTCGGCGCGGTGCGGCCGGGCGCATGCCGCGAGACCGAGACGCGCGAGCGCGAGTCGATGCGCAGATTGCGATGCGCGGTCTCGATCAGGATGCTTTCGGTCAAGGTGCCGAAGAAGTCGCGCCGCGCCGTACGCTCCGCGGGCCGCGGCCTGATCTCGACGCTGTGGGAAATCAGTTGCTGCCCGCTGCCGCTTTGCGGCTCGAGCCGCAGCGAGCATCGCGCGACGCTCACCGGGCTTTCGTAGGAGTAGGTCGTGACGTGCCTGATATCGTAGATCACGCGAGGCCCGTCAGCTTCTCCGGCCGGCTCGCATTGGGCCCGTGCGGGAAATAATGCAGCCCGATGGCATCGGCGAGATTGAGCAGGTCCTGCTCCAGCGAGAACAGCGTCTTGACATCGAGTGTCTCTGCTTCCGCCGTCGCCAGCATCGCCTGCAGCGCGACCGCAAGCCGCTGCGGACGCTCGATCATGCCGTATTCCTTTAGGCTCGGCAGCGCCGCGATATGTTCGTTGAGGCTTTCGACCTGGAACGCGACCGAGCGCGGGTTATAGGGGTCGAGCACCGCGAGATCGCGCACCGGCGCGAGGAGCGGCGTCACCAAATAGCGCGAGCGATAGGTGATCTGACAATCGACGAGCGTCAGCAGGATGTCGAGGTCTTCGTCACCAGCCTCGTCATAGGCGAACTGCCGCGCGAAACGGGTGGTGTTGATGGCGCGCTCGGCACGGCGGCCCATGTCGAGGAAGCGCCAGCCGGCGGCGCGGTTCATGTTCTCCTGCGCAAGTCCCGCAAAGCTCGCCAGTTCCTGCAGCGTCAACTCGGCCGCGCTGATGACGCCATCGTCATCCTCGACCTCCTCGCCGAGCCGGTCCACCATCTCGGTGATGACCTGCCAGGCGTCCGGCGACAGACGCTCGCGCAGCGAGGTGGCGGTGCGCTGCGCCGAGCGGACCAGCGACAATGCCGAACCAAAGCGCTCCTCGCTCTGCAAGGCCTCGGAGGCGACCTTGGCCAAGTTCGCGCGCGCCGTCTGCGAGCTCGCGCCCCAGGCCACCAGCATGCGCTGGATGCGCTCGACCGAATGCAGGTTGGACGTGCTGCTCGGATTCGACCTCGCGGGATCGCGCATCGGCGAGCCGAGCGCGCGAATCAAGCGCAGCGTCGCTTCGGCGCGTTCGAGATAGCGGCCGAGCCAGAACAGATTGTCGGCGGCGCGGCTTGGCAACACGCCGGCGATGCGGCGGATGCGCACGGTATCGCTCGCGGGCAACAGGCTCGCGGTCGAAACCGCTTTTTCCGACACCACCCAGACATCCGCGGCGCGCGCGCCGTCGCCCATCGACACCGCGCGGGCGTCAGGCTGTTCGGCGATCCGGCAGAAGCCGCCGGGCAGGATCGTCCAGCCGTGCGGCGTGGCCGCAGCGAAGACGCGCAGCACAAAGGGGCGCGGCGTGAGCTGGCCGTTCTCCCACACCGGCGTGGTCGACAGCCGCACCAGTTCCTGGCCGACATAGTCGATGCCGCGTTCGACGATCGCATTCCGCAGCCGCTCGCGTTCGCTCGGCGACAGTTCGCCCGCGAGCACGGGGCCATGGCTGGCAAAACCCGGCACACCCCGGCCATAGGCGCTTTCGATCGCGAAATCATCGAGCCGCGACAGCACCTGTTCGCGCGCCGCCTTCTGGCCGCACCACCAGGTCGCGATATGCGGCATTTCCAGTTCTTCGCCGAGCAGGCGGCGGCAGAGGCTCGGCAGGAAACCGAGCAGCGCCCGTGCTTCAAGCACGCCCGAACCGGGCATGTTGGCGATGACCACGCCGCCTTTGCGCAGCACCTCGATCAGGCCGGGCACGCCGAGATGCGAGGAGGCGTTGAGCTCGAGCGGATCGAGCCAGTTGGAATCGACCCGCCGCAACAGCACGTCGAGCCGCTTCAGCCCCGCCACGGTGCGGATATGGACGCGGTCGCCGCTGACGGCGAGATCGTCGCCTTCGACCAGCAGGAAACCGAGATAGCGCGCCAGGGTCGCATGCTCGAAATAGGTCTCGTTGAACGAGCCCGGCGTCAACAGGCCGATGCGCGGCTCGTCGCGGTCGGCGCTGGCGCGCAGGCCATCGCGAAACGCTTCGAAGAACGGCGCGACGCGCTCGACATTCATCGACTTGTAAAGGCCGGAGAAAGCGCGGGAGAGCACCAGGCGGTTTTCCAGCGCGTAACCCGCGCCCGACGGCGCCTGCGTACGGTCGCCGAGCACCCACCAGCGGCCGTCAGGGCCGCGACCGACATCGGCGGCATAAAGATGGAGGTAGCGCCCGCCCGCCGGCTTGATGCCGCTGACGGCGCGCAGATATTCGCTGCTGCCCGCAATCGCGGCGGCGGGGATCGCGCCATCGGTGACAAGGCGACCATCGCCATAGATATCGCGCAGGATCATCTCGAGCAGTTGCGCGCGCTGCGTGATGCCGGAGACGAGCTGCTGCCAGTCGGCATCATCGATGATCAGCGGCAGGTGGCTGAGCGGCCACAGTCGGTCGGACGTTTCGCCGGGTGCGCGATAGGTGACGCCGGCGTCGCGCAAATGCCGGTCGGCGGCGGCGAAGCGGCGCTCGATCTCGGCCGGCGAAAGCGTGGCAAAAGCGTCGAAGAAACGGGTCCAAACCGGGCGCGGGGTGCCATCCGGGCCGATATATTCATCGGGGATGCCGGGCAGCCGCGCATAGTCGCGCGACCACTGCGCCATGCGGCGCTGGCCTGGTCGGACCTTGTTCTCCTGATTGTTGCCGACCGATCCGGTCATTCCCGACGCTCTGCGTTTGACGCGTTTTCTTCACGCGAACCGGTACCCACTTCGCTCGAAAACGCTATGGTGCAATCAATGCAGGAGCGGCGTCCGCAAGTCGAGGGTCAGCGGGAATTCAATTGTGCGTTCTTCCGGCGGCGGCTCGATCCTGCCGGGGGTGTGGCCGTGGTCCTGGAAGCGGGCCAGCCGCCGCGCCTCGGCCTCGTAGGAATTGACCGGCTTGGTCTCGTAATTGCGGCCGCCGGGATGGGCGACATGGTAGACGCAGCCGCCGAGCGAGCGGCCGTTCCAGGTGTCGATCAGGTCAAAGGTCAGCGGCGCATGCACCGGGACGGTCGGATGCAGGCCGGAGGCCGGCTGCCAGGCCTTGAAGCGGACGCCGGCGACCGCCTCGCCTGAACGTCCGGTCGCAGTCATCGGCATCCGCCTGCCGTTGCAGGTGACGACGTGACGGCCCTCGACAAAGCCTGATGCCTTCACCTGGAGCCGCTCGACCGAGGAATCGACATAGCGGACGGTGCCGCCTGCGGACCCCTCCTCGCCCAGCACATGCCAAGGCTCGAGCGCCTGCCGCAGTTCCAGCGCGACGCCGCCATGATGGACGCGGCCGAACGCGGGAAAGCGGAACTCAAGTTGCGCGGCGTACCATTCCGACGAGAACTCGTAGCCGGAGCGCCCGAGATCGGCGAGCACGTCCAAGAAATCTTCCCAGAGGAAATGCGGCAGCATGAAGCGGTCATGCAGCGTGGTGCCCCAGCGCACGAATTTGCCCTGCTGCGGCTCGCGCCAGAGTTTTGCGATCAGCGCGCGGACCAGGAGCTGCTGCGCCAGCGACATCCTGGGATCAGGCGGCATTTCGAGGGCGCGGAATTCGACCAGGCCGAGCCGGCCGGTCGGGCCATCGGGCGAATAGAGCTTGTCGATGCAGATCTCGGCGCGATGCGTGTTGCCGGTGATGTCGACCAGGATGTGCCGGAACAGCCGGTCCGCCAGCCACAGCGGCGCTTCCACGCCCGCCGGCGGCACATGGGCGAGCGCGATCTCGAGTTCATAGAGCCCGTCATGGCGCGCTTCATCGACGCGCGGCGCCTGGCTGGTCGGGCCGATGAACATGCCTGAGAACAGATAGGACAGCGACGGATGCCGCTGCCAATACAGCACGAGGCTCTTGAGCAGATCTGGCCGGCGCAGGAACGGCGAATCCTCCGGGTTGCTGCCACCGACCACAATGTGGTTGCCGCCACCGGTGCCGGTGTGGCGCCCATCGATCAGGAAACGGTTGGCACCGAGCCGCACTTTCGCGGCGTCCTCGTAGAGGCCGAAGGTGATATCGACCGCCTCGCGCCAGCTTTGTGCCGGCTGGATGTTGATCTCGATCACGCCGGGATCGGGCGTGACCTTGATGACCTCGATGCGGGGATCGAACGGCGGCGCGTAACCCTCGATATGCACGTGCATCTGCAATTCTTCGGCGGTCGCCTCGATCGCCGTCACCAGTTCGAGATAGTCCTCGACCTTCTCGACCGGCGGCATGAAGGCGCACAAAGTGCCGTCGCGGATTTCGATCGACATCGCGGTGCGCACAGGCGGCGGCTCCGGGAGGTCTTCGAGCAGGCGCTTCAATTCTTCGTCGAAATCCGGCAGGCCGCCACGCGGCGCCATCGGATCGATCTCGATGATGTACGGATAATCTTCCGGCGGGATGTATTCGAGCGAAGAGATCGGCAGCCGCAGGCCGAGCGGGGAGTCGCCGGGCGACAGAAACAGATGGCTGCGCTTGAGCTTCCAGTGCTCGCTGCGCCAGCGGGCGCGTACGCCGGCAAGCGGACTGAAGCACTGGATCGGGAGCACATATCCTTTTGGCGTCGTCAATCCCTGATCGAACACGCGCGCCAGACGCGCGCGCTCTTCCGGATCGGACAGTTTCGAGTTCGCAGGGCTGACATTGGCGGGAAGCGCGGCCTCGCGCTGAAGCCAAAAGGCGGGATCCTCGAAGGCCGGCATGACGTAGTGGGCCGCCAGCGCGAGCTTCTGCGCCATGGTCACGGCGAAGCGCTCGGCGTCTTTGATCTCGGCCTTGTACGGGTTTTCGATCTTCGCGATCAGATCGGCATTCTTCCAGATCGGCACGCCGTCCTTGCGCCAGTAGAGGCCGAAGGCCCAGCGCGGCAGGCTTTCGCCCGGATACCATTTGCCCTGGCCGTAGTGCAGTAAGCCGCCCGGCGCGAAACGATCACGCAGGCGGCGGATCAGATCATCGGCGAGTGCACGCTTGGTCGGACCGACCGCGGCGATGTTCCATTCCGGCGCTTCGAGATCATCGACGGAGACGAAGGTCGGCTCGCCGCCCATGGTGAGCCGCACGTCTTCCGTCCTCAAGTCGATATCGACCTGTTCGCCGAGCGTATCGAGCCGCGCCCAGGATTCATCCGAGAACGGACGTGTGATCCGTGGCGCTTCGCGGATGCGCTTGACGCTCATCTCGAATGCGAAATCGACATTGGCAAATCCGGCGGTGCCGGAGATCGGCGCCGCCGAGCGGTAGTGCGGCGTGGCCGCAACGGGAATGTGCCCCTCGCCCGTCAGCATGCCCGAGGTAACGTCGAAGCCGATCCACCCAGCGCCGGGCAGATAGACTTCGGCCCAGGCATGCAGATCGGTGAAGTCGTTCTCGACCTCGCGCGGTCCCTCGACCGGATCGATGTCGGGACGCAGCTGGATCAGATAGCCGGAGACGAAGCGCGCGGCGAAACCGAGATGGCGCAGAATCTGGATCAGCAGCCATGCCGAGTCACGGCAGGAGCCCGCGCCAGCGGCCAGTGTCTCCTCCGGCGTCTGCACGCCCGGCTCCATGCGGATGAGATAGCTGATTTTCTCTCGCAGCTTCGCGTTGAGGTCGACCAGGAAATTGACGGTGCTGTCGGCCTCGCGTGGAATCTCCTTCAGGTAAGCTGCGAGCAGCGGCCCGGGCTCGATCGTTGCAAGATAGGGCGCGAGCTCGTTCTTGAGATCATTGGTGTATTGGAACGGATAGGAGGTGGCGTAGGACTCGACGAAGAAGTCAAACGGATTGATCACGGTCATCTGCGCCGTGAAATCAACCTCGATCTTCAGCTCACTGGCCTTCTCCGGAAACACCAGCCGCGCGAGCCAATTGCCCTGCGGGTCCTGCTGCCAGTTCACGAAGTGATTGGCTGGCGTGACCTTGAGCGAATAGCTCAGGATCGGCGTGCGCGTATGCGGCGCCGGACGCAGGCGAATGGTCTGAGGCCCGAGGTCGATCGGTCGGTCGTACTTGTAATGCGTGACGTGATGCAGTGCGACGAAGATCGACACGGATGGCGGACTCCAGCAGCTTTTTTGAGCAGAACACTGGTTCCGGCCGACAGCAAGCACTAACAACGGGCACGGGTGCCTATCGTCTCGGCGCGCTCTAACCCCGAGTCGTCCCGGGCTTGACCCGGACCCATAACCACAGGGTTTAGTGATGCACGAAGCTGTAACCGCTTGCTCGCGCCACAACGGAGATCACGCGGTATGGGTCCCGGGTCAAGCCCGGGACGACGGAGACTACATCGTCGCGCCCAAGACCCACGGCGCGAATTCGGCGCCGCCAAAGTCAAAACTCTCGCTCTTGGTGGGCTGGCCGGATGCCGTCTTCAGCATGAGATCAAAAATGCGCTGGCCGCATTCCTGCACGCTCTCCTCGCCGTCGAGGATGGTGCCGCAATTGACGTCCATGTCGTCTTCCATGCGCTTGTACATGGGCGTGTTGGTCGCAAGCTTGATCGACGGCGCGGGCTTGCAGCCGAACACGCTGCCACGGCCGGTGGTGAAGCAGACGAGATTGGCGCCGCCCGCCACCTGCCCGGTCGCCGCGACCGGGTCGTAGCCGGGCGTGTCCATGAACACGAAACCGCGCTTGGTCACCGGCTCCGCGTAATGCAGCACGTCGACCAGATTGGTGCTGCCGGCCTTGGCCATCGCGCCGAGTGATTTCTCCAGGATCGTGGTGAGGCCGCCGGCCTTGTTGCCGGGGCTTGGATTGGCGTTCATCTCGGCGCCTTCGCGCTGCGTATATTCTTCCCACCAGCGCATCAGGCCGACCAGCTTCTCGCCGACCTCGCGGCTGACGGCGCGGCGCGTCAAAAGATGTTCGGCGCCATAGGTCTCCGGAGTCTCGGACAAGATCACGGTGCCGCCGTGCCGCACGAGGAGATCGCTGGCAGCGCCGAGTGCGGGATTGGCGGAGACGCCGGAATAGCCGTCGGAGCCGCCGCATTGCAGCGCCACCGTGAGCTCGCTCGCGGCGACCTTCTCGCGCTTCACCTTGTTGGCGTCGGCGAGCGCTTCGCGCACGAAGGCGACGCCGGCTTCCACGGTCTTGCGGGTGCCGCCGACTTCCTGGATATCCATCGCGCGCAGACGGCCGGCGAGCTTCTGCTCCTGCATCAGGCCGCCGATCTGGTTCACTTCGCAGCCGAGGCCGAGCACGATCACGGCGGAGAAATTCGCATGCCGCGCATAGCCGCCGAGCGTGCGGCGAAGCAGCGCAAGCGGCTCGTCCTGGGTCATGCCGCAGCCGGTCTTGTGAGTCAGCGCGACGACACCGTCGACATTCGGGAAATCGGCCAGCGGATTGTCGCCGGTGAACGGATTCTTCTTGAAGACGTCGGCGACGAGGCTAGCGACATGGGCGCTGCAATTCACCGAGGTGAGGATGCCGATATAGTTGCGCGTAGCCACGCGGCCATCTGGACGGCGGATGCCGTCGAAGGTCGCCGGCAGATCGAAATTGGGCACCGGCTTCACGTCGACGCCATAGGCATAGTCCTTGGCGAAATCGCCCATGCCGCAATTCTGGGTGTGCACATGCTGCCCCGGCGCGATCGGCACGGTGGCAAAGCCAATGATCTGGCCATAGCGCTTGATCGGCTCGCCCTCCACGATCGGCTTGATCGCGACCTTGTGGCCGGCCGGAATGCGGTCGGTGGTGATGACGCCGTTGGCGACCTCAAGCCCGGGCGGCAAGCTCGCGCGCGCGATCAGCACGCTGTCATCGGGATGCAGGCGGATCACGGGTGCCGGGGCCATGGGATTCTCCTTGTTTCGTATTCACCTCTCCCCGTTCTTACGCGGAGAGGTCGGATCGCATCGCAGATGCGATCCGGGTGAGGGGCAAGCCACGCGCTCAACTGCTAGTTCAGTGCTCGCGGATAGAGCCCCTCACCCTCCCTCTCCCCGCGAAGAGCGGGGAGAGGGAGATAGAGAGACCGTTACGCTTTACCGCCAGATTCCTTGCGGGTCTGGTTCACCTGCATCTTGGCGTAGGTCATCATCAATCCGCTCTCGTTCGAGAGCGTGACGAGCTTGAAGCCCATGTTGATCGCACGCACCGCGCCTTCGGCGCCGCTGCAGTGGATCCCGGGGTTGAGGCCGCGCTTTCCGCACTCCTTGATGATCTTCTCGTAGATTTTGAGGATCTCCGGCTCGTCGCGGTCGAGCTTCGGCACCAAGCCATAGGAGAAGCCGAGATCGGAGGGACCGATATAGACGCCGTCGATGCCCTCGACGTCGAGGATCGCTTCCATGTTCTCGACCGCGGTCCTGGTTTCCATCATCGGCAGCAGCACGATCTCATCGTTCGCAGTCTGCTGATAGGTGCCGGCCGAGCCGTACATGCCGGAGCGGATCGGGCCGTTCGAGCGCGTGCCCTTCGGCGGATATTTCGCATAGGAGACGAGGTTCCTGGCTTCCTCGGGCGTGTTGACCATCGGGCAGATCACGCCATACGCGCCGCCGTCGAGCACCTTGCCGATGATGCCGGGCTCGTTCCAGGGCACGCGCACCATCGGCGTCACCGGATGGCCGTTCATGGCCTGGAAGCATTGCACCATCGACAGATAATCCTGCACACCGTGCTGCATGTCGACGGTGACGCTGTCGAAACCGCACTGCGCGATCACTTCGGCCGAAAAGCCCGACGGGATCGCCAGCCATGCGTTGACAACCGCTTTGCCCGACGCCCAGATTTGCTTGACCTTGTTATTCGCCACTTTGCCTTCCTTCCTTTTTTGTCGGACCTTCCGTCATTGCGAGCCACGCGGTCGGCGCGAAGCGCCGCCGGATGACAGGCTCCGCGAAGCAATCCATCTCACCGCAAGCTGAAACATGGATTGCTTCGTCGCTATCGCTCCTCGCAATGACGGCAATTTGTAATGACGAAGTTAACCTGTTGCCCGCTGGATGCTGACTTCGCTGACGCCGACTTCGCGCGCGGTGTTCACTATCGCCGCCCAGGTGTCGTCAGGCAAGGGGATGCCGTTCCTGGTGCGCTCGGCGCGGGTCTTTCTTTCGGGGTCGCCGGGGATCAGCACCTTGTCGGTGCCGGCGATCGGCTTGGTCTCGCGAATGAAGTCGACATAGCGCGAGATTTCGCCATCGAAGAAATTGGCGGGATCGACCACCTTGGGATCGACGTAGAATGCCAGCATGCCATTGGCAAAACGCCGGTTCGGCGCGGTCGCGCCCGTTCCGGTCAGTGCGCCGCCGAGCAGTTCGCAGATGAACGCCAGACCAGAGCCCTTGTGCTCGCCGAAGGCACGGATCGCGCCCGTGCCCTTGGTGTGATCGCGCGGCCCGTCCGGGGTGTACGGCCCGTACAACACATGCGGATCCTCGCTCAAGGTTCCGTCGGAATCGACCAGCGCGCCAACAGGCAGTTTCTTGCCGCCGCGGCTCGCGACAAGGACCTTGCCCTCGGCGACAACAGAGGTGGCGAAATCGAGCACGATCGGATCGTGGCCTTCGCGCGGAATACCGACGCAATAGGGCGCAGTCGACAGCCGCTTCTCGACGCCGCCGAACGGCGCGACCAGCAGCGAGCCCGCGGCATTGACGAAATGCACCGACACCAGCCCTTCGGCGGCGGCCATCTCGGCCCAATCGCCGACGCGGCCGATATGGCCGGCATTGCGCAGCGCAACTGCAGCGAGCCCCGCCTTCTTGCACTTTTCGATGCCGATCTTGACGGCGACCGGCGTAACGGTCTGCCCGTAACCGAACTTGCCGTCGACGACGGCCAGCGAAGGCGTATCGACCACGACCTCGGCGGTTTGGTTCGGAACCACCGAGCCCATTTTCTTCCAGCGGATGTAGACGGGCACGCGGATCACGCCGTGGCTGTCGTGCCCGGTGAGATTGGCGGTGGTCAGATATGTTGCAATGCGACGGGCTTCTTCGGGCGAGGATTCGGCGTGGGAAAAGACTTCAGCAACGAAATTGATGAGATTATCGACCTTGATCGTCACCATGGATATGTCACTCGCTCCTTGGTTTGGAGCATGATCCTTCCGGCACACCGGCTCCTCCGGATCATGCTTCTTATGCGCTGGCCTTGGCGTGACCGCCGAGATAGGCCGCGGCGATGGCCTCGTTGCCCCACAATTCGTCGGGCTTGCCGCCAAGCACAATCCGCCCCGTTTCCAGGACGAAGCCGTGATCGGCGACCGAAAGTCCCATGCGCGCATTTTGCTCGACAAGCAAGACCGTGGTGTCTTTCCTGATCTGCGAAATGATGCGGAACACCGCCTGCACGATGACGGGCGCAAGTCCCAGCGATGGCTCGTCCAGCAACAGCAGCCGCGGCTTCGCCATCAAGCCGCGGGCGACGGCAACCATCTGCAATTGACCGCCGGACAGCGTCCAGCCCAGCGCGTCGGCGAAGGCGCGGATATCCGGGAACAGGTCAAACATCGCATCCGCCTCGCGCGAGATCTGCGCCGAAGAAGCCTTCCGGTTCGACGCGCCGAGCATGATGTTTTCCTTGACCGTGAGGCCCGGAAACACGCGCCTCCCCTCCGGCACATGCGAGATGCCGAGCCGGACGATCGCCTCCGGCCCACGGCCGGCGATCGATTGTCCATCGAACAGGATTTCGCCGGACGTGGGCTTGGCGAGCCCCGAGATCGCGCGAAGCGTGGTGGATTTGCCGGCGCCATTTGCGCCGAGCAAGGTCACCACCTGCCCCGCCTCGACGGCGATGGTGACGCCGCGCAGCGCTTCGATTTCGCCGTAGCGGACCACGAGATTGCGGATTTCGAGCAGCGGCATCATTCGCTCCCGAGATAGGCGGAGACGACATCGGGATGGCGCAGCACCGCCATGGATTCGCCGTCCGCGATGCGGCGACCGAAATTGAGCACGGTGATGTGCTGGGCGGCTTCGGAGACGAGCGTCATATCGTGATCGATGATCAGGACGGTCAGGCCTTGCGCTGCGATGCGCTTGAGCAGTTCATGCAATTCGAGCTTCTCGGTCGAGTTCAGCCCTGCGGCCGGCTCGTCCAGCAAGAGGAGCGTCGGATTGGCGGCGAGCGCACGCGCAATCTCGATCAGGCGCTGGTGGCCGTAGGAGAAGCTCGAGATCAGCTCGTTGGCGCGGTTACCGAGGCCGACGAAATTCAGTGCCTCCATCGCGCGTTCG
Source organism: Bradyrhizobium sp. Crot121 (assembly GCF_059512385.1). NCBI lineage: Bacteria > Pseudomonadati > Pseudomonadota > Alphaproteobacteria > Hyphomicrobiales > Nitrobacteraceae > Bradyrhizobium > Bradyrhizobium sp. Crot121. Next base: position 31,573 of record NZ_JCAMOR010000008.1, on the reverse strand, counting down.
GTCAGCGCGTCCTCGCCCTTCCCGATCATGGTGTTGCCGGGCCGCTCGGCGCCGATCTCGACATTCTCGAGCGCCGTCATCGAACGGAACAGGCGGATGTTCTGGAACGTGCGCCCGAGGCCCGCAGCCGTGCGCTGGTGCGGCGGCATGTGGGTGATGTCGGTGCCGTCGAGCACGATCTTGCCCGAGGTCGCCTCGTAGAGGCCGGATAGCACGTTGAGCGTCGTGGTCTTGCCGGAACCGTTCGGCCCGATCAACGCGTGGACCCCGCCGCGCCTCACCGCGATGTCGACGCCATCGACCGCTTTCAGGCCGCCGAAATGTTTCGACAGTCCGGTGACCTCCAGCACGTAGTCGCCGCCGACGGTCGCGGGCTTCAACTGCAGCGCGGCCGCTACAGGCGGCGCCTTGGTGTGCGCGCGCCAGCGGTTGAAGGCATCGGCGACGAAGCCCCAGATGCCGTCAGGCATGAAGCGGATGATCAGGATCACGAACAGGCCGTAGATGGCTAGGTAAAGGCCGGGCACGCTCTTGAGGAAGCGCAGCCATTCCGGGATCAGGATCAGGAGCCCCGTGCCGATCGCCGAGCCGATCGGCGAAGCGACGCCGCCGAGCAGCGACATCGTCAGGAACACGATCGATTCCGCAAAGGAGAATTGATCGGGGCTGACATAGGCGAAGCCACCGGCAAACAGGCCGCCCGCCAGGCCGCCGAGCAGCGCACAAAGCGCGAAGGCATAGATCTTGGTGCGGAACACGTCGATGCCGTTGACGCCGGCCGCGAGTTCGTTGTCGCGCACCGCCCGCATCGCGCGGCCGAGCTTGGTATCGGAGAGATGCCAGACCAGATAGCCGACGATCGCGAGCATGGCGACGCAGAAAGCGAGATAGCTCTGCGACGTCTGGAACAGCTCGGGACGACGGATATTGGGGACGCCGTCAGGCCCGCGCGTCAGCCAGATCGCGTTGATCATCACAAGCGTGACGATCTGCTGGAACGAGATCGTCACCATCGCGAGGTAATGCCCGCCGAGCCGCAAGGTCGACATGCCCAGGAACGCGCCGGCAAGCAGCGCGATCACGCAGCCGCCAACAAGGCAGAGCCAGAAGCTGAGATGCAGGTCAGTCGTTCCGATGCCGACCGCGTAGGCGCCGAGCCCGAAGAACGCCGCCTGCGCCAGATTGATCTGGCCGCACAGCCCGAGCACGACCGACAGGCCGAACACCGCGATTGAGAACGTCGTCGCCTGCAGCAGGATGTTGAGGATGTAGCCGTCGAACCGCAAGCCTGCGGCAAGCGCCACCAGGATCGCCGCACCGATGAAATACGGCAAATGGCGGATCACAAGCGGTTTCGAGCGGACGGCGGGTGCCGGGATCGGCACGTTGTCGCTGGGGGCGCTCATGCTTTCTCCGCCACGCGTTCGCCGAAGATGCCCTGCGGCCGGAAGATCAGGAAGGCGACCAGGACCAGGAAGGCAAAACCATCCTTGTAGGGAACCGAGATGTACGCCGCGCCAAAGGTCTCGATGACGCCGAGCGCGAGCCCGCCGATAATGGCGCCGGCGACATCGCCGAAGCCGCCAATAATCGTGGCAGCGAATGCCTTCAGCGCGATCGTCGAGCCCATCTGGATCGAGACGAACAGCACCGGCGCAACGAGAATGCCGGCCAGACCGCCGAGCACGGCGGAATAGATGAAGGTGATCATGATCATGGTGGAGACGGAAATGCCGAGCAGCGAGGCCATTTCCTTGTCCTGCGAGGTCGCCTGCAGCTTCTTGCCGAGCAGCGTCTTCTCGAAGAACCAGTAATTGAAGAACACGAGCGCGATCGTCACCGCGATGATCAACAGATACTGGCTATCGAGATAGACAGGGCCGAGCTGGATGCCGGGCGTATCGAACCATCCCTGCAGCACCTGCGGCTGCGGGCCGTAGATCGCCAGCACCGAATTCGACAGCAGGATCGAGGCGCCGATGGTGGCGATGATGACGGGCAGGAAGGTGCGGTGGCGCAGCGGGTAATAGACGCCGAGATTGAAGATCACGCCAAGCAGCGCCATGCCGCCAAGCGCGATCAGGAAGGACAGCCAGTAGGGCCAGCCGAGATCGACGGAGAACACCACCATCAGATAGGCCGCGACCATGGAGAATTCGCCTTGCGCGAAATTCACCACATTGGTGGCGCGGAAGATCAGCACGAAACCGAGCGCGACCAGCGCGTAGACGGCGCCGATGCCGATGCCGGTAAACAGCAGTTGAAGGACGAGATCCATGACAAGCTCGGTTAGGAGGAACCCAGAGAATTCGCCGAAAGGTTTTCGGCCCCTCCGTGGAGAACGAAGAGGCCGAAAACGTGGTCAATCGTTGAATTCAATGTGCTTGTCGAAAACGATTTTGCCCTTGTCGTTTTTCACGATGTTGTAGCCGTGCAAACCGTCGCCGTTCTGGTCGAAATTATACTCGCCTTCGGCGCCGGGGAATTTCTTGATCGACAGGATCGCCTCGCGGATTTTTGCAGGCTCCGTCGAGCCGGCCTTGTTGATCGCCGCCGCCAGCACGGTGACCGCGTCATAGGGCCAGGAGCTCTGGTTATCCGGTGCGACCTTGACCGCATCACGATAGAGCTTGCCGAACGCCTTAGAAGCTTCGCTGGAATCTTCCGCGTAGTCCGCGACACCATAGGTGTTGTACAGCGCAGGCCCGGCGAGTTTCAGCGCGGTGATATTGACGATCGAGGGCGAGCCAACCCAGGGAATGTTGACGCCGAGCTGGCGCAACTGCCGCGCAAAGATGCCGAGGTCGTTTTCGAAGGTGAAGTAGGATCCGAGGATATCGGCGCCGGACTGCTTGATCGCGAGCACGACCGGAGTGAAGTCCTGGCTCTGGTTGGCATAGCCCTGGTCGAGCACGGGCGGGGCTCCGAGCTTTTCCAACGCAGCGGTCAGAGCTTTGCCACCTGCAGTGCCAAAAGCGTCGGTGGAATGCAGCACGGCCCATTTCTTCTTGCCGAGCGTGTTGACGCCATACTCGGCGATGACGCGCCCGGAATAGCTGTCATTCGGACGGAAACGGAACAGCCACTGATTGCCCATGTGAGTGAGGTTCGGATCGGTCCCCCCGATCATCACGGGCTTGCCAAGCTTGAGCACGTCGGGCGCCATGGCGTGCACCTGGGTCGACCGGATCGAGCCGAGGAAGCCGACAATGTCGGATTGTGCGGCGAGCTTGGAGAACGCCAGCACGATGCCGGGATTGGTGGTCTGATCGTCCTCGATGATTAGCTCGGCCTGCTTGCCCAGGATGCCGCCGGCCTTGTTGACCGCCTCGAGTGCGAGCTTCGCGCCCTGGATGGCGTAGCGGCCGGATTCGGCGGCGGGACCGGTCACGGGCGCGCACATGCCGATCTTGATCGTGGCGCCCTGCGCTCTCGCGCTCGTGATGATGTGGGGGGCGGCAAGGCCGGCGACGACACCAGCCGCGAAATCGCGTCTCGTCAGTTTCATTGGTTTCTCCCTGAGGCCGGGCTTCTTCGTCGGCCCTTCTTGCTGTTGGCGATCCCGGGCGGGGCGCGAACCGCATGCGTACTTACGGACTCTCCGTCTCGGAGTAAATTGATATTGCGGTGTTTTCGACTAACGATGGAGGTGCAGCGTTATCCGCGCGCACAGGAAAGATGAATGCCGACGAGATCATGACTATTCCGGCAGATTCCGCGCGCCTCCCAATTCCTTTGTGCTCAAACGATGTGCAGGAAAGGCGAGCTATGCGTCCGAGCACACACCATCATGCAAATTTTGCATTTATTCGTCCGCCTCGCCTCTGCCCTCTTCCGCGCCTGACAAGCTCGCAAGACTTTCCTCGAGCGCGCCCAGCATGGCCTGCAGTTCAGCAAGCTTGCGCGCGCCGTAACGTTTTGTAATGGCGGCGTAGATCGCTTCCGATGTCGGCGCGACCGCTTCGATCAGCTTCAATCCCCTCGGCGAGATCGACACCACGGCGCGACGCAGGTCCGCCTCCGCCGAACGGCGCTCGATCAGGCCGCGCGCTTCGAGATCGCGCAGGATGCGCGACAGGCTCGGCCCCAGCAGGAAAGCGAGCCGCGCGAGGTCGGTGACCTCGATCGACTCCACCGATGTGAGCGCGCGCAGGATGCGCCATTGCTGCTCGGTCAGCGCATGATGACGCAGAGAGGGACGGAACTGCCGCATCACGGCCTCGCGCGCGCGCAAGAGCGACATCGGCAGCGAGCGCGAGAAGTCGCGCATCGGCCCCTGCCGCTTTGTCTCCGGCGTCGCGCGCGGCCGCGAACCGTTCAGGGATGATTTCTTACCTGGCATCGTCAATCTTTTGCGGCGCAACAAAGCGCAAATCAATTTACGCCGATACATTTAACATGTTAATCATTCCAGCGCATCAGGAGCGATCCACCTTGCCGCATTTCACCATCGAATATTCGGCCAACCTGGATTCCCGTCTCGAGATGGGCGAAGTGGTCGAACTCGTGCGCAAGGCGGCGATCGAGACCGGCATCTTCCCGCTCGGCGGCATCCGTGTTCGCGCCGTCAGATGCGAGCACTACGCGATCGCCGACGGCCGAAACGACTACGGCTTCCTCGACATGGTGCTGCGGCTCGGAGAGGGCCGCGATCTCGCAACCCGCAAGAAGGCGGGAGACCATATCTTCAGGACGCTGTCGACCTATCTCGACCCGGTATTCGCTAGCAGCAAATTCGCGTTGTCGTTCGACATGCAGATCAACGACAAGGAGACGAGCTGGAAGCGCAACAGCATCCACGATGCGCTCAAGGTGGAGACTGTCCGTGGATAAAGCGAAGCCGAAATCGGCCGAACTATTCCAGGCCAACCGCGACCGCGCTGCGCCATTGCTGGCAAAGCTGAAGGCGGAGGGAATTGGCCACATGATCGACGGCAAGGTCGTGCCATCGACCTCCGGGCAGACATTTGAGACGAAGTCGCCGATCGACGGCGCCATGCTGGCAAGTGTCGCGCGCGGCAATAATGAGGACATCGATCGCGCTGCGACCGCGGCCGCCTTTGCCTTCAAATCCTGGCGCGACATGTCGGCCTCGATGCGGCGCAAACTGCTCAATCGCGTGGCCGACGCGATCGAGGATCGTGCCGACGATATCGCGGTGCTGGAATGCATCGACACCGGCCAGGCGCATCGCTTCATGGCGAAAGCCGCAATCCGCGCGGCCGAAAATTTCCGTTTCTTCGCCGACAAATGCGCCGAGGCGCGCGACGGCCTCAACATGCCGAGCGAAGAGCACTGGAACATCTCTACGCGCGTGCCGATCGGACCGGTCGGCGTGATCACGCCGTGGAACACGCCGTTCATGCTCTCGACCTGGAAGATCGCGCCCGCGCTCGCCGCCGGCTGCACGGTGGTGCACAAGCCCGCCGAATGGTCGCCTGTGACGGCTGATCTATTGGCAAAGCTGGTGAAGGAAGCAGGCGTGCCCGACGGCGTGCTCAACACCGTGCATGGCTTCGGCGAGGAGGCTGGTAAAGCGCTGACCGAACATCCCGCAATCAAGGCGATCGGCTTCGTCGGCGAGAGCGCGACCGGGTCCGCAATCATGGCGCAGGGCGCGCCGACGCTGAAGCGTGTGCATTTCGAACTCGGCGGCAAGAACCCCGTGATCGTGTTCGAGGATGCCGATCTCGAGCGCGCGCTCGATGCCGTCGTGTTCATGATCTACTCGCTGAACGGCGAGCGCTGCACCTCCTCGAGCCGGCTCCTGGTGCAAGAGAGCATTGCGGAACGGTTCGTCGAAAAGCTCACGGCGCGGGTGAAGGCGCTGAAGGTTGGCCACCCCCTCGACCCCGCAACCGAGATCGGGCCGCTGATCCATGAGCGGCACCTGGCAAAGGTCTGCTCCTACTTCGACGTGGCACGACAGGAAGGCGCGACGATCGCAGTCGGCGGCAAGCCGCATGACGGTCCGGGCGGCGGACATTATGTGCAGCCGACGCTCGTCACGGCCGCGCATTCCAAGATGCGGGTGGCGCAGGAAGAGGTGTTCGGACCGTTCCTCACCGTCATCCCGTTCCGCGATGAGCTTGATGCGGTCGAGATCGCCAACGGCGTGCAATATGGCCTCACCGGCTATGTCTGGACCGGCGACATGGGCCGCGCGCTGCGCGTGGCTGATACGCTCGAAGCGGGCATGATCTGGCTCAACTCGGAAAACGTCCGCCACCTGCCGACGCCGTTCGGCGGCATGAAATCGTCAGGCATCGGCCGCGACGGCGGCGATTATTCGTTCGACTTCTACATGGAAACCAAGCACGTCTCGCTGGCGCGCGGGACGCATAAGATACAGAGACTGGGAGTGTGATGGGCGCCACTGCATCGACAAAGACGGTGCCCCACCTCTCCCATAGGGAGAGGTCGAATTGCGCAGCAATTCGGGTGAGGCGTTGCGCTCTGTCGAGGGACCTGAGCCCCCTCACCCGCGCCTACGGCGCGACCTCTCCCTATGGGAGAGGTGAAGACGAGACTGCCTTGAGCTAGGAGCAAAACATCGATGCCCGTTCCGCAGCACGTCTTCGATCCGCCGTTCAACATCATCCGCTGCAGCCACGTCGTGCTCGACGTGACCGACCTCGCCGCCAGCCGCGCGTTCTACGAGACCACGGTCGGGCTGCATGTCGAGGACGCGGACGACAGGGCAGTGTATCTGCGCGGCTCCGAGGAGCACCAGCATCACTCGCTGGTGCTGCGCAAGGCGCAAGTCGCAGCCTGCAGCCGGCTCGGCTTCAAGGTCGGCAACGATGGCGACCTCGACAAGGCGGCGGCGTTCTTCTCCGAGCACGGCATCGACTATCGCTTCGTCGATCAGCCGTTCCAAGGCCGCACCTTGCAGTTCTCCGATCCGTTCGGCTTCCGGCTCGAGCTCTACGCGGCGATGGAGAAGCGCCCGCACCTGCTCCGCCGCTACGACCTCTATAAGGGCTGCCATCCGCAGCGGCTCGACCATTTCAACGTCTTCGCCGCGGAGCTGCAGGACACTATCGACTTCTATGCACGGCTCGGCTTTCGTCTCACCGAATATGGCGAGGAAGATGGCCCGAACGGGCGCATCGCCGCGGCATGGATGCATCGCAAGGGAAATGTGCACGACCTCGCCTTCACCAATGGCAAGGGCCCTCGCCTGCACCATTTCGCCTATTGGGTGCCGACGGCAATGAACGTGCTGCATCTCTGCGACGTGATGGCGTCAAGCGGCTTCCTGAAGAACATGGAGCGCGGCCCCGGCCGCCACGGCATCTCCAACGCGTTCTTCCTCTATGTCAGGGATCCTGACGGCCACCGGCTCGAGCTCTACACCAGCGACTATTTCACTGGAGATCACGACCATGAGCCGCTGCGCTGGTCGCTGAAGGACCCGCGGCGCCAGACGTTGTGGGGCGCGCCCGCGCCGCGCTCCTGGTTCGAGCAGGGCTCGCCATTCACCGGACAAGCGGTGCGGGAGCCGCTGTTCGTTGCCGACGTCACGATTGCGGATTGAGCGATCGGGGCCGAAGGCGTCGGTCTGTTGCGCAACGGCGTGGTCGACGAAGTCTGAGAAGCGGATGGATAACAAGATGAGCTCAACCAGCGGCGGCGAAGCGATCGTGGGCGGCCTCGTCGCCCATGGCGTCGACACGGTGTTCGGCCTGCCCGGCGCGCAGATCTATGGCCTGTTCGACGCTTTCCATCAGGCGCAGCTCAAGGTGATCGGTGCACGGCACGAGCAGGCCTGCGGCTACATGGCTTTCGGCTATGCGCGCGCGAGCGGCCGTCCCGGCGTGTTCAGCGTGGTACCCGGCCCCGGCGTGCTCAACGCCAGCGCGGCGCTGCTCACCGCTTTCGGTTGCAACGAACCGGTGCTCTGCCTCACCGGGCAGGTGCCGACTGCATTCCTCGGCAGAGGCCGCGGCCATCTGCATGAGATGCCGGATCAACTCGCGACGCTGCGCACTTTCGTGAAATGGGCTGACCGCATCGAATATCCTGGTGCGGCGCCGGCGATGGTCTCGCGCGCATTCCAGGAGATGCTATCAGGCCGGCGCGGACCGACATCGCTCGAGATGCCCTGGGACGTCTTCACCCAGCGTGCGGCGGTCGCGCCATCAAAGCCGTTCGAGCCATTTCCGGCGCCACTGCCCGACCCTGACAGGATCAAGGCGGCGGCCACGCTGATCGCGGCGAGCAAGACGCCGATGATCTTTGTCGGCAGTGGCGCGATCGATGCGGGCGAAGAAATTCTTGAGCTTGCCGAAATGATCGACGCGCCCGTCGTCGCCTTCCGCAGCGGCCGCGGCATCGTCTCCAATGCGCACGAGCTCGGGCTGACCATGGCGGCCGCTTACAAATTGTGGCCGACGACCGACCTGATGATCGGGATCGGCACCCGCATGGAATTGCCGGCCTCGGGTTTCCGCTGGCCGTACCAACCCGGCGGCATCAAATCGATCCGCATCGACATCGATCCCGTCGAGATGCGCCGGCTCACGGCTGACGCCGCCATCGTGAGCGATGCCAAAGCCGGCACCGCCGAGCTGCTCGCGGCCGTGCGCAAGACTGGTCTTGGCAAGAGCGGCGGCCGGCGTGCGGCGATCCGCGAAGCGACCGCGGCGGCTGCGCGCGAAATCCAGCGCATCCAGCCGCAGCTGGCTTACCTGAAGATTCTCCGCGAGGTGCTACCGTCGAATGCCATCGTGACCGATGAGCTGTCGCAGGTCGGTTTCGCCTCCTGGTACGGCTTTCCGGTGTACGAGCCGCGCACCTTCATCACCTCGGGCTATCAGGGCACGCTCGGCTCCGGCTTTCCGACCGCGCTTGGCGCCAAGGTCGCCCATCCGGACAGGCCGGTGGTTGCGATCACGGGCGATGGTGGCTTCATGTTCGGCGTGCAGGAGCTTTCGACCGCCGTGCAACATAGCATCGGCGTGGTGACGCTCGTGTTCAACAACAACTCTTACGGCAATGTGCGGCGAGACCAGCGCGAACGCTTCGATCGCCGCGTCGTGGCGTCGGACCTCGTCAATCCGGATTTCGTCAAGCTCGCAGAATCCTTCGGCGCCGGTGCCGCGCGCGTCACCTCGCCGGATCATTTCCGTCCTGCGCTGGAAAAGGCGCTAGCCGATGGCGGGCCATACGTGATCGCGATCGAGGTGCCGACAGATTCAGAAGTGAGTCCGTGGGCGTTCATTCATCCGCCGAAACCTTGAGGCCGTCATTCCGGGATGCGCCGAAGGCGCAGGCCCGGAATCCATGGCGCCGCCGGGTCACGGGGTGAAATGGATTCCGCGTTCGCGCTGCGCGCGCCCCGGAATGACGGAGGAGAGCTACCGGGTCTTTCTAAAGGTCAGATTGATCCGCTGCCGGCCGAGCACCGCATGCTCGCCGTCGGCGAGCGGCGCGACGCCATGGAAAAACAATCGCGACGGCCCGCCCCACACCACGACATCGCCATGCGTCAGCCGATATCGAGCTGGCTTGTCGCTACGCTTCGGGCCGCCGAACAGGAACGTCGCAGGCAGGCCGAGCGACACCGAGACAATCGGCGCGGCAAAATCCGTCTCGTCCTTGTCCTGGTGCAGCGACAGTTTTGTGCCTGGCTCGTAACGATTGACCAGGCAGGCATCCGGCGCAAAGCCGTCAAAGCCGCCCTCCGCCGCAGCCTTGCGCGCCAGGCGCAGCAGCACCGGCGGCATCGCCGGCCACGGCGTCCCGGATTCCGGATCGATGCGGTCGTAGCGATAGCCGCTGCGATCGGTGACCCAGCCGACCGTGCCGCAATTGGTCATCGCCACCGACATCTGATAACCGGCGGGCGTGAACATGCGCCGGAACGGCGCCTGAGTGACGATCTCACGCAACGCCGGGATCAGTTCAGCATCCACTTTGCGCGCAAATCCGCGCAGGATCACCGCGCCTTCCGCGATGGTCTCCCGCGCCGGACGCTCGGCAACGCCGTCGAATAAGTCAGCCGTCAAAGCGCAATGCTCACTTCAGATCCTACAATAACGAGGTGGTGGCAAATCCGCGAGCCGTCCACCACCCGGTTTCCGATACTCAGGCGTCATTGCGAGCGCAGCGAAGCAATCCATGCCGCCGCGCGCGGACAGATGGATTGCTTCGCTGCGCTCGCAATGACGGCGGCGTTAGATCATCCCCGCACCGGTAGCGTCACCACATCATACGCATGGCGGATCGTTCGCTTCAGCACCGGGTCCTCCAGCTCGAACTCGAACCGGCTTGCCGGGCGGATGCCGCCCTTGGCGGCGAAGGTGCCGCCGAACATGGCGCAGCCGTCGGGCAGGCCCTTGCCGTCGAAGCCGCGCGCGATCAGGTCCTTCACCGGCAGCATGCCGTCGAGCGTGCCTTCCTGGTACAGCACGCGCTTGCCATCGATCCAGGCGTGGGAGCGCAGGATCATCTGGTCCCAGTGGTCGATGACGTCTTCGAGCTCCCATAATTCGGAAGCGATCGGCTTGTCGCACATCTGCTTTGAAACCGTGACGCTGTAGCTCTCGACCTTGCGGTCGGTGTGATCGGAGCCGCAGCCGACGAAGATGCGGCCCTGCCAGCCGATCAATACGAACTCGACCTCACCGCTGGACTCCTCGCCGCAGACTTCGATTGTGTCCTCGGTGGTCAGCCGCCGCGCCGAGCAGCGATAGTAGATCGGCGTCGTTGCCGGCCTCGCAATGCCGAGCGCCTCGAGCTCGGCGATATGCTTGTCGCGCGCGACCGGATCGCGGCCGGTCCAGCCGGCGATCACCGCCTGGTCGATCGCGAGCGTCAGCGGCGTCGCCACGCCCTTGTCGTCGATGGTGAAAGTGAGGTCATACACGGATGATGGTCTCCATTGCGGCCGCGATCTCGAAGATGCGGCGATCCGATCCGCCTGCCGCCGCGACCATCAGACCGACCGGCACATCATCTTCACGATGGGCCGGCAGCGAGATGGCGCAGCCGTCGAGCACGTTGATCAGCGTGCAGTTGCGCAGCGCGCGCAGATTTTCCGCGGTGAACGCCTTGTCGTCTTCAAGATCGGCGATCTTCGGCGGCGTGTTGGCCGTGGTCGGCAGCAGCAGCGCGTCATAGGGCGCGATGCGCTTCTCGGTGCGCGCGATGAAGGACTTTCGGGCATTGAGGAGATCGATGTAGTCGGCGGCCAGATATCCCTCGCCGCGCGCGATGCGCGTGGCGACGCGGGGATCGTAGATGTCGCCTTTGCTGGCAAGCAGATAGCGGTGCCAGGCGTAACTCTCGGACGCCGCAAAGCCGCCCTTCGCGTTCATGATGCCGACATCGAGGAACTCCGGCACCTCGATCTTCTCGATCAGCGCACCAGCCTTCGACAGCGCCGCGAGCGCACGCTCGAACGTTTTGGCCACGGCATCATCGAGATCATCGAGCGCAACCGTGGTCGGCACCGCAAAGCGCAGGCCCTTCACCGGCCGCGGCTGCAGCGGCGCCACCGGCTCGCCCGCGAGCACGGCATCGAGCGTCGCGCAGCAGGCGACCGAATTGGCAAGCGGACCGTAGCTGTCGAGCGAGAACGACAGCGGCACACCGCCATCAAGCGGAATGCGCCGCTGCGTCGGCTTGTAGCCAACGATGCCGTTGAAAGCCGCTGGGATCCGGCAGGAGCCGCCGGTATCGGTGCCGAGTGCGCCAAAGGCCATGCCGTCGGCGATCGATACCGCCGCGCCGGACGACGAGCCGCCGGGCACATGGCCGACGCTGCGGTTGTAGGCGCTCTTCGGCGTGCCGTAGTGCGGATTGATGCCGATACCGGAATAGGCGAACTCGGTCATGTTGGTGCGGCCGATCACGACAAAGCCGGCCGCGCGCAGCCGCGCCACCACGGGCGCATCGGCTTCCGCCGGCGCGGAATCCTCCAATGCGCGGGAGCCGGCGCGGGTCACCTGCCCCTTGATGTCGAAGAGGTCCTTGATCGAAACGGGAATGCCGGCAAAGCGCGACGGCGCGGCATGCGCCTTGCGCAGGCGGTCCATCGCATCGGCGGCATCGAGCGCAGCTTCCTTGTCGACGTGAATGAACACGCGTTGCCCCTCGCCCGCGGGATCGGCGATCTTGGCGAGGCACTGCTCGACCAGTTGGCGGGCACTGGTGCGGCCGCTGTCGAGGTCTGCGGCGAGTGAGGCAAGGGTCGGATTGTCAGGCATGGCTTTCGATTTCAGGTCTCTTCAGGCGCGTTGTTTGAGCGCGGCAGATTTGCCGCGTGGCGGACTATTGCCCGAGACAGGCTGGCATACAAGCGCGCTGTCGTCTTCGGAATACCGCCATGCGATTGGAAACGCTGGACCGTTGACGACGGATAGTCAATTGTCGCATCACGTTTTTGAATGAGGCCTGACGGCCTGATCCAGGGAGGATGCCGAATGGCCGAAGCTGCGCGCGCAAAACCGAAACCGACGCCGGAAACCCAGCATTTCTGGGATGGCACGCAGGTCGGGGAATTGCGCCTGCAGCGCTGCGACGCCTGCTCGCATGTCTACTTCCCGCCGCGCCCGTTCTGCCCGTCCTGCGCCTCGCGCAAGGTCAGCGTGTTCAAGGCGAGCGGCAAGGGCGCACTCTACAGCTACGTCATCAATCACCGTCCCGCTGCGCCCGGCTTCACGCCGCCTTACGCCATTGCGGTGGTCGAACTCGACGAGGGCCCGCGCATGATGAGCAACATCATCGACTGCCCGCAGACGCCGGAAGCGCTCGAGCTCGACATGAAGTTGGAAGTCGCATTCGAGAAGCTCGACGACAAGATCACGCTTCCTTTGTTCCGTCCGGCGAAGGGTTAAAGAGATGCGCAGGAACCAGGTAGCCGTCGTCGGCGCGGCCGAGACCACCGAGCTTGGCGTCATCCCCAACATGTCGCAGCTCCAGCTCCATGCGGATGCTGCACTCAATGCCATCGCCGATGCGGGGCTGAAGCTTTCCGACATCGACGGTTTCGCCACCGCGGTCGAGACGCCGCAGCAGGTCTGTCACTATCTCGGCATCAAGCCGACCTGGGTCGACGGCACGTCCGTCGGCGGCTGCTCGTTCATGCTGCATGTCCGTCACGCCGCGGCGGCGATCGAGGCCGGCCTCTGCAAGACCGTGCTGATCACGCATGCCGAAAGCGGCAAGTCGATGATCGGCAAGCAGCCGCGCTTCACGCCACCGGACAGCCTCAACGGCCAGTTCGAGGCGCCATTCGGCGTGTACGGGCCGCCGAGCATGTTCCCGATCCCGGTCCTGCGCTTCATGAAGACCTACGGCATCACCCATGAGCAGCTCGCCATGGTCGCCGTCGTGCAGCGTGAGTGGGCCGCGAAAAATCCACGTGCGACCATGAAGGACCCGATCACGGTTGCCGACGTCCTGAACTCGCGGATGATCGCCTATCCCTTCCGCCTGCTGCAGTGCTGCCTCGTCACCGATGGCGGCGGCGCGCTGATCCTGACCTCGGCCGATCGGGCCAAGGATTTTCCGCAGAAGCCGGTCTACATCCTCGGCACCGGCGAGAGCGTGGAAACGCCGATGGTCAGCCAGATGGAGACCTTCAACTCCTCGCGCGCCTTCAAGGTCGCAGGCCCCCTCGCCTTCAAGGAAGCCGGCATCACGCACGGGGATGTCGACCATCTCATGATCTACGACGCCTTTGCGCACCTGCCGCTGTTCGGGCTCGGCGATCTCGGCTTCATGCCTTATGAGGAGACCGGCAAGTTCATCGCCGATGGCAATACGCGCCCCGGCGGCAAGCTGCCGCTCAACACCAATGGCGGCGGCCTGTCCTATATGCATTCGGGCATGTATGGCATGTACGCGCTGCAGGAGAGCGTGCGCCAGATGCGCGGCATCGCGCCGGCGCAGGTGCCGGGCGCGAAGATCTCGGTGTGCCATGGCGTCGGCGGCATGTTCGCGGCGTCGGGCACGATCATCTTCACGAACGAGAAGTAACAGCCCGTCATTCCGGGATGCGCCGACAGGCGCAGGCCCGGAATCCATCGCGCGGCAAAATGGATTCCGGGTTCGCGCTTCGCGCCCCGGAATGACGGCTTGAAGCGAAACAGATAGCGGAGAACCCACATGACAAAATCACTGCAGGACAAGGTCATTATCGTCACCGGCGCAGGCCGCGGCATCGGGCGCGAGATCGCGCTGCTCTGCGCCGCCGAAGGCGCCAAGGTTGTGGTCAACGATCCCGGCGGCACGGCTGACGGCGCGGGATCGAGCGCCGCCCCGGCCGAGGAAGTGGTCGAGGAAATCAAGAAGCGCGGTGGCACCGCGGTCGCCAATTTCGAGTCGGTGGCGGAAGCGATCCCGGCCAGCAAGATCGTGAAGACCGCGACCGATCATTTCGGCCGGCTCGACGGCGTCGTCAACAATGCCGGCATCCTGCGCGACGCGATCTTCCACCGCATGAGCGTGGAGGCGTTCGAGGCCGTCATCAAGGTGCACCTGATGGGCTCGTTCTACGTCAGCCACGCCGCAGCGCGGCTGTTCCGCGAGCAGGAGAGCGGCTCCTTCGTGCACTTCACCTCGACCTCGGGCCTGATCGGCAATTTTGGCCAGGCCAACTACGCCGCCGCCAAGCTCGGCATCGTGGGCCTGTCGAAGTCGATCGCGCTCGACATGAGCCGCTTCAACGTGCGCTCCAACTGCGTCTCCCCGTTCGCCTGGACCCGCATGATCGGCACCATTCCAACCGCGACCGACGCCGAAAAGGCGCGCGTGGAGAGGATGAAGCAGATGGGGCCGGAAAAGGTCGCGCCGGTCTGCGCCTATTTGCTCAGCGACGCCGCCAAGGAGGTCACCGGGCAGATCTTTGCGGTCCGCATGAACGAGATCTTCCTGATGGGCCAGTCGCGGCCGCTGCGCTCGGTGCACCGCGGCGAAGGCTGGACGCCACAGACCATCGCCGAACACGGCATGCCGGCGCTCAAGGGCTCGTTCTACAATCTCGACCGCTCTGCCGACGTCTTCGGTTGGGACCCGATCTGACCGTCGATCCCTCATGGTGAGGAGGCGCGCAGCGCCGTCTCGAACCATGAGGCCCCAATCTCCCCCCGTGGCCCATCCGTCAAGACGCCGCTTGCGTGGCTCCTCGGGATGAGGTCCGAGTGATGGTCTGACAACTTCATGACAGCGTCGCCCCCGCTGGCTCCCGGGACGACGCTATCTCCGGTTGTTTCGCTACGGCTGCCCGTTTTATGCCGGAATGCGGGCGCATGAGTTCCTTCCCAACAACAAAAAAGCCTGGGAGGAAGTCATGAACAATCCGA
Source organism: Bradyrhizobium sp. Crot121 (assembly GCF_059512385.1). Taxonomy (NCBI): domain Bacteria; kingdom Pseudomonadati; phylum Pseudomonadota; class Alphaproteobacteria; order Hyphomicrobiales; family Nitrobacteraceae; genus Bradyrhizobium; species Bradyrhizobium sp. Crot121. The sequence continues at coordinate 16,259 of NZ_JCAMOR010000008.1, read as the reverse complement.
ACAATTCACCCAACCAGCAGGACGGCGGCGCGATCGGGCTCGACCGCCGGACGCTATTGCGCAGTGCAACCGCGATTGCTGCAACTGCGGCGGTCGCGCCGGAAGCCTTTGCCCGCGACTTCGGTCGCAATGCGGAGCCGCAGCGCTATCCCGACCCCGATATCGTCGTGATCGATCCGAAGCGCTTCAAGGCCAAGGTCGGCAACACCGCGATCAAGCGTCTCTACACGGGCTGCCTGTGGGCCGAGGGCCGGCCTGGAATGCGCAGGGGCAATATCTGGTCTGGAGCGACATCCCCGCAAACCGGCAGCTTCGCTATCTCGACGATGACGGCCATATCTCGGAGCAGTTCCACAAGCCGTCGAACGAGGCCAACGGCAACTCCTTCGATTTCGAGGGACGCCAGATTTCAGCCGAACGCACGCGGCTGGTGCGCTACGAGCACAATGGTACGGTCACCACGCTGGCCCAGGAGGCCAACGGCAAGCCGCTGAACGGGCCGAACGACATGGTCGTCCACCCCAACGACAAGTCGATCTGGTTCACCGATCCCGGCTATGGCGCGATCTCGATCTATGAGGGACAGTTGGCCAACACCGGCTCGGTGCAGCCCTACCAGAAGGAAGCGGTGTACCGGGTCGACGGACAGTCCGGCCAGATCACCAAGGTTGCAGACGAGCCCTTCAAGCCGAACGGCATCGCCTTCAGCCACGACTACAAGAAGCTGTATGTCTGCGACACCGGCATCACGCACTATCCGAACGCCAACAACGTGGTCTGGAGCTACGACATCAACGGCGACAAGCTGTCCAACCCGAAGCAATTGATCGACATGAAGCTCGACGGCAAGTCAGGCTTCCCCGACGGACTGCGCGTCGACACCGAGGGCAACATCTGGGTGGGCGCCGGCTGGGTCGGCCCGGGCTATGACGGCGTGCAGGTGTTCGCCCCCGACGGCACGCGGATCGGCCAGATCCTGCTGCCTGAGACCTGCGCCAATGTCTGCTTCGGCGGCAAGAAGCGCAATCGCCTGTTCATGACCGCGAGCCAATCACTCTATGCGGTCTATGTGGAGACGCAGGGCGCGCATAACTGCTGACGCAGTCGGCTAATAGGGAGTGGCGAATGGCGGATAGAACGCCGCATTCGCTATTCACCTTCCCCACGCGCTATTCCTCAATCCCGCGGATATCCCGTTGATCGTGAGCTGGGAAGGATCGCCCGGTTTACGCCCGAATGCGGGCGGATGGTTTTCTCCCAACAAAAAATGGGAGGCAACTATGACAAAATCACTGACCATTTCCGCCGAGATCAATCAGCCCGGCCTCGGCCGCCGCACCGTTCTGAAGGGCGCGGCTGCGGCGCTTGCGGCGACCAGCTTCGGGGTACAAGGCGCTTCGGCAGCGACCGTCGCGCCACTCGGCCAAACGGGCACGCCAACGCGATCGACCGCGCCGCTGCCCTTGGGACCGCTGCCCGGCAGCCGGTATCCGGACTCCCACCTGGAATCTGCCAGGAAGGGAGGACCGCCAACGTTCGGGCCTCCCGGTTTCCCAGCCTTCGCGGGCACCATGGCAGTTGAGCGCGTCGCAACCGGCATGCGGTGGGCTGAGGGTCCGGTCTACTTCCCGGCCGGGCGCTACGTGCTGTTCAGTGACATTCCCAACAACCGTATCATGCGCTTCTCCGAGGATGACGGTCACGTGAGCGTATACCGGCAGCCATCGATGAACTCGAACGGCAACACCATCGATCGCGAAGGACGCCTGATCACTTGCGAACATTCCGGCCGACGCGTCACCCGTACCGAGCTCGACGGCTCGATCACCATCATCGCCGACAAATATAATGGCAAGAAACTGAATTCGCCGAATGATGCGGTTGTCACCTCCGATGGCGCGATCTGGTTCACCGATCCGGTCTACGGCATCGGCGGTTATTATGAGGGCATCAAGGCCGATCCTGAGCAGGAAAAGCACAACGTCTACCGGGTGGATCCGAAATCCGGGGACATCAAGGTTGTTGTCGACGATTTCGTTGAGCCCAACGGCATTGCGCTTTCGCCTGACGAGAAGAAGCTCTACGTCATCGACACCGGCTTTACAGACGGGCCGGAGAACCCGTCGCATATCCGAGTGTTCGACCTCGATGTTGCGGGCGGAAAGGTATCGAACGGCAAGGTCTTCGCGGAAATGCCCAAACCCAGCATTACCGACGGAGTGCGAACTGACACCGCCGGGCGTGTTTGGTGCTCCGTGGGTTGGGGCGATCCGAATGAAGATGGCGTGCGTTGCTACAGTCCGGACGGTAATCTGCTCGGCAGGATTCACATTCCGGAAACCGTCGCCAACCTCTGCTTCGGCGGTCAGCAGCGAAATCGACTGTACATCTGCGGCTCGACATCGCTCTATGCCGTCTACACGAGTGCACAGGGCTCGATGAAGCCATAAGAAAAGTAAATGGCGAGTAGGGAGTAGCGTCTCTACTCGCCATTCGCTGTTCGCCTTCCCTACCCGCTATTCCTCAACCCTGCGGAGATCCCGTTGATCGTGAGCTGGATGCCGCGCAGCACCTGCTCGTCAGGGTTCTGCGCGCGGTGCTCTTTCAACAGTTCCACCTGCACGTGGTTCAGCGGATCGAGATAAGGGAAGCGGTTGCGGATCGAGCGTTCGAGCAGCGGGTTGCCCTGCAACAACCGCTCATGGCCCATGATGTCCAGCAGCGTCTCGATCGACAGGTGCCATTCGCGGCGGATGCGGCCGAAAATCTTCTCGCGCAACTCCGCATCCGGCACCAGCTCGGCATAGCGCGAGGCGATCGCGATCGAGCTCTTTGCCAGCACCATGTCCATGTTGGAGAGCAGCGTGCGGAAGAACGGCCATTCCTTGTAGAGCTCCTGCAGGAACGGCATGCCCTGCTCCGGATGCTCCGCGATCCAGGTCTCGACCGCGCTGCCGAAGCCATACCAGCCCGGCAGCATCAGCCGGCACTGCGCCCAGGAGAACACCCAGGGAATGGCGCGGAGGTCCTCGATCTCGCGGGTCTTCTTGCGCGACGCCGGACGGCTGCCGATGTTGAGTGTCGCGATCTCGTTGATGACGGTCGAGCCCCAGAAATAATCAGCAAAGCCGTCGGTCTCGTAGACCAGACCGCGGTAGGCCTTGAAGGCAAGCGCCGAAAGCTGCTCCATCGCCTTCAGGTATTCGGCGCGCGGCGCGCTTTGCCTGGGCTGCAAGAGGCTGGTCTCGAGCGTCGCGGCGGCAAGGATCTCCAGGTTGTTGCGGCCGACTTCGGCGTTGGAATATTTGCTCGAGATGATCTCGCCCTGCTCGGTGATCCTGATCTGGCCGTTCACGGCGCCGCCGGGCTGGGCGATGATGGCGTCATAGCTCGGGCCGCCGCCGCGGCCGACCGAGCCGCCGCGGCCATGGAACAGACGCAGGCGCACGTGATGGCGCTCGAACACCTCGACGAGGCCGATCTCCGCCTTGTAGAGCTCCCAGCCCGAAGTGACGAACCCGCCGTCTTTGTTGCTGTCGGAATAGCCGAGCATGACCTCCTGCACGCCGCCGCGACTGTCCACCAAGCGGCGGTAATCGTGCAGCGCCAGCATGCGGTCCATGATGCCGCTGGAGGCCTGAAGATCCTCGATGGTCTCGAACAGCGGCACGATGTTGATGGCGCTGCGGCCGGAGGGATTGATGAGCCCGACCTCCTTCAAGAGCACAGCGACCTCGAGCATGTCGGACATGCCCTTGCACATCGAGATGATGCATTGGGAAATCGCCTCCGCGCCGAAGGTCGCATGCGCTTCGGCGGCTGCCCGGAACACGGCGAGTTCGCCTTGCGTCTCCTCGCTGTATTTCACGAAGGGCGAGGACAACGGACGCGCGCTGCGAAGTTCGCCGAGCAACAGGTTGATGCGGGCATCCTCGCTGAGCGCCATGTAGGACATGCCGGGGATCGCAGTATCAAGCAGTTCGGCGACGGTGCGCTCATGCACCGCGGAGTTTTGCCTGATGTCGAGGCGGGCGAGATGGAAGCCGAAGCAATCCACCGCGCGCCGCAGCAGCCGCAAGCGTCCACGCGCGATGACGGCGGAATTGTTGGCAATCAGCGAGCGGTCGAGCACATCGAGGTCGGCCTTCAGCTCATTCACATTGGTATACGGCTCGGCCTTGCCGACCGGCCGCCGCGTGATCTCGACCTGCAGCTTCTCGGCGGTCGCGGTGAGCCGGGCATAGATGCCGGACACCGCCAAACGATAGGGCTCGCCGCTCCGGTGCGGCGAAGGATCGGGCGAGCGCTCGGCGAGCACACGCAGCTCGTCAGAAACATCGGCAAGGTTCTTGGCTAGCGACAATTCGGCGCCGAGTAAGTGCAGCTCTTCCAGATAGAAGCTCAAGATCCGGCTCGACTGCAGCCGCAGCGTGCCGCGCATGACGTCGGCGGTGACGAACGGGTTGCCGTCGCGGTCGCCGCCGATCCAGCTTCCCATCTTCAGGAAGGATGCGAGTTCGCCGGGCTCGCCGCCTTCCTTGTTGAGCCGGTCTTCCAGCGCACAATGCAGCCGCGGCACCTCGTGGAGGAACGTGTAGTCGTAGAACGACAATCCGTTGGTGACCTCGTCCAGCACCGTAAGCTTGGTCCGGCGCAACAGATTGGTCTGCCATAGCGTCACCACGGCGCGGCGAAGCTGCTCGTCGCTGGCCTCGCTCTCTTCGGGCGTCATCTGCAACCGCTCGCGCCGGTCGAGCAGACGTGCGACCTCCATCTCGCGGTCCATGGTGCTCTTGCGCCGGACCTCGGTCGGATGCGCCGTCAGGACCGGGCTGACCAGGGCACCCTTGAAGAAGCGGCGCAGATCGTCAGGGCTGAATCCAGCCTGCTGCGCATGGCTCACCGCCTGCGTCAGCAGGCTCGGACGCGGCGCACCGGCTCCCCGCCCCCGCATCTGGCGGATGTTGTTCTGGTCCTCGGCGATGTTGGCGAGGTGGGAGAAATAGCTGAAGGCGCGGACGATCCGCACCGTCTCCGAGATCGACATGCTGTCGAGGATGGTTTCCAGTTCCCGCCGCGCCAGCCGGTCTTCATCCCGATGGAACCGGATCGAGGTCTGGCGGATGCGTTCGACCAGGTCGAAGACGTCGGCGCCCTCCTGGTCGCGCACGGTGTCGCCAAGGACGCGCCCGAGCAGGCGGATGTCAGTGCGCAGCCGCGTGTCTTCCTCAAGCGCCTGGCTGTCCTCAGCGCGGTTGGCGCGGACATCGGTTTCGGAAGACGTGGTCTGGGGAGACATTGGCTGATCGCTCCAGCAACTGCCCGGCAGGCGCGGAGTGTGCAACTTTTTTGCCGCAGCGCAAGATGAAGTTGGAGGCGGCGCACACAGGATGTTGCGCCGCCGACCTCGGCTTCCAACCTCATCCTGAGGGGCCGCGCCAGCGGCGTCTCGAAGGATGGGCCGCGGGCGCTGTCGGGGCCTCATGGTTCGAGACGGCGCTACGGGCCTCCTCACCATGAGGGTCTGTCATCAAGCCCGGGACGACGGGAGGCTAAATCCTCCTTCCCGCCTGCTCCCAATAGGGGTCGCGGAGGCGGCGCTTGAAGATTTTGCCGGAATCCTCGCGCGGCAGGTTGGTTGCGATTTCGATGTGCTTGGGCACCTTGTAGTCGGCGAGCGAGTTCTTGAGCTGGGCGCGGACCGAGGCGACGTCCAGCTTGGCCCCTGCTTGCGGCTCGACCACCGCCATCAGCGCCTCGCCGAATTCGGCATCGGGGATGCCGAACACCGCACAATCATGCACGCCGGGAACGGCATGCAGCATCGCCTCGATCTCGGCCGGATAGATGTTGACCCCGCCCGAAATCACCATGTCGCGCTTGCGATCGCAGATGAAGACGTAACCGTCCTGGTCGATATAGCCGACATCCCCTGACGTGATGAATCCGTCGCGGTCGATCTCGGCGCGCTTTTCGGGCTTGTTGTGGTAGGTGAAATCCGGATTGCCTGATATCCGCGAATAGATTTCGCCGATCTCGCCTGATCGCAGCACTTTGCCGTCCTCGCCGATGAAGCGCAGCTCGGCGCCGGGCGAAATCTTGCCGACAGTGCCGGGCTTCTTCAGCGCATCCTCGGAATTCGCGAACGTTACCGCCCCAGACTCGGTCGAGCCGTAGAACTCATAGATCACCGGCCCCCACCACTCGATCATCGCGCGCTTGATATCGGCCGGACAGGGCGCGGCAGCGTGGATGACATGGCGCAGCGAGGACACGTCATATTTCCTGCGCACCTTCTCCGGCAGCTTCATCAGGCGGATGAACATGGTCGGCACCATGAAGACGGTGTCGACCCGCTGCTCCTCGACTAAGCTGAGGAAATCTTCCGCATCGAAGCGCGGCATCATCAGCAGCGCGCCGCCGAGCCGGCCGGAGCGGAGGCCGAAGGAATTCGGCGCGGAATGATAGAGCGGGCCCGGAAGCAGCGCGCGGACGCCGGGCCTGAGACCATAGATCATGGCGCGCATCGCTTCCGCATTGGCCGCCTGCTCCGGCGTCGGCGCAAAGCGGCGGACGCCCTTGGGATGGCCTGTTGTGCCCGAGGTGTAGATCATGTTCTGCGGCTGCGGCACTACCGGGCCGTCATAACGTGGGTGTTTCGCGAGCCACGGCTCGAAATCAACAGCGAAATCCGGCACGCCGAGATGATCGGGATTGATCTTGTAGTTGGCGAGGATCTCCGGCGGCGTCGGCACGCTCAGCACGGTGATGCCGGCAGGGATCGCATCCCGCAGCGGATGCAGCATGTCGGCATGCGCGATCAGGACCCTCGTGCCGGAATCCGTCAGCACGTAGTTGATCTCTTCCGGCTTGAAATGCCAGTTGATCGGCACGCCATAGGCCCCGAGCCGCATCGCGGCATAGGCGGCCTCGATGAAGGCGATGTCGTTGCGCATCAGCATGCACACGCTGTCGCCCTCGCGGACGCCAAGCTTCCGCAGGCCGCTGGCGATGCGCTCAGTGCGCTGGGCGACTTCCTCATGCGTGCGACGGCGATCGCCGCTGATGATGCCGAGGAAGAGTTGGGAGGTTTCGCTCATTTGCTTGTTGTTCTTGTCCGTTGTTGGCCCGGCATTCGCTGTTTTCGTCATCACCGGGCTTGTCCCGGTGATCCACGTTCTTGCTTCGTCGCCGAGAGACCAAAACGTGGATGGCCGGGACAAGCCCGGCCATGACGGCGTGAGAGGCCCTACACGTCCACAAAGCGCGGCGGGCGCTTGTCGATGTTGGCGCGCACGGCCTCCGTCTGGTTCGGGCTGGCCAACAGCTTCTGCTGCTCGACGGACTCGGCGAGCAGCGCCGGGCCGGGATCGACCGACAGCTTGTTCAGCAGGCGCTTGGCGGCACGGACCGCATCCGGGCTCTTGCCGGCAATCTCGCGCGCGACCTCGAAGGCCGCGGCGCGCGGATCGTCGCACACGCGGGTGGCGAGGCCATAGCCCAGGGCCTCCTGGGCCGAGAAGATGCGCCCCGTATAGGTGAGCTCGCGCAGGATATCGTCACGCACCAGCGTGGCGAGGATCGGCGTGCCCGCCATGTCGGGGACGAGGCCCCATTTGATCTCCATGATCGACATCCGCGCGTCAGCGCTGAGGAAGCGCATGTCGGCGCCAAGCGCGAGCTGGAAGCCGCCGCCGAAGGCGACGCCATGGACCGCGGCGATGACCGGCACCGGGAGCTGCCGCCAGCCCCAGACTGCCTGTTGCGGGAAATTGGCCTGCCCGTGGGTGCGGATGGTGAGGTCCCGCTTCTCGCCGCCGGCAATCCCGTTGCCGCCCTTCTCCTTCATCGCGGCGAAACGCCCCATGTCGAGACCGGCGCAGAACGCCCGCCCCTCCCCGGACAATACTACCACCCGGACGCCTTTTTCGGTCGAAAGGCGCTCGGTTGCGGCCACCAGCGCCTCGAACATCGGGGCATCCAGCGCATTCATCTTGTCCGCGCGCACCAGCCGGACATCGGCGATCCCATCGGAAACCGAGATCGTGACGCGTTGCTCCATGGAATTGTCCTCCGCTGTTCTTGTTGCCGCTTTACAGAAGGGCCGTTGCCGGTTTTAGTCAATCGACCAATTAACTGACAATCCCCTTTGGGTGGAAACCATGTTCACAGATCAGCTTCTCGCCGGACGGCGTATCCACGTGACCGGGGGCGGTACCGGCCTCGGCAAGTCCATGGCCGCGAAGTTCCTGCAACTGGGGGCCGAAGTGCATATCTGCGGCCGCCGCAAGATCGTCTGCGACGAGACCGCAACGGAACTGATGGACCAGCACGGCGGGCGCGTGGTCAGCCACGGCGTCGATATCCGCAATGCACTGGCCGTCGACGAGATGATCGAGGCGATCTGGACGACCAGCGGTCCCGTCACCGACCTCATCAACAACGCCGCCGGCAATTTTATCTCGCGCTCCGAAGAGCTCTCGCCGCGCGGCTTCGATGCGGTGGCCAATATCGTCATGCACGGCACGTTCTACGTCACCCATGCGGTCGGGCGGCGCTGGATCGCCGGCAAGCATCGCGGCAACGTGGTGTCGATCACCGTCACCTGGGTGCGCAACGGCTCGCCCTATGTGGTGCCGTCGGCGATGAGCAAGTCCGCGATCCACGCAATGACCATGTCGCTCGCGATCGAATGGGGCAAATACGGCATCCGCCTCAACACCATCGCGCCCGGCGAAATCCCGACCGAAGGCATGAGCAAGCGCATCAAGCCGGGCGACGAAGCCGGCGCGCGGACCAAGGCGATGAACCCGATGGGCCGCGTCGGCACCCTGGAGGAATTGCAGAACCTCGCCGTGTTCCTGATCTCCGGCGGCTGCGATTGGATCAACGGCGAGACCATCGCAATGGACGGCGCCCAGGCGCTCGCGATGGGCGGCAATTTCTATCAGCTCCGCGAATGGAGCGACGACGACTGGACCAACGCGCGCGACTCGATCAAGGCGCAGAATGAGAAGGATCGCGCAGCGCGGGGTTGACGTCGCCAAGGACGGCGTCATTGCAAGCCGCCACTCTCGCTCCCGTCATTGCGAGCGGAGCGAAGCAATCCATCGCGCCACTTGCGGAGACATGGATTGCTTCGTCGCTCGCGCTCCTCGCAATGACGGCAAAAACTCAATGCTTCCCCGCCCCCATATAGCCGAACAGGAATCCCGCCACTTTGCGCTTCTGGATTTCCTCGCTGCCTTCCGTGATGCGGTAGCGGCGGTGGTGGCGGTAGATGTGCTCGAACGGCTTGTGGCGTGAATAGCCCATGCCGCCGTGGACCTGCATGGCGCGGTCGGCGGCCTCGCAACAGAGGCGGTTTGCCCAGTAGTTGCACATCGAGACCTTGTCGGAGAGCGTGTGCTCGACCTGCGCCTGGGTGAGCTGGTCCATCTCCCAGGCGGTCTTGCGGATCAAGAGACGCAGCATCTCGGCTTGGGTCGCAAGCTCCACCAGTGGCCACTGGATCGCCTGGTTCTCGGCCAGCGCCTTGCCGAACGGTTTTCGTTCGCGCGCATAGGTGACGCTTTCATTGATGCAGTAGACGGCCGCGCCGAGCGAGCTCGCAGCCTGGCGGATGCGGTTCTCGTGCACGAAGCATTGCGCCAGCGACAGCCCGCGGCCGACCTCGCCGAACAGCGCATCCTCAGGCACGAATACATCCGTGAAGCTGACGCGGGGATGATCGGTCGGCATGTTGAAGGTCCACATATATTCCTCGACCTTCACGCCTTCCGATTTCGCCGGCACGAGGAAGCAGGTGATGCCGCGCGCATCGCCGTCATTGCCCGACGTGCGCGCGAACAGCGCGCAATGGGTTGCGACATGCATGCCGGTGGTCCACATCTTCTCGCCGCTGATGACCCAGCCCTTGACGTTGTCGCGGGTCGCAGGCTCCGCCCTGGTCTCCATATGGGTCGCATCGGAGCCGTGGTCGGGCTCGGTGAGGCCGAAGGTGATGCGGTATTTTCCTGTGATCGAACCGTCGATCATCGCCTTCTGTGCGTCGCTGCCGTAGCGGTCGAGCATGGTGACGACAGGAAAATTGCCGACGATCGAATGCTCGTTCTGCAGGTCGTTGTGCAGGCCTAGCCCCTTGGAGGCGAAATGCTCGCGGATCACCGCCATCCAGAGATTGGAGCCGTCCTTGCCGCCATAGCGTTTCGGGATCGCAAAGCGCAGATGGCCCGCGGCATCGGCGCGGTCCTTGGCTTTGCGCAGCAGCGCTTCCCATTCGTGCCGCGGCAGGCCCCCGTTCTCGAAATCGGTGCGCGCCCATTCGCGGCGGTGGTCGAAGAAGCGGATGTTATCGTCGGCCTCCTCCAGCGGCTTGATCTCGCGCGCGATGAAGGTATCGAGTTCGGCGAGATAGGCGACGAGGTCCGCCGGCAGGTTGAAATCCAAGGTAGTCTCTCCCGCAAGATGTCGTTGCTTATCGTTTTGCGTTTAGGCGCTGCACGCCTCTGCTCAGCTCGATTAAGGTGAGAAGACGGCACTCAAGTCAAGCAATCACGTCGCGCTCGGCATGCGCAGACGCCTTGCGTAATTGGCTGGCATCGAGCGCCTGAGCCGCGCTACTATTGAGATCAATATTCTTCGCCACAGAAAATCAGCGGGAGCGAACATGGATCTGAAATTCTCGAAGGTGGAACGCAAGGGACCGATCACCATCGTGACGCTGTCGCGCCCTGAGGTGTACAACGCGCTGCATATCGATGCGCATTTCGAGCTCAACAAGGTGTTCGATGATTTCTCCGCCGATCCCGAGCAGTGGGTCGCGATCGTTACCGGTGCCGGCGACAAGGCGTTCTGCGCCGGCAACGATTTGAAATGGCAGGCGGCTGGCGGCAAGCGCGGCTGGGACAAGGGCGGCTTCGGCGGGCTGACCTCGCGCTTCGACTGCGACAAGCCGATCATCGCCGCGGTCAATGGCGTCGCGATGGGTGGAGGATTCGAGATCGCGCTCGCCTGCGACCTGATCATCGCCGCTGAGAATGCGACCTTCGCGCTGCCGGAACCGCGCGTTGGCCTCGCCGCGCTCGCCGGTGGCCTGCACCGATTGCCGCGGCAGATCGGGCTGAAGCGCGCGATGGGCATGATCCTCACCGCCCGTCACGTCAGCGCCAAGGAAGGCCTTGAGCTCGGCTTCGTCAACGAGGTCGTGCCGCAGGGCGAAGCGCTCGCTGCAGCCGTGCGCTGGGCCGAGACCATCTGCAAGAATTCGCCGATGTCGATCCGCGCCTCCAAGCAGACCATCGAACGCGGGCTCGCCGTGTCGCTGGAGCAGGCGATCAACGAGCAGCGCGAGTACCCCGCTGTGAAGGCGATGGCGGCCTCGCAGGATTACATCGAGGGCCCGAAGGCGTTTGCCGAGAAGCGGCCGCCGAAATGGGTGGGGAAGTAACGGCCTCCCCGTCATTGCGAGCGGAGCGAAGCAATCCATTTCGCCACCTGTGGAGAGATGGATTGCTTCGGTCGCTTCGCTCCTCGCAATGACGGTCGTGGTTGAAGCCGTTGTAGGATGGGTAGAGCGGAGCGAAACCCATCACGCGTCCGCATGCGTGATGATGGGTTTCGCTGCGCTCTACCCATCCTACGATTTCTGCCCCAGCTCCCGCTTGTACGATGCATAGTTCGGCTGATCGACGGCGAGCTTGTCCATCGTGGTCTGCCAGAGGTGATCAGCCAGTCCCGGCGTCTGCAGATCGATCTCGCCTTTTGCGATCTTCTCAGAGAGTGCGCGGTTCAGTTCGATCAATGAGCCATCGATACCGAGTAATTGCTTCAGCCGCGCTGCCTCCGCGGTGTCGGCCGCCTGGGCGAGTGAGAGCTGGCGCGTCACGAGGTCGAGCGCGTTGATGCCGACGCGGAGCTTGAATGCGTTGTGGCCCTTGATCGCGGGCGCTATCTCGTTGCGCAGGAAGTCCGCGACTACCTTGATCAGTTCGGTCGGTGTCGGTTCATCCTGCATCTCAACGCCCTCGCGGTGCCAGTAGCCTGAGCAGATCGATCTCGGTCTCCGAGGCGCGGCGACCGATCATCGCGCGCTCCATCGAATGGTCCGGGCCAATGCGAAAGCGCTGCATCATGCCGCAGCACATCACGCCCCAGCGCAGCGTGCCCATGACTTCCCAGAACATCACCCTGCTAGGATCGACCGTGCCGCCGGCCTCCTCATAGCCTGCGAACAATTCCTCGCGCGAGCCGAAGCCGCCGACCGGCTTGTCGATCTCGCCGAAGCGCCAGGAGTTGACGCAGCTCCAGCCGAGATCCTCCATCGGGTCGCCGAAATGCGCGAGCTCCCAATCCAGCACCGCGCGCACGCCGTCTGGGCCGATGATGAGGTTGCCATGACGGAAATCGCCATGCACCAGCGTCACCTCGTCCGATGGACCGGGATCATGGTCGCGCAGCCAGCGCAGCGCCAATTCGAACACCGGGCGCGGCCAGTCGAAGCCGCGATATTCCCGCTCGAGATCGCCGATCTCCTTGGTCGCCGTCATCTGCCTCAGCTTCGGCAGTTTCGTCGCCGGCAAGCCGTGGATGCCCGCTGCAACCTTGCCGAGCTGGCGCGCCAGCAGCGGCCGCGCTTTGGCAAACTGCTCGTCGCGCAGGATCTTGCGCGCGATGGTCTCGCCCTCAACGCGGGCCATGATGAAGCCGGTACCAAGCCCCTCCTCCGGCCTCAGCACATGCAGCACGCGCGGCGACGGCAGGCCGGCATCATGCGCAAGCTGCATCAAACTCGCCTCGGCATCGAGCCCGGCCGCGCGCGAGGGCGCGGCGCCATAGCCGGGCGGCGCGCGGCGCAGGATCGCGCCGATATTGCCGCCCGGATGCACGATGTCGAAGGTCCAGGTTTCTTGGCTGGCGCCGCCGGAGAGTTTTGCGGCGCCGGTGACGCCGGTCGCGCCCGGATGGAAGGACGCGACGCAGCGCGCGAGCTCGGCCTCGATCATTTGCCCTTGAACTTCGCGGGGCGCTTCTCGAGGAACGCGGTGACGCCTTCCTTGAAATCCTCGGTGGTGCCGGCCTGTCGCTGGCACTGGAATTCAAGGTTGAGCTGATCCTCGAACGAATTCTCCGGGCTGTCCCAATAGAGCTTGCGGATCAGCGACAGCGCCACGGTCGGCCCATTGGCGAGCTCATGCGCGAGCTTCATCGCTTCATCCATCAGCGCGCCGTCATCATGGAGCCGGTTGATGAGGCCCCATTCCAGCGCCTTCTCGGCCGGCAGCCGCTCGCCCATCAGCGACAATTCGATTGCACGCGCCTTGCCGACCAGTCGCGGCAGCAGCCAGGTCGAGCCGCAATCCGGCACCAGGCCGATGCGACGGAACGCCTGCAGGAAATAGGCCGAACGCGCGCACAGGATCATATCGCCCATCAGCGCGAAGCTCATGCCGGCGCCCGCTGCCGGACCATTGACCGCGGTGACGATCGGGCAATGCAGATTGCGCAGCCGCCGCAGGAACGGATGGAACGCGGTCTCCAGCGCTGCGCCGGCGTTTCGCCTGCCCGGCGTCTGGTTGTTGCGTCCCTGCAGATTGGCGCCGGTGCAGAAAGCGCGGCCGGCACCGGTGATGACAACGCAGCGCACCTCGTCCCGCTTGTCCTCGATCGCATCGAGCGCTTCGGCCAGGCCGCCGAGCATGTCGATCGACACCGCGTTCATGACCTCCTGATGGTCGAGCTTGAGGACCGCGACCGGTCCATCGAAATCGAGCGTGACGTGCTTGAATTGCATTGTTTCCTCGCGAGTTGCGCCCGCGCCATGAGTAACGCGGTGGCCAAATCCCTAGGCCCATATTTGATTTTTGAGGCGGGCTTGTCCATGGTGGAGCAAGAACGCCTCGCTTTCGGATGCACGATTAACGTGCGTCAGGGCAAATGGAAACACCCCAGGGAAATACGCCAAGGAAAAAATACCATGAGCATCTTCGACCTCTCGGGCCGCGTTGCGGTCATCACCGGTGGCAATGGCGGGATCGGGCTTGGCATCGCGCAGGCGCTCAATGCCGCCGGCTGCAATGTCTCGATCTGGGGCCGCAACGCCGAGAAGAACAAGGCCGCCGCGGCAACGATGGCGGCGGGTCCCGGCAAGGTCGACACCCGCATCTGTGACGTCAGCAATGCCGCCTCGGTGCAGGACGCGATGAAGGCGACGCTCGACACCTTCGGCCGCGTCGATGGCTGCTTTGCCAATGCCGGGATCGGCGGCGGCGGACGGCGCGCCTTCATCGACCGCACCGAGGAGGAATGGCGAACCATGTTCGCAACCAATCTCGACGGCGTGTTCCATGTATTCCAGGCCGCCGCCCGCCACATGACCGAGCGCGCCGAAGCCGGCGATGCCTTCGGCCGCCTCGTCGCCACATCGAGCCTGGCGTCGCTGTTCGGCACCGCACGCAACGAGCACTATGCCGGCACCAAGGCCGCGATCAATGCTCTCATCCGCGCGCTCGGCGTCGAGCTGGCCCGCCATGGCGTCACCGCGAATGCAATCCTGCCCGGCTGGATCAAGAGCGACATGACGGCCGGCATAATGGCGAATGACAAATTCGTCGCCAATGTGATGCCGCGCATCCCGGTGCGCCGCTTCGGCGAACCCTCCGACTTCGGCGGCATCGCGGTCTATCTGATGAGCAAGGCGTCGTCGTACCACACGACGGATTGTTTCGTGATCGACGGCGGCTACACGGCGTTTTAAACGCTGTTCGAATTCCGTCATGCGGCACTCGTGTCCTGCGCTGCGTCAGCGCAGGCACCCATGAAAAATGTGCGCTCGCACTTTGAAACCGCCGCGGCTATGTTGGCCGCAACGATCTCGGCGATGGGAGGAAGAAAATGAAACACGCCTACATACCCCGGACCACCAACTACACGCTCAATCCGGGCGACGAGCTCAACGACCTCCGCATGTCGGATCAGGTCCGCCCGCTCTATGAGCATGTGAAGAAGTTCATCCGGGAAACCGTCGAGCCGATGTCGGTCGAATTCTATCGCCACGGCGAGAACAAGAACGACCGCTGGAGCTTCACCGACGGCCAGCTCGAAGTGCTCGATAAGGCCAAGAAGAAGGCCAAAGAGGAAGGCCTCTGGAATTTCTTCCTGCCCGACGCCGAGACTGGCGAAGGCCTGAACAATCTCGACTACGCCTATATTGCAGCCGAGCTCGGCAAGAGCCCGCTGGCCTCCGAGACCATGAACTGCTCGGCGCCCGACACCGGCAACATGGAAGTGCTGGAGCGTGTCGGCACCAAGGCGCAGAAGGAGAAGTGGCTGAAGCCGCTCCTGAACGGCGAGATCCGTTCGGCCTACGCGATGACGGAGCCGAACGTCGCCTCGTCGGACGCCAAGAACATCTCCACCACCGCAAAGCTCGTCGGCGACGAGTGGGTGATCAACGGCGAGAAATATTACATCTCCGGCCTCGGCGATCCCCGCTGCAAGATCATGATCGTGATGGTGAAGACCAATCCGGACGCGCCGCCGAGCAAGCAGCAGTCGCAGATCCTGGTGCCAAAGGACACGCCTGGCGTCGAGATCCTCGGTCCTATGCATGTGTTCGGACAGGATCATGCACCGCGCGGCCACATGCATCTGCGCTTCAACAACGTCCGGGTGCCGAAGGACAACATCCTGCTCGGCGAGGGCCGCGGCTTCGAAATTTCGCAGGTTCGCCTGGGGCCGGGCCGCATCCACCACTGCATGCGCACCATCGGCAAAGCGGAGAAGGCGCTCGACATGATGGTGCAGCGCGGCCTCACCCGTGAAGCCTTCGGCAAGAAGATCGCGCATCTCGGCGGCAATCTGCAGATCATCGCGCAGGCGCGCTGCGAGATCGAGGCGATGCGGCTGATGGTGCTGAAGGCGGCGAAGGCGATGGACGTGCTCGGCAACAAGGAAGCGCGCGTCTGGGTCTCCATGGTCAAGGCCATGATCCCCGAGCGCGCCTGCAAGATCATCGACCAGGCAATCCAGATGCACGGCGCCACCGGCATCTCGCAATGGACGCCGCTTGCCGAAATGTACCAGGACGTCCGCCATCTCCGCTTCGCCGACGGTCCGGACGAAGTGCACTGGATGGTGGTCGGCCGACACGAACTCAGCATGCCGTAGCGGACGCGGCGATCCGTAGATGGGGTAACGGGCCGCGGTCTGCCCTCCAAGCAAGCCGCGCTTGCTACGGCGCTATGGGTGGCGCGCTGCGC
>NZ_JCAMOR010000007.1:0-208123 GCF_059512385.1 Bradyrhizobium sp. Crot121 | reverse complement strand
CCCAAGGCTTCCTCCTAAAAGAAAGCCTTGAATCACGTTCCGTCTGATTTGAGAATCCCAAGAGTCCACACAGCCTAGTCTAGGTTAGAAGAGACGGCGCCGGCCGACGTCAATCGTGGCGCTATCGGCCGGCGCTCATCTTGTCCGTGAAAAGCTTCAATGGCATTCTAGGGGGCAGACGCAACCAACGGATTCTGCATGTCAAAACTGGGCGCCAAATCGCTTCCACATTTGAGCGTTCGCATCGATCTCGATAGCGACGAGCGGATCGGGCCCGGCAAGATCCAGTTGCTTGAGCATATCCGCGATTGCGGGTCGATTTCGGCCGCCGGCCGCGCCATGGAGATGTCCTATAAGCGGGCGTGGGACCTGGTCGACGAGATCAACCGGATCTGCCGGCATCCGGCAGTCGAGCGGCAGACCGGCGGCAAGAATGGCGGCGGCGCAATGTTGACGCCGTTCGGCCTCTCCCTGGTCGCGCGCTATCGCAAGATCGAGCGCGATGCAGCGAGCGCGGTGCGCAAGGAACTGGCGGCCTTGCAGACCGATATCGCCCGCAAGGCGTGATGCCGCCGTCAGTTCGTGCGCCGCGTCACGCCTTGCTGCGGTTCGGCTGCGATCGCCTCTCCCAAGGAGTTCTGCTGCTCGCGCAGAACCGAGAAGCAGACGCTGAACCCATCCACCGTCCGCAGCGTCACCATGCGCACGCTCGGATCGCTCGATTGCTCGACCATCCAGGAATCCAGCGGATAAGCGTAGCGGAGGCTGCCGTCGCCGTAGCGGCGCTGCAGCGCCTTGTCGAGCAATCCCGGCAGGGTCATCACCAGCGTGCCGACCTGGTTGAGCGAAAGCCGCAGGGTCGCGGGATTACCGGCGGAATCGACGAAGCCAAGCGAAACGGCGCCATCAGCGGCGACTTCGCACGTCGTCAGGGCCTGGGTGTCGATCTGCATCATAGGCTCCGAACAAATATACGTTATATCCATAAGGATATATCGATGCGATCCCGGGCGTCCAGCCCGTCTTTCTTGACCCTGCCGCGCCGCGTCACGGGTATGGCCGGAAACCGCCGAGACGTGATATGGTGACGGATATAACGGAGCCCGGACCGGGGGCCCGTCGCAAATGGAGATGAGGCCCGCCATGTTCGACTCCCAATGCGATCTTGCTGCGCTCGTGTATGAGCAGCATCAGGATCCCGACGAGATCCTGCGCGATTTCGCCACCAGCCTGAACAGAGCCGGATATCGCGCGGTCGGGATTGTGCAGCTCGGCCACCACTGCCTCGATGCCGGCCTGTCCGCCATGCTGGTCCATACCGGCGAAGAGCTGCAGCTATTCCAGGACCTCGGCAGTTGCTCGGCCGGCTGCCGGCTTGACGTCGGCCAGTTGCTCGATGCGGGCGAGCGGATCGCGGCGGCGATCGATCGCGGCGCGGACGTGCTGATCGTTAACCGCTTCGGCCGGCAGGAATGCGAGGGCAAGGGCCTTTGCTATCTGGTCGAGCGTGCGCTCAGCGCGGACGTCCCGGTCGTGATCGCGGTGCCCAGCCACCGCTTTGCAGATTGGATCAAGTTCGCCGACGGCATGAGCGTCCGCCTCAGCTGCGACCGCGATACGCTCGATGCATGGTGGAACAACGTCTCGGCGCGATATCCGAGGCCGGCGGGCATCGAACAACAGACGGTTTGCGAAGTGTTGAAATGACGTGAGCGCTGGAAGGCTCTGGCCTACGGCTCTTACGAAAGATGCTGCACGAACAGGGTGGGGACGTTGCACGTGCCGTCGCGGAGGGTGAACACCCGCGTTCCCGGCTTGGCACCGGCCTTGACATCGGACACGTTGCGGCCGGCGCGCAGCAGCCGCTCGCGGGCGGCGTCGGCATCGTCGACCGACCAGGCGATGCCCCAGAGGCGGTCCGCCTTGCGCGCGTCGCCCTCGGCCGGACGGTGGACAACTTCGATCAGCATGTCGCCGCAGGCGAATTGCATCAATCGGCTTTTGCTCTTTGCGTCGGCGCGGTCGAAGATCAGCTCTAACCCGAGACGCGCGCCGTAGAGCGCTATCGCGCGCTCCGGCTCGTCGGTCGCAACCACCACCAGGTCCATCCTGCGAACCGTAGCCGGCGCTGTCGCTGTGGAGCGGGCCGCTTCGGATAGAAGCTTGCTGAAGCGGATCGGTACGCCATGTGATTGTTCGGCCGGCAAGCCGTTCCGCTTCCAGGAGAGCATCGTGTCGGTCGCAAGATCGCTCCAGGTGATGTCGGCGACATCGTCCGGCTGCAGCGAGATATGTTTCAATCGCCGATAACTCTTTTCGATGTCGTCGACCGCAAAGTCCAGACACCACAGGCCTTCGCCGCTCTCGGCAAGGACGGCGCGGGCGCGCGCACCGAACGCGCCTTCGCCGTTGGGTGCCGCGACCCGAAAGGTGGCGTTGTCCAAAACGAAGAACGCGCTTTCGACGCCATCAGTTCTGGCGCGAAACGCCGGCTCCCTCGCGAGCACCTCGCGATAAGCGGCGATGCCGGTGTCGAGATCGTGAACCAGGACGCTGGTGTGGTCGAGGGTCGTGATCATGAGGGGCGCTCCCTGAGAGGCCGGCTCCGCTGCACAATGCTTCGAGCTTCGGTCGCAGCAGCATATTGGACGGTCTCGAGAATTGACAGTTCATTTTTGGAACTGTATGACGAGGACTAGCCAGGGCATGGCTGCAGATCGCCTGCGCGTGGCAGGCGGAGAATAACGGATGCCCGCGAGGAGAGGCCGGTGGGAAATCCCTTGAAGGTTGAATTCCATTTCGATTTCGGCAGCCCGAACGCCTATCTGGCGGAACTCGTGATTCCTTCGATCGAACAGCGCACCGGCGTGAAGTTCGATTATGTGCCGGTCCTGCTCGGCGGAATTTTCAAGGCGACCGGCAACATGTCGCCGGCGGATTCACTGCGCGGCATCAAGAACAAGCCGGAATACATGGCGCTGGAGACCGAGCGCTTCATCCGCCGCCACAACATCACGACCTATCGATCGAACCCGTTCTTCCCGGTCATCACCCTGATGCTGATGCGTGGCGCGGTCGCTGCGCAATTCGAAGGCGTATTCGAGCCCTATATCCGTGCGGCCTTCCATCACATGTGGGAGGAGCCGAAGAAGATGGATGACGTCGAAGTGGTTCGCGCCGCGCTCAAATCTTCCGGCCTGGACGCCGACAGGCTGATCGCACGGGCGCATCAGGACGACGTCAAGAAGCGGCTGATCGACCTGACGGCAGACGCGGTCAACCGCGGCGCGTTCGGTTCGCCGACCTTCTTCGTCGGCAAGGAGATGTTCTTCGGCAAGGACCAGCTTCGCGACGTCGAGGAATCCATCGTCGAGCAGACAAGGCAGTTGGCCAAGAGCGCGTGAGCGCCTGGTCGCGGCGGCCGGAGATTGCCGAACAAATAAGGAGAACGTGATGCCGGGCCCTCTCAATGGCGTACGCGTATTGGATCTGACCGGCGTGGTGTCGGGGCCGTTCGCGACCATGTTCCTCGCCGACCAGGGCGCCGACGTTCTCAAGATCGAGCCTGTTGGTGGCGACATCACCCGCCGCAGCCGCGCCACCATAGACAAATCCGGCGAGTTCTCGGCGCTGTTCATTTCCTCCAACCGCGGCAAGCGCTCGCTCGCGATCGACGTCAAGAGCGAGGCCGGCCGCGAGGTGCTGGCCAAGCTCGTCGCGCAGGCCGACGTGCTGGTGCAGAATTTTCGGCCCGGCACCATGGAGCGGCTCGGCCTCGGCGCGGATGAGCTCCGCCAGCGCCATCCGCGCTTGATCTATGTCTCGATCAGCGGGGTCGGCGAGACCGGTCCCTATGTGAAGAAGCGGGTGTACGATCCGATCATCCAGGGATTGTCTGGATTCGCCGACATCCAGTCGCAGCCCATTACGAACCGTCCGCAGATGATCCGCACCATCGTCTGCGACAAGACCACGGCGGTGATGACGGCGCAGGCGGTGGCGGCCGCGCTCTATGCCCGCGAGAAGACAGGGCAGGGCGATCACATCCGGGTCGCGATGCTGGATGCGATGATCTCGTATCTGTGGCCGGAAGGCATGATGCAATACACGGTGGTCGGCGCCGAAGAGACCGCCGCCGATCCGAATGACCGGCCGGATCTCGTGTTCAAGACCAGCGACGGCTACATCACTGCCGGCACGATCTCGGATTCCGAATGGCAGGGCTTTTGCCGCGCCACCGGCGATCCCGAGCTCGCCAAGGATCCGCGCTTTGCGACGCCTTCCGCGCGATCGGTGAATGCGACGGCGCGCATCAACAAGATGGCCGAATATATCGCGCAGCACACCACGGCCGAATGGCTGGAGCGGCTCGACGCCGCCGATGTTCCCTGCGCGCCGATTCTGCGCCGCGCCGAGATCATCCATAACGAGCAGGTGGTGGCGCGCGACATCATCACCGAATTCGACCAGCCCAAGGTCGGGCGCGTGCGGCAGCCCAAGCCAGCGGCGCGTTTCGAAGTCAACGAGGTGTCGATTGGCGGACCGGCACCCCGCGTCGGCGAGCATTCGCGCGAAGTGTTGCGCGAGCTCGGCTATGACGACGCGGCGATCGATCGGATGGTGAGCGAAAAGGCCGTGCGGGTGGCGGTGTAGGTGCCGCGCAATCAATAAGCGACGAGTGGGACGCGCTCTCTCTCTCTCTCTCTCTCTCTCTCTCTCCCTCCCTCTCCCCGTTCTTCACGGGGAGAGGGCAGGGTGAGGGGCTGCCTCCGCGATCATATCTCTTACCGTATTCGTGGAGAGAGCCCCTCACTCCAACCCCATCCCCGTGAAGGACGGGGATAGGGAGAACTGCTGTCCCGCGCTTGGCTGCTCACGCCCTCGGCGCGGGCGGTGTGACCGGTGCAAGCGGCTTGTTTGCGGCCTGGCCGCGCTGATACGCGTCCCGCTGATGGATGCGCTCGAGATAGGGATGGGCGTGGTCGCAGATGCCGACGCCGTAGGCGATTGCCCAATCCAGGCAAGTGGTGAGCAGGATATCGGCGCTGGTGAAACGATCGCCCATCAGGAATTGGCGGCCGTCGGCGAGCGCGACCTCGACGTGGCGCGATTGCTGGCGGAAATACTCCGCCGCCTGCGCCACGACATCGGGCGCGACCCCATAGATGTGGCCCAGCGCATTGCCGCTGTGGCGGCGCATGACGTACAGGCTGGTCGCATCGAGCTCGGCAACGATGAAGAAGCACCATTCGAGCCAGGCGGCGTAATCGCGCTGGCTCTCCGGAATCAGCGCACGCTCGGGCGTCGAATAAGTTCGCGACAGATAGGCCACGATCGCTGCACTCTCGCCGATACAGAAATCGCCGTCCTGCAGCAGCGGAATCTTCTGCCGCGGATTGAGCGAAGTATATTCCGTCGTCTTGGTCTCGCCGGTGCGGGGACCGATCGGCCGCGTCTTATAGGAGAGGCCAAGCTCATGCATGGCCCAGTGCGGCCTGATCGTCCGGCTCGTGCCTACGCCCCAGAGGGTCAGCTCCGGCGCGGCCATCTCACCATTTCTCCACCGAGGGGCGCAGATCGAGTTCGTGGGTCCAGCCGTCCCGAGTCTGCTGATGCGCGAACCAATAGGCGTCCGCGATCGACGACGTCTTGGTCAGGCTGTCCTGTGGGATCGCGCTCGCCTCGATGCCGCGGGCCTTCATGCGCTCATGGATGGCCGGGCTGTCGACACCGGCATCGATGATGAGGTGCACGACATGGATGTTTTTCGGACCGAGTTCGCGCGCCATCGCCTGCGCGACCCCGCGTAGTGCGAATTTCGCCGATGAGAACGCGGCAAAGCCGGTGCCGCCGCGGATGCTCGCCGTCGCGCCGGTGAAAAAGATGGTGCCACGGCCGCGCGGCACCATATAGCGCGCCGCCTCGCGGCCGACCAGGAATCCGGCATAGCAGGCCAGCTCCCAGGCCTTGAAGAACAGCTTTTCGGTGGTCTCGAGCAACGGCTTGTTGACGTTCGAGCCGGCGTTGAAGAGGCAGATCTCGATCGGGCCGATCTCTTTCTCGACGCGGGCGAACAGATCCTGGACTTCCGCTTCCTGCCTTGCGTCAACGCTGAGCGCATGGACCTCGTGGCCGGCGGCCTTCAATTCGTCGACCAGCTCCTGCGATTTGGTGGCGTCGCGGCGACAGATGCAGACGGTGTAGCCGCCGTTTGCGAAACGCCGCGCGACAGCGGCCCCTATCGCGTCGCCCGCACCAACCAATATCGCGACCCCGCGGCGTTCCGTCATCCTGTTCTCCCATATAGTTCTTATTTGGTACCGAATTATTAGAAAGCGTCGCGTGCGATGTAAATGGAAATATTCGATATCGCACCAATATTTGAGTAGCTATTGTCGTGTCGCCTGTCCGCGAGCCACAGCTCGCAAAGAATTGCAATTGACGAGTTCTAAAAAAGAACGTTAGATATGGGGAGTGATGAAGTCGCCTCGCGAGCGGCTCGATATATGTCGGGAGGTCTGAGGTGACGAATTTGGCAGGGACACTTGGCATTGGCGAAGTCGCAGACTCCGCGTCGCACGCCATGGAACGCAGATCCGTCTACCTCGACGGAATTTGGTAGGAGCGCCGTCCGATGGAGCTGGTGCTTTCTCCTGAAGAAGCCGCATTTCGCGACGAGGTACGAACCTTCATTGCGGAAAACTATCCGGCGGAGATGCGCGTCCCCAATCCGGACACCGACCTCACCAAGGAGCAGATGCTGCTCTGGCACCGCATCCTCTACAAGAAGGGCTGGATCGCGCCGCTTTGGCCCAAAGAATATGGCGGCCCCGGCTGGTCGATCACCAAGCGCTTCATCTTCGAGCAGGAGACCACGCGCGCCGGAACGCTGCCGCCGCTCGCGTTCAGCGTCACCATGGTCGGTCCTGTGATCTACACCTTCGGCAATGAGGCGCAGAAGAAGCGATTCTTGCCGCGCATCCTGTCCGGTGAGGATTGGTGGTGCCAGGGCTATTCGGAGCCGGGCTCGGGCTCCGATCTTGCCTCCGTGCGCACCAAGGCGGTGCGCGACGGCGACCACTATATCGTCAACGGCCATAAGACCTGGACCACGCTCGCTCAGCATGCCGATTGGATCTTCTGCCTGGTACGTACCGACCAGAACGCGAAGCCGCAATCCGGCATCTCGTTCCTTTTGATCGATATGAAGTCGCCGGGCGTCACCGTGCGCCCGATCATCACGATCGACGGCAGCCATGAGGTGAACGACGTTTTTCTAGAAAACGTCCGCGTGCCCATAGCCAATCTGATCGGGGAAGAGAACAAGGGCTGGACCTACGCCAAATTCCTGCTCGGCAATGAGCGCACCAGCATGGCCGGCATCGGCCGCTCGACGCGGTACATCGAGCGGCTCAAGAAGATCGTCAAAGCGGAAATTCCCGAAGACGATCCGGCCCATCTCGAATTCGTCAGGGACATCGCCCGCATCGAGCTCGATGTGCTGGCGCTGGAGGCGACCGAGCTTCGTGTCGTCGCGCAAATGGCGCGCGGCATCGATCCCGGCCCGGCGGCGTCGCTGTTCAAGATCAGGGGCACCGAGATTTTCCAGGCCATCACCGAACTGACGCACCGCGCGATCGGCAATTACGGACTCGCGATCCGCGAGCATCCGGTGAGCGCCAATCATTTCATGCCGGGGCCGGACTACGGACACACCGTATCGGAAAAATATCTCAACTCGCGCAAGCTCTCGATCTACGGCGGCTCGAACGAGATCCAGCGCAACATCATCGCCAAAGCGGTGCTCGGACTATAGGGCGACGGGAGGCATCGGAATGGACATCCAGTTCACGGAAGAGCAGGAGCTGTTGCGATCGAGCGTGCAGCGTCTGTTGCGCGATCAGTACGATTTCGACGCGCGCCGCAAGATCGTCGCGAGCGAGGAGGGCTGGAGCCGCAAGCATTGGTCGTCCTTCGCCGAACTCGGCTTGCTTGCCGCGCCGTTCTCCGAGGAGGTTGGCGGACTCGGCGGCGGGCCGCTGGCCACCATGATCATCATGCAGGAATTTGGCCGACACCTTCTGGTCGAGCCGTTCTTCGAAACCGTCGTTCTTGCCGGCGGCCTGATCGAAGATTTTGGCTCAGCGGCTCAGCAGGCCACGTATCTCCCTGACATCATGTCCGGAGAGAATGTCTGGGCACTGGCCTGGTCGGAAGGCCGCTCGCGTTACGATCTCGCCCATGTTTCCACCACCGCGCGCCGTGAGGGCGGCAGCTACGTGCTCAGCGGTACCAAGGCGGCGGTCGTGGCTGCGCCCTGGGCTGACAGCCTGATCGTCTCCGCCCGCACGTCGGGCGAGCGGGGTGATCGCAACGGCGTCAGTCTGTTCGTTGTCGATCGCCATTCCCCGAACCTTCATCTGCAGGGCTTTAGGACTATCGATGGCCGGCGTGCGGCCGAGGTTGCACTGATGAACGTCTCGGTGCCGGCGAGCCAGATGCTCGGGCGAGAAGGCGAGGGCGTTGCTGCGCTCGAGACCTGCCGTGACAGGGCCATCGGCGCGCTCTGCGCGGAGACCGTCGGCGCGATGGGAGAACTGAATGCGGCGACGCTCGAGTACAGCAAGACGCGAAAGCAGTTTGGCGCGACGCTCGGCTCGTTCCAGGTGCTGCAGCACCGGATGGTCGATATGTTCATTGCGCATCAGGAGGCGCTCTCCCTGATGCAGCATCTCAATCTCAGCCTTGCAGCAAAGGACGCCGGACGCTCGCGGCTTGCGTCCGGCGCCAAGTCGAAGATCGGCTATGCGGCGAAATTCGTCGCCGACCAGGCGGTGCAGCTTCACGGCGGCATGGGCATGACTGACGAGCTCAATGTCGGCCATTACTTCAAGCGGATTTCATCCATCAACATCCAGTTCGGCGACCCCGCCTTTCATGTCCTGCGCTATGCGCAGCTCGACAAGGCCGCGTGAGGAGAAGAGGAAAGCACATGCGAGATGCAGTGATCGTATCGACCGCGCGTACAGGCGTCGGCAAGGCCTATCGCGGCGCGCTCAACAACACGGAAGGGCCGACCATGGCCGGCCATGTGATGGCCGAAGCGGTCCGGCGCGCCGGCATCGAGCCCGGCGAGGTCGAGGACGTGGTGATGGGCTGCGCGATGCAGCAGGGCACCATGGTGATGAACGTTGCGCGCAAGGGCGCGATCCGCGCTGGCTTGCCGGTCACGGTCGCCGGTACCACGATCGACCGGCAATGCGCCTCCGGCCTGCAGGCGATTGCAGTCGCGGCGCGCTCGGTGATGCTGGACGGCGTCGAGGTTGCGATCGGCGGCGGCATCGAGTCGATCAGCCTGGTGCAGAACGAGCACATGAACAGGTTCCACGCTGTCGACGATGAGCTGATGGCGATGAAGCCCGACATGTACATGTCGATGTTGGAGACGGCCGAGGTCGTCGCCGAGCGGTACGGGATAGGGCGCGAGC
Source organism: Bradyrhizobium sp. Crot121 (assembly GCF_059512385.1). Taxonomy (NCBI): domain Bacteria; kingdom Pseudomonadati; phylum Pseudomonadota; class Alphaproteobacteria; order Hyphomicrobiales; family Nitrobacteraceae; genus Bradyrhizobium; species Bradyrhizobium sp. Crot121. The sequence continues at coordinate 198,635 of NZ_JCAMOR010000007.1, read as the reverse complement.
AGCAGGATGAATATTCGCTCGAGTGCCAGCGCCGCGTCGGCGCCGCCTTGCAGGGCGGCCGCTTCAACGACGAGATCGTGCCGATCACGACCAGGATGGCGGTTGTCGACAAGGATACCAAGGAGGTCTCCTACAAGCAGGTGACGCTGGCCAAGGACGAGGGACCGCGGCCCGAGACCACGGCGGAAGGTCTGGCGAAGATCAAGCCGGTGTTCGAGGGCAAAACGATCAGCGCCGGCAATGCCAGCCAGCTCTCCGACGGCGCCTCCGCCTGCGTGATCATGAGCGACAAGGCCGCCGCGCAGAAGGGACTGAAGCCGCTCGGCATCTTTCGCGGCTTCGTTGCCGCCGGGGTCGAGCCGGATGAGATGGGCGTCGGTCCGGTCGCCGCGATCCCGCGGCTGCTCAAGCGGCACAATTTGAAGATCGACGACATCGATCTCTGGGAGCTCAATGAGGCCTATGCGGTGCAGGTGATCTATTGCCGCGACAAGCTCGGCATCGACCCTGAAAAACTCAACGTCAATGGCGGCTCGATCGCGATTGGCCACCCCTACGGCATGACCGGCGCGCGGCTGACCGGCCATATCCTGATCGAGGGTCGGCGGCGCAAGGCGAAATACGGCGTGGTGACCATGTGCATCGGTGGTGGCATGGGCGCCGCGGGCCTGTTTGAAATCGTCAACTGATCGGGAAAGCGGAGAAACGTTTTGAAGACAGCGATCACTGAATTGTTCGGCATCCAGCATCCGATCATCCAGGGCGGCATGCACTATGTCGGCTTTGCCGAGCTTGCCGCGGCGGTGTCGAACGCCGGCGGTCTTGGCATCATCACCGGGTTGACGCAGAAGACGCCGGAATTGCTCGCCAAGGAAATCGCGCGTTGCCGCGACATGACCAACAAGCCGTTCGGCGTCAATCTGACCTTCCTGCCGAGCTTCACCGCGCCGCCTTATCCGGAATATATTGCCGCGATCCGCGAGGGCGGGGTCAAGATCGTCGAGACTGCGGGCCGCAGCCCCGAGCAGTACATGCCGGCGCTGAAGGCCGCCGGCATCAAGGTGATCCACAAATGCACGTCCGTCCGCCATTCGCTGAAAGCCGAGAAGATCGGCTGCGATGCGGTCAGCGTCGATGGCTTCGAGTGCGGCGGTCACCCCGGTGAGGACGATATCCCGAACATGATCCTGCTGCCGCGCGCGGCGGATGAATTGAAGATTCCGTTCGTGGCTTCCGGCGGCATGGCTGACGGCCGCAGCCTCGTCGCGTCGCTCGCGATGGGCGCCGATGGCATCAACATGGGTACGCGCTTCGTCGCGACCAAGGAGGCGCCGGTGCATGAGAATGTGAAGCGGGCGCTGGTGGAAGCCACCGAGCTCGACACCCGTCTGGTGATGCGCGCTGCGCAACACCGAGCGCGTGTTGAAGAACAAGGGCGTCGACCGCCTGGTCGAGATCGAACGCGAGAAGGGCAGGGGGCTGAAGATCGAGGACATTCTCGATCAGGTCGCGGGCGTCTATCCCAAGGTGATGGTCGACGGCGAAATGGATGCCGGCGCCTGGAGCTGCGGCATGGTGGTCGGATTGATCAATGACATTCCGACCGTGCAGGAACTGATCGACCGCGTCATGACCGAAGCCGAGCAGATCATCCGGCAACGGCTCACCGGCTTCCTTGACGGTGTTGTGGCGAAGGTGCCGGCGCGCGCGGTCGCCTGAGAGCTCTTTGAGGTTCCGAGATGTTGGCTGGTTCGCCCGAGCAGGCGAACCAGGCTGCGGGCGGCTGCCTGCATTTTTCTTAAATGATTGGCCTGCGCGTGACGGGCTTTGGAGGGAGGGTAACCATGAAGGTGAAATTGAGTATGGTGGCGGCGTGCGTTGCGGCATCGCTGCTCGCAATGCCGGCGAATGCGGCCGATGAGCCGGGCGTCAGCGCAAGCGAGATCAAGATCGGCGGGATCTTTCCGTTCAGCGGTCCGGCGTCGTCGATCGGTCTCGTCGGGCGCGGCGTACTCGGCTATGTCCAGATGATCAACGATCGCGGCGGCATCAACGGGCGCAAGATCAACTATATCGCGATGGACGATGCCTACAGTCCGCCGAAGGCGGTCGAGCATGCCCGCAAGCTCGTCGAGAGCGACGAAGTCGCGTTCATCTTCAGCCAGCTCGGCACCCCCGGCAATTCAGCGACGGCGAAATATTTGAAGGCGAAGGGTGTTCCTTCGATTGCGATCGTCAGCGGCTCGAGCAAGTTCACCGATGTCGCCGAGTTTCCGCTGACGACGACGGGGCTCGTCAGCTACCAGACCGAGGGCCGCATCTACGCGAAGTTCCTCGAGCAGACGCTGCCGGGCAAGAAATACGCGATCCTGTTCCAGAACGACGACCTCGGCAAAGACTATGTCGCCGCGTTCAAGTCGATCCTGAAGGGCGATTTCGACAAGCGCGTCGTCACCGCAGCCTATGAAGTGACGGAACCGACCATCGATTCCCAGGTGGTCAATCTCAAGAGCTCCGGTGCGGAAGGCTTCTTCATCGCGGGCACGCCGAAATTCGCAGCGCAAGCGATCCGCAAGGCGTCCGAGATCGGCTGGAAGGCGACCGTGATCCTCAATTTCCCGTCGGGCTCGATCGGAGGTACGTTGAAGCCGGCCGGACTTGAGAATTCGAAGGGCGTCATTGTCGGCACCATCAACAAGGACCCGACCGATGGGCGATGGGACGATGACGAGGGCGTGAAGGCCTATCGCGCGTTCTTCGAGAAGTACCTGCCCGGCGCCGACATCCAGAACACCAGCTATCTCACCGGCTATATGCAGGGCATGATCCTGGAGCAGATCCTGAAGCAGTGCGGCGATGACCTGTCGCGCAAGAACATCATCAAGCAGGCGAAATCGCTGAAAGACTTCGTAGTCCCGACGGCATCTCCTGGCATCAAGGCCAATACGTCAGACAGCAACAATATGGTCTGGACGCAACTGCAGATGCAGCGCTGGAGCGGCACCAATTGGGAGCCGTTCGGCGCGATCCTGGACGCGAATTCGGAGTGATCTCTCGGCTTTTTCCCGCAAGTGGAACGCTTGTCGCCACAAACACCTTCGTCATTCCGGGCCGCCACGAAAGTGGCGAACCCGGAATCCATTTCAGCGACAGCGCTTGCAGTCCGATGGATTCCGGGCTCGCGCTACGCGCGCCCCGGAATGACCAGGGCGGTTCTTTCTCACGCGCGCCCGAGACGATATTTACTGCCCGTGAAACACCGGCCTGCGCTTCTCAACGAATGCGCGTACGGCTTCGTTGTGGTCGGTCGTGCGTGCCGCGCGGACCATATGCTCGGCTTCCAAATCCATCGAGGTCAGAAGGTCCGACGTGAGGGCGTGGTCGAGATTGTCCTTGATGTAACCAAGCGCGATCGGCGGGCCATCGGCGAGCTGCCTTGCCAGCTCCAGTGCGGCCGATCGGAGCTGATCGTCAGGCACGACGCGGTTGACCAGTCCGAACGCTTCGCAGCGCCTGGCGTCGAGACGCTCCGAGAGGAACATCAATTCGCGCGCGCGGGCCGTTCCCGCCAGCCGCGTCAGCAGCCAGGCAACACCGTAGTCGCCGGACAGGCCGATGCGGGCATAGCCGGTCGCCATGATGGCGGACTCGGCCGCGATCCGGATGTCGCAGGCGAGTGCGATCGCAAGGCCTGCACCCGCAGCCGGGCCGGGAAGGGCAGCGACGGTTGGTTTGCGGACCGCCACCAGCACGCCGGTGAGCGTGCGCTGCCTTTCCTGGAGAATGGCGACACGCTCCTCCAGCGTCCGTTCTGGCCGGGCGATGCCGCTGCCCATGCCCTTGACGTCGCCGCCGGCGCAAAAAGCAGTGCCCGCGCCCGTGATCAGGAGGGCGCCAATCTTCGGATCGTCGCCCAGGCTCTTGATCATGCGGCGCAAGGCCGGGGTGAGATTGTCCGACAGCGCGTTGCGCGCCTCGGGGCGGTTCAGCGTCAGGATGGCGACGCGCCCGTCGATATGGCACAGCAATTCGGCGGTGCCGGTTTCAACCTCGGTTCGATCCTCCGGCATGGCCGTGCCCTCCAGTTATATTTCGATCATAATATTATGGTGCGGATCGCGGTGCAATAGAGTGTCAAGTCACTTTCACTCCGCCACGTCATTCCGGATGTGCGCTTGCAGCGGTTCCGGATTTGAATACGATCCTGCGGCGCCCTTGGATGGGCATGCACGATGCGGAGAACACAGATGGAATACCGACGCCTGGGAAAGTCAGGGTTCAGCGTGCCCGCGCTCAGCTTCGGGACCGGCACCTTCGGCGGCGTCGGTCGGCTGGCAGCGTGGGGGAATACCGACGCGACCGAAGCGCGGCGGCTGGTCGACATCTGCCTCGATGCCGGCGTGTCGATGTTCGACACCGCAGATGTCTATTCGATGGGCGAATCCGAACGCGTGCTCGGCCAGGCGATCAAGGGTCGGCGCGACAAGCTGCTGATCTCGACCAAGGCCAGCTTCCGCTTCGGCGAAGGACCGAACGATATCGGTTCCTCCCGTCAGCATCTGCTTGCGGCGGTCGATAGCTCGCTGAGCCGGCTGGGCACTGATTATATCGACCTGTTCCAGTTGCACGGCTTCGATGCGTTCACGCCGCCCGAAGAAGTGCTCGCAACGCTCGATGTGCTCGTGCGTGCCGGCAAGATCCGCTATGTCGGGGTCTCGAACTTCTCCGGCTGGCACCTCATGAAGGCGCTTGCGGTCGCCGACAAATACGGCTTCCCGCGCTACGTCGCCAACCAGACCTATTATTCGCTGATCGGGCGTGACTATGAGTGGGAGTTGATGCCGCTCTGCCTCGACCAGGGCCTCGGCGCGGTGGTGTGGTCGCCGCTCGGTTGGGGCCGGCTCACCGGCAAGATCCGGCGCAACCAGCCGCGTCCTGATGTCAGCCGGTTGCCGCAGACGTCTTCCTTCGGACCGCCGGTGCCGGATGAGCACCTCTATCGCGTCGTGGATGCGATCGACGAGATCGCCAAGGAAACCGGCAAGAGCGTATCGCAGATCGCGCTGAACTGGCTGTTGCAGCGACCGACCGTCGCCACGCTGATCATCGGTGCGCGCAACGAAACGCAACTGCGCGAGAATCTCGGCGCGATCGGATGGTCGTTGACCAAGGAGCAGGTCGCCAAGCTCGACGAAGCCAGCCAGGTGACGCTGCCTTATCCCTATTGGCACCAACGCTCGACCTTCATCGATCGCAATCCGCCGGCGGTCTAAGCATGATCCGGAGAAGTGGAAAACCGGTTTCCCTCGCGACAAACGCGAAGCGTTTGCGCGGAGATCATGCTCAAACAAGATCTAGGACGGGTGAGCGGAGCAATGGCGGGTGCCTCGCTCCGCAACATGATCACGTCCAGCGTCGCAGGATGATGCTGGCGTTGACGCCGCCGAAGCCGAACCCGTTCGAGATCGCGTGGTCCATGGCCATCGGCCTGGCTTCTCTGGCGACGAGGTCAATGCCCGCTGCAGCATCATCAGGGTTTTCCAGATTGAGGGTTGGCGGCGCTACCTGATCGCGCAATGCGAGAACGGTGAAGATCGCCTCTAAGCCGCCGGCCGCGCCGAGCAGATGCCCCGTCGCGGATTTGGTTGCGCTCACCGCGATCTTGCCCTCGCGACCGAATACCGACTTGATGGCTTCGATCTCGGAGTGATCGCCGGCCGGAGTAGAGGTCGAGTGCGCGTTGAGATGCTGCACCTGGCCGGGCTCAAGCCGCGCCTGACGCAGCGCGAGTTCCATCGCGCGGCGAGCGCCGTTGCCGTCCTCGGGGCCTGCGGTGATGTGATGGGCATCCGCGGTCGTGCCATAGCCGATGATTTCGGCAATGGGCCTGGCGCCGCGCTGCAGCGCATGATCGAGTTCCTCGATGACGAGCATGCCGGCGCCTTCGCCCATCACGAAGCCGTCGCGGTCGCGGTCGAACGGACGGGATGCGCGCTCGGGCGTCTCGTTGAAATCGGTCGACAGCGCCCGCGCGGCGGCAAAGCCGCCAAGGCTCACGAGGTCGATGCAGGCTTCCGAGCCGCCGCACAGGGCGACATCGGCCTCTCCCGAGCGGATCAGGCGCGCGGCATCGCCGATCGCCTGCACGCTCGCGGCGCAGGCGGTGACGGGCGCTCCGATCGGGCCCTTGAAGCCATGGCGGATCGAGACGTGGCCCGCCGCAAGATTGGCGAGGAACGACGGCACGGTGAACGGCGACAAGCGGCGAACGCCGCGCTGATCGGTGGTGCGCACGGCTTCGACGATCGCCGGAAATCCGCCGATGCCCGATGCGATGACGGTCGCCGTCCGCTCCATCGCATGGGCATCCGCGGGCGTCCACGCGGCCTGCGCAATCGCCTCGGCCGCCGCGACCAGCGCGAACAGAATGAAACGGTCCATCTTGCGCTGGTCCTTGGGTGGCGCCCCGAGATCGGGATCGAAGCCGCCTTCGGGATCATCGGCCTTGGTCGGCACGATCCCGGCGACGCGCGCCGGCAGCGCGGCCGCCCATGCCGGCAAGGCGCGAAGCCCCGATCGCCCGGCTGACAGCCGCGACCATGCGAGCTCGACGCCGCAACCGAGCGGCGACACCAATCCCATTCCCGTAACAACGATGCGGCGCATCACAACAACACCCTATGCTCTTGACTTTGCGAGAACCGTCCGTTCCCAATCAGAACTTGTGTGCTCGCAAATGGAAAGTCGAGTGGGTGGCGCACAATTTCATGATTGACTTGTTTCGCGTCCTTCGCCGCGACAGCGATGCCTGCGGATCGGCTGTACGCCTCCCGTCAAGGACCCGCGTGCGTCTCATGTTGAGGAGCATTCCAGGGTGGAAAGGGGTCGTCGAGGCTGCGCCAGTCGTCCGGATCGAACCCATTTTCGCAAGGGGTGAGGCAGGAATCGAGCGAGGCGCGGATCTGTGCCTCGTCCATGCCTGAGCCGATGAAGACGAGTTCCTGGCGGCGATCGCCCCAGTCGTCATCCCAATGGCTATTGATCTGCTCCTGAAATTGCTGATGGCTGGGCCATGCCGGCTTCGGAACGGTTGCCCACCAGAAACCCATCGGCTCGCACCGACGCTGGATCCCGGCGACGGATAGAACACCTACCCAATCCGGACGGGTGGCAAGCCAGAAATGGCCTTTGGCGCGAATAACGCCCGGCCAGGGTTGGTCGAGAAAAGATCGGAAGCCGACGGGATCGAACGGGCGCCTAGCTCGGTACACGAAGCTTGATATTCCATACTCCTCGGTCTCCGGCACGTGCGAGTCAGCGTTGTAGAGCTCCTTGTGCCAGAGCGGATGCGTCGCAGCTTTCGCTTCATTGAAGAGACCGGTGCCGAGCAGTGCCTTGGGAGGAATCTTGCCGAAATCGGCTTCGATCTGGCGCGCATCCGGATTAAGTGCAGCGATGATCTTCCGGAGCGAGGCGCGTGTCGTCTCCGCCACTTCCGAGATCTTGTTGATCACCACGACATCGGAAAACTCGATCTGCTCAACCAGGAGGTCGATAAGCGTGCGCTGGTCGTTTCTGTCGCGCATCTCGCCGCGCTCGCGCAGCAGTTGGCGGCTGCCATAGTCGGCGAGCATGCTCGTCGCATCCACGACCGTAACCATCGTGTCGAGCCGGGCGACATCGGAAAGCGAGACGCCGCTCTCATCGCGAAAACAGAACGTTGCCGCGATCGGAAGCGGCTCGGCGATTCCGGTTCCTTCGATCAGCAGATAATCGAAGCGCCGTTGTTCGGCCAGTCGCCTGACCTCCTGCAGCAGGTCGTCGCGGAGCGTGCAGCAGATGCAGCCATTGCTGAGCTCCACGAGGCTCTCCGTCGTGTGCGACAGGTCGGCGCCGCCATTGCGGATCAGACTTGCGTCGATATTCAGTTGACTCATGTCGTTGACGATGACCGCGACCCGCAGACCGTCGCGGTTCATCAAGAGATGATCGAGCAGCGTTGTCTTGCCTGCGCCGAGAAATCCGCTCAGCACGGTCACAGGCAGCAGATCTTTCCCGTTCCTTCCCATGCAACCCTAACCGACCAGTTGGGGCTGGAACACAACATCGGCCCAGTAATTGGCAGAGTTGAACGTATTGGTCGGGAACAGCCCGGTCGTGCTGTTGCCGCCATAGCCATAGACGCCGTTGCCGCCCGCGCTCGCACTCGAGGGCGCCGTCAGCGGCCCGCTGGTGACGGGAGAACTGAAGCCGCCGCCGCTCGCCACATAGGCGCCGGTGGTGTGATAGGATGCGATGTAAGTGGTGTTGGCGTTGATCGAGACGGGCGTCGGAAGCTGAACCGTCTGCCAGCCGCTCGCCGTCGTGTTGGTGAAAGTGGCGGTGGCGAGCCTGGTGCCGGTGGCGCTCCAGAGGTCGACGACATCAGGGCCGGTGTCGCTGGCGCTCCGGTAGAATTTGAGCGCGGTGATCTGGCCGGCGACCGAAGAGGTGAACTTCACGCCAAGTTCAACCTGCTGGCCGTCATTGAAACTGCCGGCCGGCGTGCTGGATGCGCTGAACAGGCTGACCGGCGCAGGCGGGGGCGTGGTGGACACCGCGATATTGAAGGTCTCGCTGGTGGCAGCGCCCGCAAGGTCGGTGGCTGTCACCTTGATGCTGGCGGTGCCGACATTGGCTGATGTCGGCGTGCCGCTGAAGGTGCGTGTGGACGCGTTGAAGCTGAGCCAGGTCGGCAGGGCGGTGCCGTCGGCGGACGTTGCCGCATAGGTCAGGGTATCACCGGTATCGACGTCGGTGAAGGTGTTGGCAGGCAGCACCAGCGAGAACGACGAGCCGACGGTTGCGTTCTGGTTGGCGGTCTGGGTCGCGAGCACCGGTGCGTCATCAGCGCCGTGAATGGTGATGGTGAGCGTGGTGGTCGAGGTGAGGCCGGCGGTGTCACGCATGGTGTAGTTGAAGGCATCCGTCACCGTGTTCGTTGACAGCCGCAAGGCCTGCACGGCGGAATCATTCTCGTTGATGGTATAGGTGAACGTACCGTTGGCATTGAGCACGAGGCTGCCGTGCGCGCCGGCGAGCGCGGTGCCAAGCGTGCCTGCCGTCGCACCAAAGCTGACCGCGGTGACGGTCTTGGTGTCGCCGGCATCGGGGTCGGTATCATTGGTGAGGACGTTGCCGGTGGCGGGCGAGCCGCCCGAACCGTTGGCGATGCCGCCTTTCTCGGTCGCGTCGGCGACGTCGGCGACAGCCGTCGGCGCAGTGTCCGCTGGGCCGCCCGACACGGCGATATTGAAGATCTCGCTGGTGGCAGCGCCCGCAAGGTCGGTGGCTGTCACCTTGATGCTGGCGGTGCCGACATTGGCTGATGTCGGCGTGCCGCTGAAGGTGCGTGTGGACGCGTTGAAGCTGAGCCAGGTCGGCAGGGCGGTGCCGTCGGCGGACGTTGCCGCATAGGTCAGGGTATCACCGGTATCGACGTCGGTGAAGGTGTTGGCAGGCAGCACCAGCGAGAACGACGAGCCGACGGTTGCGTTCTGGTTGGCGGTCTGGGTCGCGAGCACCGGTGCGTCATCAGCGCCGTGAATGGTGATGGTGAGCGTGGTGGTCGAGGTGAGGCCGGCGGTGTCACGCATGGTGTAGTTGAAGGCATCCGTCACCGTGTTCGTTGACAGCCGCAAGGCCTGCACGGCGGAATCATTCTCGTTGATGGTATAGGTGAACGTACCGTTGGCATTGAGCACGAGGCTGCCGTGCGCGCCGGCGAGCGCGGTGCCAAGCGTGCCTGCCGTCGCACCAAAGCTGACCGCGGTGACGGTCTTGGTGTCGCCGGCATCGGGGTCGGTATCGTTGGTGAGGACGTTGCCGGTGGCGGGCGAGCCGCCCGAACCGTTGGCGATGCCGCCTTTCTCGGTTGCGTCGGCTACGTCGGCAACAGCCGTCGGCGCGGTGTTTGGCCCGCCGCCAGATCCGGACGCGATGAATACGACGTCGGCCCAGTAATTGGAGGCGTTCCAGGTGCTGGTGGGGAAAATGCCGGTGGTGTTGGTGCCGCCATAGGAATAGACGCCGTTGCCGCTGGCAATCGCCGTCAGCGGCCCATTGGTGACGGCGCTTGTGAAGAAGTTGTTGGTCGCAACATAGGCGCCGGTGGTGTGATAGGAAGTGACGTACGTCGTATTGGCGGTGAGGTTGACGGGTGTCGGCAGTGCGACCGTTTGCCATCCGCTGGCCGTGGTATTGGTGAAGGTGACTGTTGCCAGATTGACGCCGGTCGCGCTCCAGAGGTCGAGAACGTCAGGACCGGTATCGGTGGCACTGCGGTAGAATTTGAGCGCGGTGATCTGACCAGCCACGGAGGTGGTAAACATCATGCCGACTTCAAGCGCGGCGCCGTCATGGAAACTGCCGCCGGGTGTGCTCGATGCGCTGAACAGGCTCACCGGCGTTTGCCCTGGTGCCAGCACGGTGAGGCTGACATTGGCGGTAGCCGTGCCGCCGCGCCCGTCCGACACCGTGTAGGTGAAGCTCGCGTTGCCGGTATAGCCGGCGTCCGGCGTGAAGGTGATGGTGTTGTTTTGCGGATTGCTCTGCACGTTGAGCGTCACGGTCCCGTGGCTGGCCCCGCTCACCGCGGTGATGGTCAGGGGATCGCCATTGGGATCGCTGTCATTGCTGATCAGGGACGCAGCGGTAAGCGTAATCGCCGTGTTTTGCGTCACGTTCGGCCCGACGTCGTTTGCCGCCACCGGCGGCAGGTTGGTGTTACCCGAGGAGGGGTTGAACATGACGTCAACCCAGAAATTCGTGGCCTGGAACGTGCTCGTCGGGAACAGGCTGGTGCTGCCGTAGGCAAAGACGCCATTGCCGCTGGCGGGCGCGGTCAGCGGTCCATTGACCACGTCCGAGGTGAAGAAGTTATTCGTGTTGGAATAGTGGCCGGTGTTGGTGTGATAGGAGACGGTATAGATTTGTCCAGGCGTCAACGTGATCGGACTGGAGAAGGTCGCGCTCTGCCAGCCGCTCGCGGTTTCGTTTGTGAAGGTGACGGTTGCAAGCTTGACACCGGTGCTTGACCAGAGTTCGCCGGTGTGGGTGCCTGTGTCCTGGCTGCTCTTGTAGAACCGCACGCCGGTTACGGTGCCTGCGACCGAAGCCTGAAACCTCACCCCGAGTTCGACCGCGCTCGCGTCTGTGGTGTTCACGACCGCAGGGGTTGCTGTCGGTGAGAACAGCGAGACGAAATTCGGCGCCGCAACGGTAACGGTGCGACCGGCCGAAGGCGTTTCAAGATTGATGCTGTCGTCGACCGCGCGCGAGAGGATGGTGTAGGTGCCGCCGACCTGCGGCGACCAGGAATAGGTCCAGTTCTCGTCGCCGGTGGCCGGATGCCAGGTCGCGCCGTTGTCGGTCGAGACTTCGACGCCGGCGATCACGCCGCCCCCGAGATCGGCGGCCGTGCCGGAAATCGTGACGGTGGCTCCTGCAGTAATGGATCCGAGCGGGTTGATCGTGGAGGTCGGCGGGGTGTGGTCCGTCGAGGCGGTGGCAGCGACGAGGCCCGATTGAAGCGTCCCCGGCTGAATGCCCATGTCGGCGAACGTGTTGACCATTGCCTGTTGCGCACGCGGGTCGGTCGGCGTCGCCTGCAGGTCGTGATTGTCGCTCAAGGCCCAGGGCCAAAAGACGGTCCCGGCACCGAAGACCAACGCGCCGCTCGCAGCGCGATAGAGCGTGAGGCTGTGCGTCGAGATGCCAGGGCCGGTCGTGTTGCCGTAATCGAGCAGATAGGTGCTCACCGGAACGGTCGTCGAGGAGAGCCGCACCAGGCCCGCCGGATCAAACCCATTGTCGACCGCGTCGTCCCACTCGTAGCCGAGATAATTCTGGACCAGCGACGCGGTCTGACCAGGTTGCAGATTTGCAATACTGGTGTTGCGCCAGAAGCGCAAATTGGCGTCGTCGTACGGGATATCGATCGACTCGAGCTTGGTGCCGACGTCATCGACGTCGAAGAGCTGTCCGGTGAGCGAGTTCTCCGGATTGCCGCCGCCGATCGCCGGCGGGCTGAAACGCGGGTCGCGGAAAGTGCCGGTCCATTGGTTGGTGGGATCGATCAGGCCGTTCGCCCATGTCTCCTTGTAGGAAATCAGCGTGCGATAAGCGGTCGCGTCGCTGCTGATGCTATTGCCCCAGCGGGTGCGCCAATAAACTTCGTTGCCGCTCCAGAACTCCAGGTTGACGCCGGCATCGCGCGCGGCCTCGACATTGGTACGCTGCTGACCTGACCAGTACTCGTCGTGGCCGGCATCGACATAGGCTTTATGATTGAGCAGCAGGCTGCCGTAACGGTCGACGTCAACTCCCGCCATGTAGGAGACGTCGTATCCGTTCTGCTCCAGCCAGTAGATCCCCGCATATTCGGCGCCGAACAGATAGTCCTGGGGCCCGGCATACAACCCCACGCCGCCCCGTGTGTCGATGGGACGATTATAGCTTACCGCATAGGCACGGCCGGCGCCTTGGCCCGTCGCGGGCCCGTTGCCGCCGTAGAAATTGGCTCCGCCCCATCCATTGTAGGCCTGCCAGGTCTCGTCAGAGGTTTGGAATACGACGTCGCTGTGGCTGCTGTCGTCCCGCACGATGAAGGGGATTTGGTTCTCGCCAGACGTTCCATCCAGCCGCGTGAGCTTTGCAATGTAGACGCCTGACACGGCGTCCGCCGGGACGTCCCAACTCGCCGAAACGGACCAGTTGCCCGCATCGACCAGTCCCGTCGTGTTGTCCCGCAACGGCGCCGGCTGATTCTGCAAGCCGGTATGATCTATCGTCCCGACCTTTCGGGCGCCCATGCCTCCGTAATATCCGAGGCGGTAGATATCGATCCTGTAGTGCGTCGAATTGGTATTGATCTTGAAGCTGACCGTCGAACCGTGATTGACGCTGATGTCCGTGGCGAAGCCCTCGATGTTCGAGTCGCCCGCACCGTCGATGCCCCACTCGCTCTCGGGATTTCCCTGTTTCTGGTTTTCGAGGACGATCGGGTTGGTTGATGTCGCCGCAGCCGTTGCGGTTGTTGTCGCGGCAGCGGTGCTCGTAGTAGCCGCAGTGGTCGCCGGCACTGCGGCTGCTCGGAGGCCGGGTGATGCCGCCGGCGCAGCTTGTGGCTTGGCGGTTGTGACCGACCCGGCCAGAATCCCGATTTGGACAGCTGTGGTGCCCGTGCCGGTCTCTCCGCCGCCAGGCAATTGCGTGTTCCAGTTCGCTACCGGTGCCACATCCTGTGTTGACATGGCCGCGCTTGTGGAACTGCCGATAAGCCCGGCCTTGTTGGTCGGCACGAAATCAGCTCCGGACCCACCGCTATGCACCGACTGGCCGTTCAACTGTGTCTGCGCCCCATTGGTGTTGCCCTGGCTCATCGCCTGGGTTGGGCAATTGATGTAGCCGCACGAACCGCAGCAAAGCGGTGCACTGGCCGGGGTGGCCACCGCGGAGGTCGTGGCGAGCATGGATCCGGTGATAGCTGCAGCAACGGCGGGCGAAGGGGTGCCGCCGAGGATCACGACGGGATTTGACGTTGCGGCTTCAGTCGTCGCGGAGACAGGGGTGGGGCTTGCTGCCGCCGACGCCAGTCCGGCTTTCGCCGCTTCAAAGGACAGCGGCGCTATGAGCGCATTGGTGTTCCCCGATGTTTCCCGTGACCGCAGTGCTGCCAAGGACAAGAACGAGTTTTCGTCTCCTGCAATGGAGGCTTCGGTTTCCGCCTTCTTCCCGCGCGGGAGAACGCGTTGCCAATTCTGCAATCCGAGAGCCGCACGGCTCCAACCAGAAGCTTCCTGAAAATCCTTCGTCATAATTGGGTCCTCGCGAGAGAGGGGGGATAAGCCTGAAAAAACCGATCGAGGGGGCAGCCGTCGGGACCGGAAAGGTCTCGGAGCGGCGGCTGCAATGTCAGGGGGGCGAGCGCCATCGCGGTACTGGGCGGCCGTGCCGATGGGGATCGTGGGACCGCAACACGGCGCGTGGCGGTTCGAGAGCTCATGCTTCTCGACGCAGCAGCCGACCGTGACGGCAAGCTCATCCTTGCAATGGATGCCGCGACCATGGCACCTTCCCGCTAGCCCCAACGCGATGGGTCGGCTACAAATTAAATGAGGTATTTAATATTATTTTACCTCTTAGTCGAGCAATAAATTTTGCTGCTAAAAATCAGAATTAAACCAACGGGCATAATGAGGTACTATCAACCTGAACGCGTGCGCAAAGTACACAAATGCGTTATCCGCTCCTATTTTTCAGTCTGAATTCAATTCAAGAAGGTCTCGCATCATCAAGAATGCGTGGGTAGGGGTTCGATCCAAATTAAATGCATAATAATAAATTGGACGTCAAAAAATAAATAATATAATGATCCGGACTTGGGCTTTGAGCCTTCGGGGATGCGCTACGCGCACGCGCGGCTTCCCAGCCAAGTTCTGCTTATTGAATTTTGCTGATCCGATTTCAGAAGAGATTTAGGACCGGGAGCCACTGATGGACCGTCATGCCGAGTTCAAGCTAGTTTGCGACAATTGCAACTCACTGAGCATTCGGATCGACCTTGCGGAGGGGGCTCCGTCCTCGACCCCGATCCGATGCGGTCACTGCGATGCGCCCCGGGGCACGTTGGGTAACCTTCGACGCCTTGCCAGCAAGCGTGATTCGCTCAAGTTCGACCTGGACGAGGCGTTCTTTCCTGCGACACGTAGCCCTGACGCGCTTGAAGGCGGTGACCTGCGATAGCGGCCGGAGGCGCGTTCCCTCATCGCTGCCGCTTGTAGGGCTTTCCCGCCGACCATCATAGGGCGTTCGGCTCTCCCGCGTAGAGTTGGCTGAGCGTTCCCCCATCGCAACACTCGGGCGGCGAATTCAGCGCTTTCATGCGGTGTGCATGCAGCCGGCGACGAACAGTCCACTGTTCTCGGAATGGTCGCGCCGCCGGATAGACTGGCAGGAGCGCACTGCAGCATCGGGCCATCCTTTTATCCGGGAGCGAGAGTCCACCATTGCAAGCCAGCCACACAGAGATTTCGCTCGCATATGCGGGAAGTGTTTAGTTCGATTTGAGAAAAGAGGTAAGGGCGCTTCGCGTCGCACCCGATTTAAGTTGCTTCGTTTTGTGGCTCGATTAAACTATTTAAATGAACGCGAGTCAGTCTTTCGTCCGGCCGTCGAATTTTTGACCGGCGAGCTGCCAGACATACGATGAATTTTCATGTGTAAAATTGTCGCAGGCGAGATGAACCATCATCGATGATCGCCGACTAACGAAAGTGACTATTGCCGACCACCGGTCATTTGTTTGGGTGAGGGGGTCAATAATGAGAAATATTTACAAGTCGAGTGATTGCGTCCTTTGGGATTCCCTTAACGCGATCAAGCAAGCGCAAATTCAGCTTCATCTTTTAAATGGCGAGGGAGCCAACCCAACCGTCATTGCCTCCCGAATTCAACTCTGCGACGTTCTTCTGGGGGAGATTTCGGGCATCCGTACCAGTCTCGCCAGGCACCTCGAGTACACGCGCGGCGCGGCGCCTGTTCAGTTGCACAGCTAAGATATCTCGGCGAACGACGCGCTCAGGAGCGGTGAGCGTTGTCGTCCGTCGCCTTGTCGCTGTCCTCGATCCTGAACTCCTCCAGCTTGCGCCCGGACTGCAGCGCGGCGACGAGCCATCGGGGTTGTTTGCCGCGACCGGACCAGGTTTCGGTTGGCTCCATCGGGTTGCAGTATTTCGGCGGCACCCGTGGATATCTGCGGCGCGGCCGTTCGGCGCCCGGCTCGGAACCTGCACTATCCTGCATCGGCTCGGGCGGATTGAGTTGAGCCAAGCGTTTCTCCAGTTCGAGCTTCTCGGCCGTGATTCTCTCCGACAAAATCTTCGTAATCTCTTCGTGGAGAAGCCAAAGCTCGTCGAAAGTCATCGTCTCTAAATCGGATTTGCGCATCGTGCTCTCGCGACCAATTTGAGCCTGAGCGGGGGCAATTTCTCTACAAAACACACTCTCTGCTCAGGCGATAAAAAGCGCTGAGCGCCGACGTGAATGGAAGACATTATATGTGACATAAATATTATATCCAATGATTTATTTAATGCTTGATAATTCGTTTTTTATTGGCAAGCTATAGCGGAATTTCAGGCGATCTGCGGAGTTTAAATAGATAAATAATTGTGCGCGGAAATGTGGTTTAAGTTGGTATTGTAAGGGTTTGAGAAATGGACCGTATTGAGCTTCCCCTCTGCCATCTTCATGAGACCGTCAGTCGCTTTGTCGTCCCTTCCGCTGCCCTGCGGGATATTCGCGCCTTGCAGGCCCAGATCGAGCTTCGACGTCTCGCCCTGAGGGATATCGAGGTAATTCGCTGCCGGTTGCGGCCGCTCATGCGCCGGAGAAGCAAGCGGGTTATCCCGAGCCTGCGGAAGAGGCATGGGAGGCGATTACGTCAGGCGCCGGCGTTCCGCGCCAGGGGTCTGCGCGAGTCCTGCGCCGTGTAGCCCCTCAAACTCGGTAACATATCTTATTGCGGGTTACCTTCGGCTGTTGCAGCTTCTGGAATAGGCTGTGGGTACATAAATGTATGCATGGCTGGTTTATCCAGAACTTGCATTGGAACTTTTTGGTATTCCCCTTGATTAATAATGAACGAGGCAATATGACAGCCGATTATTAAGGCGGAACCGCGGGACGACCATGTCGGCGAAAGAAATCGAACTCAAGTCCATGTCTTTAGATGATCTCTGGTCACTTCATGAAGAGATCAGCGGGATATTGTCGGCCCGGATCGAAGCGGAAAAGCGCGAACTTGAGAAGCGGCTGGCGGTTCTTAGCCGGGGTGTGGGTGGCGCGCGCGAGTCGGATGATGCGCGAACGCTCCAGGGCGGGAAGCCGCGGCGGAAGTATCCGAGAGTGCTGCCGAAATACCGTAATCCGAAGACCTCCGAGACTTGGTCGGGCCGTGGCAAGCTGCCTCGGTGGCTTGTCGCCGCGATGAAATCAGGAAAGAAAATCGAAGAGTTTCGGATCAGCGAGAGCGGTTCGAAGGGCCGGCAGCGCGCCTGATCCTCGACGAAGTCCGGGATCGCAAATCCTCCTACCTGGTCGCCGAACGACAGCCTGGAGGAGGCATGCCATCCGGGTTTAGCCGTTTTGCGTCCGTTCATTTGTGCTCCCATTGCCGAAAGCGGCGTCGATCCGATCCTTGGAGCGTTTCCGGGCGACGTGGATACCTGTTTGGCGTGAAGGAAACGCGCCAACAGCGTCGGTTCTGATGCAATCAGGACCGAATACGGTCAAAAGGCGTTGCGCGCGCGCAATACTTCCATTGGGGTCCGGAGCAGAATTGCGAGATCCAGTCGTAGACTCCAGTTGTCGATGTACCACAGGTCGAATTCGACCCGTTGCTCGATCAGGGTCCTTGTGGGCGTCGGGCCGCGGCAACCATGGATCTGAGCCCAGCCGGTGAGCCCGGGCTTGACCCGCCGGCGGAACGCGTAGTGTTGGACCGCCTCGTCGAATTGACTGTCGTGCGCCATCGCATGCGGTCGCGGTCCGATCAGGGACATGCTCCCTTCCAGGACATTTAGGAGCTGCGGCAGCTCGTCTATGCTGGTCCTGCGCAGCCATTTGCCAAGCCGGGTCACGCGGCTGTCGGCGGGCCCGGCTTGGGTGATCGAGGGTCCATTCTCCAGCACACGCATGGTCCGAAACTTGTAGATCGCAAAGCTCCGGCCGTTGAAGCCGCAGCGTTGCTGCCTGAAAAGGACGGGGCCCGGCGAGTCAAGCTTGATGATGATGGCAACGAGCGCCAGCAGCGGCGCCAACATGATCAGGCAAATTCCAGCGCCGATCAGATCAATGCTTCGCTTGGCAGCGCATTCAATCGGGGTGAGAGGCCCGCGCTGCACCTCGACGCCTATGGTGCTGCCGAGATCCCGGGTCGGTCGCGCGAACATCTCCGATGCAGCCCCGACCGGAACGAAGACGACCGGAAACGGCAGGACTCTCAGCTCGGCCACGAACTCGCGCAACTCGCACCATCGGTTCGGATCCGCTTCCACAATGATCTGCTCGATGTCGAAGCCGCGTGCATGCCGGACGACAAGGCCGCTAAGCCGCCTGCGGTAGCTTGAACTAGCGCCGGGCCGAGGCAGGCTGAAATGTCCAGCCAAGCGAAATCCCAATGCCGTGAGCGCCTCCGCCAGCCCGGTGTCCTGCGATCGCGCCTGGTCCGTGATCAACACCACATTGCCGCCGGAAAACTTCCGGTCGTTGAGGCCCTTCGAGAGCAGGGCTCTCATGACGACCCGATGTCCGATCAGCATCGCTAAGCCGACGACGGCAAATGCGACGCCGGCGCCGCGGGAGAGTTCGGCGCCGATGTTGAAGACGCCGACTGCTGCGCTGAGCAGAACGAACACGAACATCCAGGAGAGGCAAACGGCGTGGACTTGACGGCGAAACGCGAGCAGCTCAGGTGGTCTGTACATGCCTCGCATCTTCAGCAGGGAAACGCAGAGCGCCGAGACGACGATTGCGGAGCCTACGGCCTTGCTGACATCTGCTGCGGTCGAGCCGGAATACAGCCGGTAAAGCAGTGTGGAAAGAATGCCGGCGATCAGGATGATCGCGACGTCGCTGCAGGTCGCGAACAACTCAATGGAGCGATAGCGGATCGGCCATTTTCGTTCTGACTTCAGCGGTGGACTGAAGCTACGAGCGGCAAACTCGCCGTCGACGTCCGCTGCAATGTTGCGGCTTATGAAATTCATGGCTTGCTGAAATGATCAGGGGTGGCCCGTCTTAACCACTATTTAATGTATAATAACATATTAAATTGGGCAAGAATTAATTACGGTATTAAATGAATTTAAATGGATGGTCCTTCCCCAAGGTGCGCCCCGTTCGCGCGTCGCCGCAGCGGCTCCTGTATCTATCGCACGTCTGCATCCGGATGCATCGGACGACAAGCGATGAGGCTTCTCGCAACGCCCTACGAGACGGCGCGGCGCATCGAGGCTCGCGTGGCGCGTCAAGCTCGCCGATTCTAATCGTACAGAATCTAGAATCTAATGGCAGATGCTGCGCGCGATCAGTTGCCTGCGGGCGCTTCCTCGCTCCGCATCGCTGGCCCGGAGCCTCCTGATCAATGGACGCATGATCTCATCCCGGAGATCATGCCGTGCCGATAGCGTCGCTGTGCATAAGACCGCCGAATCACCGAGTGATCGCTGGTGTAACTGTGACCGATGGTGAAGTAATTGGCGTCGGTGTCGTGATGACCGTGGGTGATCCGCCCGAGGTGGCAGCCTTGAGCGCATAGCCGTTGGTCGCGTAGATGATCGGGTCGTTTGCCGTGGCCATGATCGTTCGCAGGAAGTTCAGGAACTTGGTGGTCTCGACCGCAGCGGCGTTGGAGGTGTAGATGACGTCTTTGTTCCGCAGTTCAAAGGTCTGAGCGAGGAATAATCCGGAAGGATCGCGCAGATTGATCAAATAAATTATTGGAATGATCGGGCCTTTAAAGGGCCTGCAATCGACGCCCATTTCCTTGGCCACTTCTCGCGTCTCGCCCCGATACAGGAACACCGACGACGGATCAGCCAAAGCATCGTTCATGCCGCCCTGCTTGCCTATCGCTTCGGCTAGCGAGATACGCCACGCATCGAACTTGAATTGCCCCTGGAGACCGGACGCGCCGAACGCGACAAAGGTCTGCGGTTGGCTGTAGAGATAGATGACGTCGTTAGGCAACACGTAGATGTTGTTGGAAGGCTCGTACATCAATGCGCCGAACGGGACGCTAGCCCGGTGTCCCTTGCGCTCGAGCGAGACCCACATGTCATAGCCTTGCGTCGCAGGTCCGCCGGCGCGCGCGATGGTGTCGATGATGCGCTCGGCGGACGGACTCGCACGAAAGCGGCCGGCGCTGCGCACGTCGCCAAGCACGCTGACCAAGGACGTGTTCTGCTCGGCCAGAGCCACGACGACCTGCGGCTCGAGGGCCCGGCCCTTGAGCTTTTCCGTGACCTCGTCACGGATCTCCGATGGGGTGCGGCCCAGCGCCCGGATTGTGCCCGCGTACGGAACGGCAATATATCCCCTCTCGTCCACCGCCTGGTTTGGAACCGTAACGAAGTTGCCGGCGCGGACGCCGGCGTCCGATGTAAACAGGCCGCCGGCTGCGGATTCGAATATCGTGATGCTGACCGTGTCGCCCACGCCGAAGCGGAACGCCTTCGCCGGCGCCTTGTCGGCAAAGGCCGAGGACAGCCTTGGCGTATAGCGGCCGAGGACTTCAACAACCTCGGGCGTCAGCTTGACCAGGGCGTAGGGGAGGACGGCAGGCTCAAGTCCTTCCGACGCCGATCGGACATCCGTCGCTAATGGGCCGGATCCAGGCGTGATAATACACCCGGCACAAGATAGCGCCAGGAGGCCAGCAACGATCCTCCCACATGTTTGCAGCGCAATAATGGTGATTATCCCCAAGTCGTCCCAGCAAGGGTAAGGTACATTAATACGCGATTCAGGCCAGCGAATCATCGCATTAACCTGAAACGCAACCGGAGCTTGTTGCCGATATGCAACATGGGGGCGAGGGGGCGGGGCGCGCCCGAGCCTGGCAGGTATTGAATCCGCTTCAGTTGGAGACGGTCAGCCCATAACGGATATAATGATCGTCGCGATAGTAGTCGCTGCGGTGCGTGTCGTAGCGAGACATGGCCTTGATGTCGGTCTTGTTGAGAACCGCTCCGATGAGGCACTCGTGGATATTGGGGGCGGTGTGCAGTGCATGCTTGACGACGTCGACCTTCGTCTGTCCCCATTCCACCACCAGGACGAAGCAGTCGATGAAGCTTGTCGTCGAACGTACATCGACCAGGGGGGTCAGGGGCGGAAGATCGACGATGACGTAGTCATACGTCGATCTTAGCTGATCGAACAGCTTGCGCATCGAATCCGCTGCCAGCATCTCGCTGGTGTGAAGCACCGGTGTCCGGCTGATAGCGGGCAGGAATGCCAGATTGGTTTTCGGATCGCGCCAGATCGTCTCCTCGATCTGCTTTCCCTGGGTAATGACGTCTACGATGCCTGTGGTGGCGTTCGCGGCGAGACTGGCGGACAGCGACGGGTTTCGGAGGTCGCAATCGACGACGATGACGCTCTTGCCGCTATGGGCGATGAGCTGGGCGAGCGAGGCTGCGATCGTCGTCTTACCCTCGTTGGGCAAAGCCGAGGTGATGCCGATTACCTGATTGGAGGCTTTGCCGGGGTTGAGGTCTATGGCGAGTTTGATGGCACGGATCGACTCGGCGTACCGAGATAATGGCTTGCCGATGACGGTCCTGTGAAATGTCGAACCGGTGGAAATTTTTCGCTGCCGCATGTCATGATCGGAGTTCCATGACGCTGCCTTTGCTGTCGACGACCGCTTTTCGGCCCGCAACGCCGGCACCAGCGACAGGCACGGTAATCCCAGCGTCGTTTCGATCTGCGAGGACGTACGGAAGACGCGATCCATCATTTCCCTGAACAGGCCGAGACCCAAGCCCAGCGCAAGTCCGCCGAACAGACCCATCATCATGATGACTGATCCCTTCGGTTTGCTCTTGCTCTGCGGCGGCACCGCCGGATACATCACCCGCGCTTCCGCGATAGGAAAACCTTCTTGCTGCGCAGAGCCCACATAGCGCTGCAGGAAGGTATCGTGCAGGCTGCGCAAGCTTTTCGCCTTGCTTTCCAATTCGCGTATCGTGATCTCGGCCAGGTTTGTCGTGCGCGACTGCTCCACAGCCTCGGCCATTCGCTTCTCAATCTCCTGCTGCCGCTGCTTGGCGACCTCTAATTCGCTCCGACTCGTCTCCGCATACCGCTTGACCTCGTCGAGGATCGACCCGCGAAGCTCGCGCATCCGATTTCGTAAGTTTACGACCGCGGCGTGATCGCGGCCAAAACGCGGCGCCCACTCCGCGACGCGCCGCTCGAGCTCTAGATATTGCTGGCGAAGGCTGGTGATGATGGGGCTGTTAAGCGCATCCGCGCCCGCTGCATCCAAATTGCCGATTGATGGCGCGTTCGCCGGGTTGGCTTCCAGAATCGCCTCGTAGCGGTTCAGCTTAGCCAGCGCCTCGGACGTTTGCGCGCGCGCGGCGACCAATCGGCTGTTGAGGTCCGAGACCTGCTGCTCGTCGATCGGCCTTCCCCCGGAGGAAATGACGTTGTTCTTGGACTTGTAGGCACTGACCGCGCGTTCAGCAGCGAGGGCCTGCTCTCCGAGCTCCTGTAGCCTCTGCTGCATCCATTCCCTTGCGCGCCGATTTGTCTCCTGCCTCGCTTTCTCCTGGTCGGCGAGATAGACGCTCGCGATCGCGTTGGCGATCTCGGCCGCTCGTACTGGGTCGCTCGAACTGTAGCCGATCTCGATCAGATCGCTGAAGCTGATCCGGCTTACTGAGACGCGGCTCTGAAACGCGCTGATCAGGCCATCCTGCGGCTCGTTCGGCGGAGGCGGTTGCAGATCCTGCGGCGGAGACAATCCAAATACAGCACGAACTCGCTGAAACACAGCGGGCAATGACCGCGGCGACGGTTTGAAATCAGGGTCGCCGGCGAGGTTGAACTGAGTGATGATCTGGACTGCCATCCCTCGCGATTTGAGGACCTCTACCTGAGTTTCGAACAGGCTGCGATCGAAGGCCGGCTCAGCCAAGATCGATTGTTGCCTGATGAACTGCGCCTTGGCATTATTCTCGAGCATGACCTGGACCAGGGCGGTATAGGTCGGCGGCGTGATCCGCAGATAGATCAGGCACGCGGCCATGCCGAGTACGGTTGCAAGAATGATCACGACGTACTGACGTCGCAGGAATGCAAGGGCGGTATTGATGAGTTCGCCGATTCCGCCGCTCTCGGCCACATCGTTGTAGGCGGGTGCGCGAAGCCTATCGGGTTGCCGCATATTGCTCTGGAGCATTCGGTGTTCGCCTCCGCCACCTGGTGAATCCCGCGGTGCCGCCGCCCGCGTAAATTGGCATGGCCCGCCGAATGCCGGGCGCCGTGCTGCCCTGCACTTAATAAATATACCGGAAAATGTGGTTTGTTCAAATTAAATGTAGGATGGTTAATTCGCGGATGCTGAATGCGGCCGTTCGCGGGTATTAATGTGCGGGACGTTTGAATAATCTCCGCGAGCAGTCCGCAAAATCGCAGAGAACGGGAGGTTCGTCCGTGGCAGCCATAAGCGAATTGATACCTGCTCCCTAGTCAAATCTTCATTCAGCCGGGAAACGGGCTTGTCCGTGAGTGGGTTGAGTGGAAACTGCGTAGCGATTCCCGAATCCAGATTCAGCGATGGGTGGCGTCCGAGATAATATATATGTCGCGTGATCGCGACATAATCGATTGACATTTAATTTGCTGCGTTCTTTATTTATTTGCAGGAATATCCGATTGGTCATTCCGGGTGTCGGAGATGCTGAGACGGGAACCATGCGGCTTGTTTGAAGACTCCGATGCCCAGCTTTTCGGCTTCCCGCCATTTCCGCGGGTGCCGGACGGATATCGAAGCAACAACAGCCCGGTTCTCGATCGGCGGCTCCAGGTCCGTGACTGACGTCAGCGTCGATCCCTTAGCTGCAGGTCGACGTGGGGCTGAAGTTGGCAGCACTGGAGGCTTTGATGCACGACGAGCTCTATACTGACGGGGTGGAAGAGATCACGATTGGCGGGTCGATCGTCCGTGTCGATCTGGTCAGCCTTTCGCCGACCGAACGCGACGCCAACAATGCGCCGAAGAAGGTGTTCCGGCAAAGGCTGATCTTTTCCGTTGAGTCGTTCGCGAACTCAGTCGAGGTGATGCAGAACGCGCTGCAGGGATTGGTCGACGCTGGCGCGGTGCGGCGCAACCCGCCGAAAGGACAGGCCGGCCAGGCCCCGACCACTTCGACGGATCGCGAACCGCCCAACAGCCCACGGTCCCCCAATGCCTCAAGCAATTTCCGTTGAAGCCGACCTCACGGGCGCGGAAGCGTCGCCCGTGAACGCCGACGAACCCGTGCGCCCGGCCTTGCGGACAGAATTGGAATGTCTCGCAAAGATCGCCGCCTATCATGGCGTCGATCTGCCGGTAGAGCGACTCAAGCACAGCTACGCCATCGACGGGGTCCCTGTCTCGGCAACGCGACTGTTGCGCATGGCGAAGGAAGCGGGCATGCGCGCAACGCGCACGCAGCTTGACTGGGGTGCGCTGTTTCGGTTGGGAGAGGCTTATCCGGCTCTGCTCCGACTTTCGAACGGCAACTGGATCGTCGTTCTCGCGGCAGGGCAGGGAGCCGATGGTGCGGAAGCGGTTAGCGTGTTCGATCCGCTCGCCGAGCGCCGGGACGAGCCTCTCATCGTCGACAGGGATACGTTCTGCGCCCGATGGAGCGGCGACGCCATCCTGATCAAGCGCGAACGGCTCGCGTCGGACCATCGGCCGGCGTTCGGGCTGCGCTGGTTCATCCCCGAACTGGCCCGTCAGTGGCGCCTGTTTGTCGACGTCGCGATCGCCGCCATCATGCTCTATGCACTGGGGCTCGCGACACCGATCTTCTTCCAGCTCGTCATCGACAAGGTCCTTGTGCACGAGAGCTTCACCACGCTCTATGTGCTGGCAGCCGGTGCGACTGCCGCGCTGGCGTTCGACGCGATATTCGGCTTTCTGCGGCGCTATCTTTTGCTCTATGCGACCAACAAGGTCGATATCCGGGTAGCAACCAAGACCTTTGGTCACCTCCTTGGCCTGCCCGTGACGTTCTTTGAGCACATTTCCGCCGGCGTGCTGGTAAAGCACATGCAGCAGGCGGCGCGAATTCGCGAGTTCCTGACCGGTCGGTTGTTCCTGACCACGCTCGATGCGCTGTCGCTATTCGTCTTCATCCCGGTGCTGGCGTTCTACAGCATCAAATTGACATGCATGGTGCTGGCCTTCACCGCCGCGAGCGGTCTGGTCGTCGCGCTGCTGATGGGACCGTTCCGGCGCCGTCTCTATAATCTGTACCAGGCGGAAGGCGCGCGGCAGGCTCTGTTGGTCGAGACTGTACACGGCATGCGCACGGTGAAGTCGCTGGCAATGGAGCCGCTGCAGAGCAGGGTCTGGGACGATCGCTGCGCACAGTCGGTGACGATGCGGTTCGGCGTCGAGAAGATTTCTGCTGCCGCCCAGTCAACCACCGGATTTCTTGAGAAGATGATGACGCTCGGCATCATCTCGTTTGGGGCGCTCGACGTCTTCAGCGGCGAGATGACCATCGGCGCGCTGGTCGCCTTCAATATGCTGGCGGGGCGCGTGTCGGGACCGCTGGTCCAGTTGGTGACCATGGTTCATGAATATCAGGAAGTCGCGCTGGCGGTGAAGATGCTGGGCGAGGTGATGAACCAGAAGCCAGAACGCGATGGCAACCGCGAGGGGCTGCGACCCGACTTCGCCGGCAAGATCGAGTTCGAGAATGTCTCGTTCCGCTATGGCTCGGAAGGCGCGCCGGCGCTGGACGATGTCTCGTTCTCCATCGCCCCGGGATCGATATTCGGGATCGTCGGCCGAAGCGGCTCCGGCAAGACCACGCTAACGCGGCTCATTTCCGGGATGTATCCGGTGCAGCAGGGCCTGCTGCGCGTTGACGGATACGATTCGAGGGAGCTCGATCTCGCTCATCTGCGCCAAAATCTCGGATTGGTCCTGCAGGATAATTTCCTGTTTCGGGGTACGGTTCGCGACAACATCGCCTGCGTGAAGCGCGACGCGACCTTTGCAGAGGTCGTCCGCGCGGCGCAGCTCGCAGGAGCCGATGAATTCATCGAACGGCTGCCGCGCGGCTTCGACACCATGCTGGAGGAGGATGCCTCGAACCTGTCGGGCGGACAGAAGCAGCGCCTCGCGATCGCGAGGGCGCTGATCGTCAATCCGCGCATCCTGATCCTGGACGAGGCAACAAGCGCGCTCGATTCCGAAAGCGAGATGATCATCCGGCGCAACCTGCGCCGTATCGCAGAGGGGCGTACCGTCATCATCGTCTCGCACCGGCTGTCGATGCTCGCAGACGCGAACCAGATCCTCGTGATCGACCGCGGCCGGATCGTCGACGTCGATCATCACGACCGGTTGCTGTCGAAGTGCATGATTTACCGACATCTCTGGAACCAGCAGACGAAGCAGATCGCATGACCAAGCCTGAGAAATCCGGCACCGATGCAAACGCGCCGGTGCGGACGACCGAACGGCGGCGGCGCGGGCTATTCCGGCCCACCAGGCGCCGGCCGCAGATAGTGACGGAATTCCAATCCGACGCGATCGAAGTCGAGCACCGTTCGCCGCCGCGGATCGCCCGCGTGACGCTCTATTGCGTCCTGGCTCTGATACTCACCGCGATCGGCTGGGCCGCGGGGTCGCAGGTCGACATGATCGTGACGGCGCAGGGCAAGCTGGTCACCACGCGCCCTAATATCGTCGTCCAGCCGCTCGAGACCTCCGTCATCCGCGAGATACATGTCAAACCCGGCGACCGGGTCAATCGCGGCGACCTGCTGGCGACGCTCGATCCGACATTCTCGCAGGCGGATCTCGACCAGTTGAGCAGCAAGGTCGGTGTATTCAATGCCGCGATTGACCGTCTCAAGGCTGAGTTGAATGGTGAGGAGTATGTCATCGGCGAATCCGCCAACGCCGACCAGGTCCTGCAGCGCAAGATGTTCCTGCAGCGCAAGGCGGCCTACGATGCGCAGGTGGAGAACTACCAGGCGCAGATCGCGTCCGCGCGCGCCAATCTGAGGACCGCGCAAAACGAAGAGACCGTGCTGCTTCAGCGGCTCGAAACGATGAAGTCGATCGAGGTCATGCGCGCGACGCTGATGGACAAGGAGGTCGGCTCGAAGCTGAACTTGCTGCTGTCGCGCGATGCTCGCCTCGACGTAGAAAGCAATCTGGCCCGCGTCCGGGGCAATATCGCCGATTATACGCATCGCCTCGACAAAGCCGAGGCGGACCAGAAGGTCTACGCCGAGGATTTTCGCAAGACGGCTTATCAGGACCTCGTGGAGACGCTGGCGAAGCGGGATAGCGCGGCGGAGGATCTCAAGAAGGCTGAGCTTCGCCGGCAGTTGATTGTGCTGAAGGCGCCGGCCGATGCAATCGTGCTCGATATTGCCAACCGAACTGTCGGTTCGGTCGCGCGTGAGGCCGAGCCGATGTTCGTACTTGTTCCCCGCGATGTGCCGCTGCGGGCCGAGGTCAATGTCGAGGGCAAGGACGTCGGTCAGGTTTCGGTCGGCCAGCCTGTCCGCATCAAGTTTGATGCCTTTCCGTTCCAGAAATACGGGACAGCCAAAGGCGAGGTCGCCGTCATCAGCCAGGACTCGTTCCCGCCGGATCCGAAAGCCGAAGGTGCGCACCGTCCGACCGCTCCCTATTACCGCGTATTGGTCGACTTGTCCGATACGCACCTTCGGCTGCCGGCGGAGCGCGCTCAATTCATCCCCGGCATGGCGGTGACCGCCGAGATGAAAGTCGGGCGGCGCACCGTGATGTCCTATTTCCTCTATCCACTACTTCGCGGGTTGGACGAAAGTATCCGCGAATACTAGCTGCAGACACAAATTGCATATCGGTCATTTCATGAAGTTGGAATCCAATGCCAGTCGCCTGCTGGTGATGCCTATGACCGCGAACGAGCGGTCACGGACGTCGAGCCTGGTGGACTACGCGCCGAGAGGTTTACAGCGGTGCTGGCTGCGGGAGCACGGTCACTGAACTCATATCCAAGAAATTGAGGACATTTTCATGCAAGATATCCGCGTTGGTATGGGCGTCGTTGGATACGGCTATTGGGGGCCGAATCTCGTACGCAACTTCGTCAGCAACCCGTCCGCTCGCCTCGTTGCGATCGCCGATCTCGACCCGGGGAAGCTTGCGGCGAGCACGCGCCTCTACCCGGGCGTAGCCACCACTGACCGCTACGAGGACTTGCTCAAGGATCCGAGCATCGATGCGATCGCGATCGCCACACCGGTGCGAACGCATTACGAGTTGGCGCTTGCAGCTCTGAAGGCGGGCAAGCACGTGCTGGTGGAGAAGCCGCTAGCGCCAAGCGCGGATCTTGTACGTCGACTTATCGACGAGGCCGATCGGCGAAGGCTAACGCTGATGGTCGACCACACCTTCCTCTATACGCCGGCGGTTCAGAAAATCCGCGAACTGGTGCTTAAGGAAGAACTCG
This sequence comes from Bradyrhizobium sp. Crot121, assembly GCF_059512385.1. Taxonomy (NCBI): domain Bacteria; kingdom Pseudomonadati; phylum Pseudomonadota; class Alphaproteobacteria; order Hyphomicrobiales; family Nitrobacteraceae; genus Bradyrhizobium; species Bradyrhizobium sp. Crot121. Next base: position 170,343 of record NZ_JCAMOR010000007.1, on the reverse strand, counting down.
GCGAGATCTATTATTACGACAGCACGCGCTCGAGCCTTGGCCTGTTCCAAAGCGATGTGAACGTCATATGGGACCTTGCGGTCCATGATATCTCGATCATTCAGTATATCTTGAACGAGGACCCCGTGGCTGTCTCGGCGACGGGATCTTGCCATGTGGCCGGCACGCCGGAGAACATGGCGCATATCACGCTGTTCTTCGATAGCAAGTGCGTGGCTCATGTCAGCGTCAATTGGCTCTCCCCCATCAAGGTCCGTCAGACCTTCGTAGGCGGGAGCAAGAAGATGATCGTCTATGACGATCTTGAGCCTACCGAAAAGATCAAGGTCTATGACAAGGGCATCACCCTCGACGAGCCGTCCGAAGACGCCCATCAATTCCGGATTGGCTATCGCGCCGGCGACATGTGGGCGCCTCACATCTCCGCGAAGGAGGCGCTGCAGACCGAGGTCGAGCACTTTATCGATTGCGTGCGTACGGGATCGCCGCCGATCTCCGGCGGCATGTCGGGCCTGCGCGTGATCGAAATTCTCGAGGCGGCATCACGCTCGATTGCCGACCAGGGTCGTCCCGTTCTGCTGCCTGGGAGGCGAACCTCTGTAACGCCGGTCAGAGCGACGGCCTGATAGATGAAGGGCCTTGATCAGCCTGGTCCGTCAGGCACCGCGCCGGGTTCGCGACGCTCCGTGCAACGTTCGATCCTCTTTTCCGCGATCGAACGGTACGGCAATCTTGTTGTGTTCCTGGTCACGACTGCCGTGCTGGCACGTCTGCTGACGCCCGCGGAGTTCGGGATTTATGCGGTCGTCAATGCTGTGACGGCAGTCGTTGTCGCGTCCTTCCAGGAGTTCGGAGGTGCCAACTACCTGATTCAGAAGCGCGAGTTGTCGCGCGCCAGCGTGCAGACCGCTTTTACGGTCACGTTTGGAATTTCGGCATTCACCGGGCTGGCGCTGCTCGCACTTTCAGGCGTTCTGTCACAGCTATTCGAGCAGGAAAGTTTGCGGAAAGGGATCGCGGTTTCGGCGTTAAGTTTCCTGCTTGCACCATTCTCTGGAACGATTATCGGCCTGTTTCGCCGCGACATGGAGTTTGGGAAGCTCGCCACATGCAACCTTGCATCCGCCGTCGTGGGAGCCACGGTATCCATCGCACTTGCAATGTTGAGCTTCGGTTTTATGGCGCCGGTCTGGGGCGGCGTAGCGGGCAGCGTGGTCTTGACCATCATGTTGCTGAGGAAGCATCGCGATTTCGGCGTGTTTCGGCCATCGGTTGCGGATTTTCGTGACGTCGTCGGTTTCGGCCTGTATTCGAGCGGCATAAGCATCATAAACGTGTTGTATAACCTGTCGCCTCAGCTGTTTCTGGCGAAGATTCTCGACTTTACCTCTGTCGGCTTGTACAGCCGTGCCACGGGCATAACCCAGGTTTTCGACAGGCTCGTCGTGCAGGTCTTGAACCCCATCATCATGCCCGCCCTTGTCTCGAGGAGCAGAGATGCGGCGGGTCTGAGGAGTGCCTACCTTGAGGCGATTGAGCTGCTTTCGGTTGTACAGTGGCCCTTTCTGCTCTTCATCGCGATCATGGCGCATCCGATCATTCTGATCCTGCTCGGCCAGAACTGGCTGGAAATCGTGCCTCTGGTTCGCTTTCTCTGCGTCGCGAATTTGGCGCTGTTCGCCGCCTGTTTGAGCTATCCGACATTGGTGGCTACCGGCAGCGTGCGCGACGCGCTCACGTCGTCCTTGATCTCCCTACCGCCCTCGCTTCTCGTCATTCTATGCGCGGCTGTCTTTGGGGCCGAGGCCGTGGCAGCTTCAGCATTATTGACCTTGCCGTTCCAGGCTGCTGTGGCTTTGTATTTCATCGGTCGACGGCTTGCCCTCGAGCCAAAACACCTTTCTCGTGCTTTGCTGAAGAGCGCCGTTGTGACGGCTATGTCCGCTTCAGGTGTGATGGTCTGCGCAGCGCTCATCGAAGCGAGGATCGTACCATCCTTCGTTGGCCTGATCGCTGCGTGCGGTGTCGCCGCCCTCTGTTGGGGGCTCGGGCTGATGCTCACCGGACATCCTCTGCTGCATCATCTTTATCGAGCGGCAGGTGGGGCGGTTGTGATTGCGCCGTGGCTCAGGCTGCGGCGTCTATGAGACTGTCGCAAGGTTGTTGAGAGCTTGGAGATAGCAGATGCCCATCGCGAAGGACGTTCAACTCGGTCGCGACGTCCGAATATTCCATCCGGACCTCGTTAATCTCTACGGCTGCTCGATCGGGGACGACACAAGGATCGGAACTTTCGTCGAAATCCAGATCGGCGCGAAAATCGGGGCGCGCTGCAAGGTATCTTCACACAGCTTCATCTGTGAAGGCGTGACCATCGAGGACGAAGTTTTCATCGGGCATGGCGTGATGTTCACCAACGACAAATACCCGAGGGCAACCACTGCGGACGGCAAGCTGCAGGGACCTGCGGACTGGAAGGTGGAACGAACCCACATCGGCCGCGGGGCATCCATTGGATCCAACGCCACCATTCTTTGCGGTGTCACGATCGGCGCTGGGGCCATCGTGGGCGCCGGCTCGGTGGTGACAAGGGATGTTCCACCGCAGGCGATTGTTGCCGGCGTACCCGCGCAGATTCGTGAGCCTCGCCACGTCGCGGCAGAAATCGCAGGCCGTTAATCAAGGATTAGATTCGGCCCAAATTTCTTAGCCTGGCTATTTTCATTGCGTGATTTATATGATTTAATTTTATCTGGAATAGTCATTTAATATATTTAATGGGTCTGAGAGGCCCGGAGAGGATAGCCACTTGATACCTTTTCTGGATCTGAAGGCTCAGTATCGCCAGATCAAGCCACAGATTGATGCCGCGGTTGCGCGGGTCATCGACAGCACTCAATTTGTTCTGGGGCCGGACGTCGCCGCCTTTGAGGATCGCTTTGCGGCTTATTGCAACGTTGATCACTGTCGCGCGGTCAATAGCGGAACGTCGGCGTTGCATCTTGCGCTGCTCGCGGCCGAGATCGGGCCGGGCGATGAGGTGATCACCGTCTCGATGACGTTCGTCGCCACGACCGCAGCGATCCTGTACAGCGGCGCCAAGCCGGTCTTCGTCGACGTCGACCCGGTCTCCTGGACAATGAACCCGGCTTTGATAGAAGCCGCGATCACGCCGCGAACGAAGGCGATACTGCCTGTGCACTTGCACGGACTAATGGCGGACATGGATCCGATCATGGAGATCGCTCGCCGCCACGGGCTCGTCGTCATCGAGGATGCGGCGCAAGCCCATGGTGCGGAATACAAGGGGCGGCGCGCCGGATCCATCGGCGATCTCGGCTGCTTCAGCTTCTATCCCGGCAAGAATCTCGGAGCATACGGGGAAGGCGGAGCGGTGGTTACCAACCGCCCGGACTTCGCACGACGAATTTCGCTGCTCCGTGATTGGGGCCAGGAGTCCAAATACAATCACGTTGTCGCTGGCTACAATTTCCGCATGGACGGCATTCAGGGCGCCGTGCTGTCCGTCAAAATGGACCATCTCGAATCCTGGACCGAGGGGCGGCGAGCAGTTGCTGGGCAGTATGATTCCCTGCTCGAGAAGCTTCCGTTTGAAGGGCCCCGAGCGCCGACCTACAGCCGGCATGTCTACCACGTCTACGCGGTAAGGCTTCCCCAGCGTGACGAGGCGCTGAAGGCGCTGCAGGAAGGCGGAATTGGTGTGGGCATTCACTATCCCGTTCCGGTTCACCTGCAGAAGGCCTACGCGAATCTTGGCTGTCGCGCGGGCGACTATCCTGTCACCGAACTGCTGGCGAACGAATTCCTCTCGTTACCGATCTATCCGGAACTGCGGCCGGACCAGGCGGCAGAAGTCGTGTCTCGGCTGCAGAAGGCGGTACTTGTCGAGGCTGCCTAAGGCATCCCGGTCAAAGCAGCATGTCATGCACGTCTGCTTGCCGAGGTCCAACAACAGGAGAGCGTCTTGGCTGATCTGAAGGGTAGGCGGATTCTGGTTACGGGGGGGGCCGGCTTTATCGGCTCGCACATCATTGACCTGCTGTGCGACGAAGGGTGCCTCGAGATCGTCGCGCTTGATAACATGGTGAGAGGACGGCCCGAAAATCTTCAGCGCGCCGTCTCGCGCGGTCCTGTGCGCCTCGTCCACGGAGACATACGCGACGGCAAGCTCATGGCAGCGCTGGTGCAGGCGGCCGACATAGTCTTTCATCAGGCCGCACTCCGCATCACCCATTGCGCCGCCGAGCCGCGCTTGGCCATGGAAGTCATGGTCGACGCGACGTTCGATCTGCTCGAACTGTGCGTCAAGCACAATGTCCAGAAGGTCATCGCCGCGTCCTCCGCATCGGTGTACGGCATGGCGGAGGAGTTTCCCACGACGGAGCGGCAGAATCCTTACGACAACCGTACCCTTTATGGGGCGGCCAAGGCCTTCAACGAAGGGCTGCTGCGCACTTTCAACGACATGCACGGGCTCGACTACGTCGCCTTCCGCTATTTCAATGTCTATGGCGACCGCATGGACATCCATGGCCGCTATACCGAGGTGCTGATCCGCTGGATGGAGCGGCTGGAAGCGGGCCTGCCCCCGATTATCTTTGGCGACGGTCAGCAGACCATGGATTTCATCCATGTTCGCGATGTTGCTCGCGCCAACATTATGGGAGCGAGGGCAAAGCTCACCGATCAGGTTTTCAACGTCGCCAGCGGGACCGAGACCAGCCTGTTGCAGCTTGCTACGACCCTGGCTTCGGTGATGGGCCATCGTGGCTTGTCGCCGGAATTCGCTCCGGAGCGATCGGTCAATCCGGTGCCGCGCCGCCTGGCTTCGACGGGAAAGGCGGAGCGCCTGCTCGGCTTCCGCTCGAGTGTGCCGCTTGAGCAGGGACTTGCCGATCTTGTGAAATGGTGGCGAGTCGAACGCGGATCGCTCGAGCCATCGCGCCAGAAAGAAGCGGTGGCTTCGTGATGCCGATCGCACTGCCGCTGCTCGCGGGTGAGTTTGATCCATTCCGACCCGGCTAGCCATGATTTCGATCGTCGTTCCGGCCCACAACGAGAATTCCGTGATTGCGCGGACGCTGAGCCAGTGGGTTACCGACCCGGCTTCAGACGAAATCGGCGTGGTTGTCGTTTGTAACGGGTGTACTGACGACACTGCGAACGTCGCCCGGCGCTTCAGTCCGGCCGTCCATGTTGTCGAGTCGGATATCGCAAGCAAAACCCACGCGCTGAATCTGGGTGATCAAATCTCAAATGGGTTTCCTAGGATTTATGCTGACGCCGATATTGTTCTGTCGCTTGACGCCGTTCGAGCTCTGGCGAAACGCCTCGAGCAAGGCGACGTTTTGGCGGCGGCACCTACCGCCGAGATCAATGTGACGGGCTGTTCCTGGTTGGTCCGCAAATACTACGGAATTCGGTCACGGCTGCCATCTTCGCGCCAGGGAATCGGTGGGTCTGGCGTCTACGCCTTATCCGAGGCGGGGCGCAGGCGATTCGGCCAGTTTCCGGATGTCATTGCTGATGACACCTATGTTTGCCTTCAGTACAGACCAGGAGAGCGGGAGACACTACCCTACGTCAGCTCCACGGTATTCCCCCCACGCACTGTGCTGCAACTGATCGCGGTCAGAACGCGTGCGTACAGGGGAATATTCGAGCTCGTCCAGCGCTTTCCCGAACTGCGCGTCAACAAAGCGGAAGCCAATCATCGGACGCTCGTTGCACTGTTCAAAGAGCCTCACTTGTGGCCCGGATTACTGGTCTACTGTTGTGTCAACATTGTTGCCCGGCGCAGGGCGAGCATGGCTTCCCGAAGTGGAGCCCATCTCTGGCAACGCGATGAGACTTCTCGTGCAGCGCTAACCGCAGATTCACTCAAGTGAGGGCGCAATGATCCCGATTGCCATTCCGCTTCTTGACAAGGAGGAGGCCGACGCGGCTCGCGAGGCCGTGTTATCCGGCTGGGTTTCGCAGGGGCCACAGGTTGCTGCGTTCGAGCGGGAATTCGCTGCTCTGGTTGGTGCGCCTCATGCGTGCGCGGTCTCGAACTGCACGACGGCATTGCACGTGGCCTTGACAGCGGCAAACATCGGGCCAGGCGACGAGGTGATTACCGCAAGTCATTCCTTCATCGCAACAGCCAACTGCATCAAATATTGTGGCGCAACTCCGGTGTTCGTGGATATCGACCCGGACACGTACAACATAGACCCAGATCGGGTAGCCGAAGCGATCACATCGCGCACGCGTGCGATCATCGCCGTTCATCAGATGGGCATGCCCTGTGATCTCGCGGCGCTCGCTACGATCGCCGATCGTCATGGCGTGATCCTGATCGAGGACGCGGCCTGTGCCGCCGGCAGCGAGGTCCGCGTGAATGGCCACTGGGAGCGGATCGGCAAGCCGCACGGCCTGATCGCGTGCTTTTCGTTCCACCCCCGCAAGGTCATCACGACCGGCGAGGGTGGAATGCTCACCACCGCGGACGCGGAGCTGGATCGAAAGTTCAGACTGCTGCGCCAGCACGGCATGAGCGTGCCGGACACAGTGCGCCATGGCTCGGCGCAAGTGATTTTCGAAGACTATCTGATGGTGGGCTTCAATTACCGCATGACCGATATCCAAGCCTCGGTCGGCCGCAAGCAACTTGAGCGGCTCTCCGAGCTTGTCGCGCGCCGTCGCTCGCTTGCCTTGCGCTACACGGAACTGCTCGGTAACATCGAGGGATTGATCTTGCCTTTCGAACCGCAATGGGCTCGTTCGAACTGGCAGAGCTACTGCATCAGACTGCCGGATCGCGTGGATCAGAAGGTGCTGATGCAGCGATTTCTCGATAAGGGAATTGCAACTCGGCGCGGCATCATGTGTGCGCATCGCGAGAAGCCCTACTCGAATGACAAGCAGCCTCACGACCTTCGCCAATCGGAGCTTGCGCAGGATCACTCGATCCTGCTGCCACTGTACGCTCAGATGACTGACGAGAATCAGGTGCTGATTGCAGAGACCTTGAAGAAGGAACTTCAAGTCTAAATAGATCGTGTCGATGTCGCGAGCCGGCACTTGCGCCGATGACGCGGATCATTTCGGTTGGGCTCAGGGAATCAGGCGCATGGCCAAAGTTGATATCGTTGTACCCTGTTACAATTATGGGCGGTTCCTCGAAGCCTGCGTGGGGAGCGTTCTCAGGCAGTCCGTCGCAGATCTTCGCGTGCTGATCATCGACGACGCTTCGTCCGATAATTCGCTCTCGGTGGCGAGAAAATTGGCGCGAGACGATTCCCGAGTGACCGTGGTCGCGCATGAGCAGAACAAGGGGCATATCGGCACATACAATGAGGGAATTGCCTGGGCCTCGGCCGATTACTTCCTTCTGCTGTCTGCGGATGATTTGCTGGTTGCCGGCGCACTCGAACGCGCTGTCGAAGTCATGGACAAAAATCCGGACATTGTTCTCACGCATGGCGAATGCGTCAATTGGAATGATGATTCTCCGATCCCGAATATCGAACCGAAGCAGAACTACACGTGGGCTCGCCAAGAGCTCTTGGAAGAGATGTGTGCGACCGCGACGAACTTTGTTTGGACGCCTACCGCTATTGCGCGAACGAGTACGCAAAAAGCGATCGGCGGCTATCGAGCATCGTTGCCGCACAGCGGTGATATGGAGATGTGGCTTCGTTTCGCGGCGAGCGGCTCGGTGGCGCGCATCCATGCGGTGCAGGCAATCTATCGAAGGCACTCAACTGCAATGTCTAACGCGTACTTTGCCGAAATCATATCCGACTATCGACAATGTCAACTCGCGTTTGAGAGCTTCTTCGATGAATACGGGGATCGTCTCGGCACCTCACGTGACTTGAAAGGTTCAGCTCGTCGTGCATTGGCCGAGCGAATATTCCATCGGGGAATCGGGCGGCTGCGACGGGGACGCTTCAATGACGGCCTCGGCCTCATGCGCGAAGCGATGGCTATGGATCGCCGGCTGCGTTACTTGCCGCCGCTATGGCGATTGCTGAAGGTTCCGGGCGAGGGCGGCCGTCAATGGGCTTTGTCCGTCATCAGGAGGACGCCGGGCAAGCTATTGGGGTGGGCATTGCAATCGCCGAAGAGTCAGCATCAACCCGAGGTCGATAGCGGCCGTTTCTCTTCCGGGAACCATGTAGGTCATTAGATGGAGTCAAAACAGACACGAGGTCCAATCGTGCTCGCTTGTGACAAGCGGTATGCCATGCCGCTTGCCACGACCCTGCGGTCGATTGTGGAAACGGATAGAAGCGGCGAGCCGCTCGAGTTTCATGTGCTTGCCGATGGGCTTTCCGAGCGTATTCGAAGGAGGATACTGGACTCCCTTCCGCATGGTTCTGCGTCGATCCGATGGATCGAGGTGGACTTGGGAATGTTCCAGGAGTTCTCGACGATTAGTTACATTTCCAAAATCACCTACGCTCGATTCCTCATTCCGCGTATTTTCCCGGATACGGTCTCCAAGGTATTGTATCTAGACTGCGACCTTCTTGCTCTTGATGACTTGCAGGCGCTCTGGGCAACAGATCTGGAGGGAAATGTTCTTGGCGCGGTTTTGGACCGTCTCGATTCTCAGATCAAAAATCAAACCGTTCGCCTACCGGTACCTCGCGTGCGGGACTACTTTAACGCCGGTGTACTTCTGATAGACCTGCACCAATGGCGAAAGGCGCAGATCGTCGAAACAGCGTTAGACTATCTCAAGCGCTGTCCTGGATCTCCCTACTCGGATCAAGACGCGCTGAATGTTGCGTGCGACGGCTTTTGGAAAAAGCTCGATTCCCGATGGAACTATCTCGCTTACAACGAGAAGCTCGACGTCTCTGAACTGGCTGGCGAACACAAGCCCAGCATAGTTCATTTCACGACCTGGAACAAACCTTGGAGACCTGGCGTTCCAAACGCGAATGCCGCGTTGTACGACTCGTTTCGAAGCCGCACGCGGTTCCCGCGCAACTCCATGGACAGAATGGAAGCTACGCTGCGTATCGGTTGGTCCCACATCAAGGGCTTCCAGAAGGCGAGACAAGACAAATCAGCTCGCTCGGACGCTATGGTTGATCGTCAGGCTGATCAGAGTAGCTTCAAATAATCGAGCAGTTTCCTCTCTAATCATTCGTCGGAGGGGCAGGAGTTTGCGATTCGGGCCATTCAGTCTAAGCAGCGGTCAACAGGAAAGCTGCCTGATCTCCCTGTTGTTCGATATTTAGCTTTGCCGCTCGTTTGGCAAACCCTCTCAACTGATGACGGCTAAACACATCGTTTGGCCCGGACGATGTGAGCGGCTTAGACTTCCGGTACATTTCGCTTCCCCAGAACTGAAACGCAGTAGAATCATCAATCGATTGTCTGACAGAGAGGCCGCAGCGCTCCGCCAATGCGTTCATTCCTATGCGGGAGGGAATCACAATGTGGCGCGGTGCATCCAGTTGCACCCAATTCGGGCCGTACTCCATCCATGCTTGCGAGGACGAAGTTGGGATGCGAACCAGAATGCGGCCCCCGGGTGCAAGTAGCCTTCTTGCATTGCCAAGACTTTGGCCCGGATCAGGGACGTGTTCTAACGAGTGATTGAACATGATGAAATCGAACTCGCCGGACAGGCTCTGAAGATCCGACTTATGAATCGTCACGGCACCTGATGTCGGCTTGGAAATGTAAGGGTCTACTCCAGTAAGGTTCGTGAACCCTGCCGCAGACATTCTATGAAGAAGTTTCCCGGAACCGCAGCCAACGTCCAGCACCCGAGAGCTAGGATCGATCTTAAAATCTCCGATGACCCCCACGATAGGGTCGTACCTCACAAAGGATGCCACCGCTCCCAATATGCTTTTGATGCCGAGTGCATGCGCGTCCCTGATTGCGATGACCCGCGAATTTCGCGAAGGCTTGGCGAATGAATAATACCCATCGGGGTAAAAGCGACCTTCGTCTGCGACATCCGCCAGGCGCTGGATCGTCCCACAATCGATACATTCCTGGTATTCAAACCGCTCTCCTGTACCAAACATCATCTCGGTAAATACGTGGCGGCGATGTTCGCCGTCTGACAAGCAAGCTTTACAAATCATCTCGAGTACCTAGCCGCTCCAGGGGTTCGAATCCGGCTCAGCCAGCATCGGAGAAGCCGTAACGGATGTAGTGGTCGTCGCAATAACGGTCGCGGCGAAATTGACGATTTCGGCGATGTCGCCGCCTTCGGCCTGGTCGCTCTGCCCAGCCCCGTTGATCGGAGCGCAGGCTCTGTCACTTTGCCGCCTATTCATCTGAAGGTGCTCGCTCGCCCCATCTGTCGATCTCGCTGGGCAGCGACCCGCACCATGATGTTCACCGGGATGCCGATTAACGCTCTGGCTGAGGTTTGTTGCATTATAATATTATATTGGATAAAATAGGCATTGTCCAAATTAAATAATGGCTATTAATTTGCTGGCCTTTTGAAGGCTGAACGCTGGACTCGACCGCCCAGGAGCTTTTTCATGACATTCCGAGCACATCCGCCCAAAGTCGAAGGGGTAGCTGAAGGTCCCCTCGTCACGGTCGTGATGTCCGTTTACAACGCAGGGGAATATCTACGGCCGTCGCTGCTGAGCATAATCGATCAGACGTATAAAAATCTGGAGATCCTCGTTATCGACGACGGCAGCACGGACGGCTGCTTCGACTCAGTTCAAGACTTGCTAGTGGACGAGCGTGTCCGTGTGATCCACCAGGCAAATTCGACCAAGCCTGTGGCCGTCAATCGGGCGCTCGATCAGATCCGCGGCGAGTTTTACGCAATTCAAGACGCGGATGACATCAGTCATCCAACGCGAATTGAAAGACAGGTTCGTGCGCTGCTCAACAAGCCGCATTTGGCTGCCGTATTCTGCGGTAACGAGCTTATCATTAACGGGAAATTCATGGCGCCCGTGTTTGCGCCGCAAAGCGAGGACGACTGCCAGTCTGAGATTCGAGCCTTTCGAATGCCTGCCCTTGATCCGACAGGAATGTTTCGAATGTCATTGGTCGGGGACATGCGGTTCGAGCCCTCGTTGAAGGTTGCTGAGACCTACGACTATATATTGAGAATTGGGGAAATATATCCGATGACCGTGTTGGGCGAGTGCCTTTACGCGTATCGCATCCTTCCCAATTCACTCACCCGGCGTGCGCCAACGTGGCGCAGGCAGTTCGAGGCTGCGGCATTCAAGCGAGCGTGCGAGCGGCGAGGTGTACGGTTCGAGCCAGAATGCGAGGACAGCAGCCACAGCTCTCGTAACAGTTTGCTGGACAACAACATCGCGGCCCATTTTATGAGAAGCGTGTTGGATTTTCGTCGGTCAAACCGTCGCCTTTCGGCGTTGAGGACGGGTTGGCAATGTGCTTGTTTGCATCCCGCGGATCCGCACTACTACAAGGCGCTTGTTTACGCGCTGATTTCACCCACCGTAGCGAGGCGCCTGCGTCGTAACTTCCAGGCTATTCCTTTGGAGACGACGAAATGATGCGCGTCTTCGGAAGGAACGGTCGCTTTACGCGGCGCCTCAATTTTGAGCGCTGTTTCTTTTTTGCGGAACGTCTTCGGCATTGGGGGTATTCACGTTGAACCGCAGAAGCTTAGAATTGGATTCGGGTTTTCAACTTGCCTATCTGCAGGATCGGCAGCTGAGTTCAGTCAGGCGTGCGGCAAGCGGCTCGCACTCACGTACTGAGCTATATCTCAAAGTATTACTGGTCGCGATTTTTCTGCCCGAGGGCCTGTCTTTCTTCGTCGGTGATTTTCGCCTCTCGGTCGCTCGAGTTCTGATTTTTGTTTCCTCCATCGCGGCGATATCGCGACTCTCAAGCGCGCGAGCTGTAGTCTGCGTGCCATCAGATATTTTGGCCCCGGTTGCGGGCGTTTGGATGATGTTTGCCGCCACCATCACCGGTGGTCTTACGGGCCTTAAAGGGGCGGGAATAGACGCAATTGTATTCACTGGCGGATATCTGACGTTCCGGTATCTCACTCCTGGCGATAGTTCCGTGCGACTCGCACGCTTCTCCTGCATGCTGGCAGTTCTGATTGTCTGTATCGCGCTTCTCGACCCTTTGAATGATAAACTGTTCACCTATGAATTCATCAAAGGCATTACTGGTTATGTGAAATTCAGCTATGAAGGCGCATTAGCGACGAAGGCCGAGACCTTGTATAGGGAAGGGGTCATTCGCGCCATGGGGCCGCTGGAGCATTCGATATTATTCGGCGCTGTTTGCGCTTGGTTTGGGACCGTGGCCTTGATTACGTTTAGGTCCCAGGTATTTGGCTGGGCTGTTGCAGGTATTGCGCTCATCGGTGTGTTGTTTTCGCAGGCGCGGAGTCCATTGCTGGCTTATCTGATCGGATTTGCGCTCGCCATGTTCTATGTTGCAACCCCTCGCTTCACGGCTCGATGGAAGTTGGTCGGACTGTGTGTGACTGCCCTAGTCGTTACTGTTTTCACTTTCTCTGGCAACCCTGTCGTAACGCTTGTACGCCTTTGCGGAGTAAGTCCGGAGGCGGCCTGGTATCGTCAAGCGATCTGGCAGGTCGGGGGGCGTGTCGTACTCGGTTCGCCGATCTTCGGAATTGGTGCGAACGGCGACTGGGATTGGCAATCCAACGGCGCGCTTTTGAGTGAGAGTGTGGATGCCTTTTGGCTTGCTAATGCAATGGCGTATGGAATTCCCGGAAGCATATTGGTTCTTTTGACGATTGTGGGCGCATGCTGGCTTGGTTCGATCGATAAATCGCGTCACCTTACTCCGGAAGAAGGACGGCTGTCGGTCGCGCTCGGAGTTGTCATAACAACCATCGTTTTTCTGGGGTTCATGGTGCACTTTTGGGGCATCTGTTTGATCCTTATCGCTGTCTTTGCTGGGATGCGAGCGAACCTCGCGGAAACCGCCGTCCTGCGTGATAGAGCCGCACGAGCGGCGGAAACATGGGTGTGATTGATAACCGGAGATGTTTGACTGCGAGGTCATGGCGCCGTGCCAAGCGGAGGAGCCCGCGGAGCGGATCGTTATGTCGCCGGCAATCAAATTAAATAAATTAGATAATTATTGAAATGTCTGATAGTTAATATTTAATGCTCCGGAGATTCTGGTCGTTGAATCAGCGCGGAAGACGCGGAAGAGTGGAGCGCACTTTTTCGAAGAGTGCCATGATTGCTTTTGGCACAATCTGCCGGTTGCGCCGTGTGTAAGGGAATGAAATGAATCAGCGCCACCTTTCCGGCAGCCAGGCAGCGCGGCGGATCGCCTTCGCCACGATCGGCGACGCAAGCGAGGTCAGGTTCTGGTCCGGCACCCCGTTTCACATGTCGAGATCGCTCGCAAACGAAGGTCATGAGGTGGTCCATATCGGTCCCCTGAATGCACCGATCCTGCCTCTTTACAAGACGTATTCCAGACTTTGCCGCACCTTTCATAGGCCGGGCCTCTCCCCATTCCATGCGGGGCCTGTTGTTGCGCAGTATGCAGCGGACGCAGCACGCAAGATCCGCGCCGTGTCGCCCGATATCGTCTTCGCACCCGCCGGGTCCAACTTCGCCTGGAATGTGCCTGAGGGCGTTCCTCTCGTCTATGCATCTGACGCGACCTTTCGGCTTGTCGAGAACTACCATCCCAACTATCGGAACCTGTCGCGTAACGCTCGGGAGATTGCTGAACGCCTGGAACGCAACACGATCGCGCGCGCGGATCTGGTCCTCTACCCCTCGGAATGGGCCGCGGAATCTGCGGTTAGGGACTACGGCGTCGACCGTGCGCGCGTGCATGTCATTCCGTGGGGTGCCAACCTCGAGGAAGCGCCGGATCGTACCTCTGTGCTGGGCCGCCGCAAGCCAGGTCCGTGCCGGCTCCTCTTCATTGGTGCCAACTGGAAAGAGAAGGGCGCGGACATCGCGGTCGCAACCCTCGCTGAACTAAGGGGCAGGGGCGTAGACGCTGAGCTCGTGATCTGCGGATGCACGCCGTCCAAACCTGTCACCCAGGATGGCCTGACAATCATTCCTTTCCTCAATAAGAACGATCGCGAACAGCGCAATCGACTGGATCAACTCTATCGCGACGCGGATTTCTTTCTGCTACCGACCCGGGCCGATTGCTACGGTATCGTATTTTGCGAGGCTGCGGCGCACGGCGTACCGAGCATCGCGCCGGCCACGGGTGGCGTGCCCGGTGCTATCCGCGATGGGGAGACAGGCATCTTGTTGCCGCCGGATGCGACGAAGGAGGACTATGCGACGGTCATCTCCGAGACCTTTGCATGCCCGGAACGGCTGGCAGGCCTGAGACAATCGAGCCGCGACGCTTTCGAAGTCCGGCTGAACTGGCAGGCCTGGAGCCGGCGTGTCTCAGATCTGATACAAACTCTATGATTGTTCTGAACTATCACGAGCTGGTGGAAGCGTCGCCTTCGAATGCGTGGTGCCTGACGCATGAGACATTCGATGCGCATCTCGCGCTTTGCGGGGACAGGCTGGTCTCGCCTCAGTGTTTTCTGGAGTATTGCCCCAATCCGAAAGCCAGCCGTACCGGATCGGTCCTGCTGACCTTCGACGATGGATGTCTCTCGGACTACACGTATGTCTATGCGCGTTACGTGAAGACCGGCCGGATTCCGGGTTTCATGTCCTTCATCCCGGTGGATTTTGTGGGCTCGCCGGGACGTATGAGCTGGGAGATGATTGAGGAACTTGGCAGGAACGGCGTTGCGATCGGCTCCCATGGCATGGCCCACGTCGATTTGACTACTGTCTCGGACGTCGAACTCGGTCGCGAGCTTACGGTGTCGAAGTCGATGCTGGAGGATCGCCTCGGGCAACAGGTTACTCTTTTCGCCTTCCCATACGGGCGCTTTTCCCGACGGGTTTGGGACGCGGCTCTGAAGGCCGGTTACACGCACCTCTTTACAATCCAGCTTGGTTATCATCGGGGATTTGAACCTTTTCTCTATTCCCGCCTATGTCTGACGAACAACATGGATGCGGACTATATGCGCCAGCACTTGCGCGATCCGGATGCGATGCGTGGTGTTGCCTGGAGGGTCAGCACAAGGCTGGGGCTCTATCGCCAACTGATGCGCTGGCGGCATCGATAAGCCGAGCCTTCCCAAAGCCGGCAATAACAAAGACAGTCAATTTGACTCGGTCAGGCCTGCCGGAAGGTGGGACGCGGAATCGTGGTTCTTTCGAGCTGGGGAAAGCGCTATTTGAAAAGAGCGTCGTAAGCCGCAATCAATTTCGGCTCTTCGTGCTCCCACGACAGCTCGTCGCGCACACGCTTGCGTCCGTACATACCCATCTCGCGGCGACGATCTGGGTCGTCGATAAGTTCGAGGATCTTGTCACCAAAATCGGCCGTGTCGGGGTTGCGCGCATAGAGAGAAGCAGACTGGGCCGACACCCGTCCTTCGACCAGATCAAACTGCACGATCGGCTTGCCGAGCGCCATATACTCCATGATCTTGTTCATGGTGGACATGTCGTTCATCGCGTTGGGACGATCCGGATTGACGCAGACGTCCGCAGTTGAAAGCACCTTGAACAGCGTCGTGTCGTCGACCCTGCCGGTGAAAGTGACAAATTCCGAAAGTCGCATCCGCACACATGTCTCTTTGAGCTGCTCCAGGCTCGGCCCTGCGCCCATGATAACGAACTGGATGTCGGTACGTTGACATGTGGACGTGATGTGCCGAACCGCCTCTAGCAGAAGATCAATGCCTTCCTGCTCCCCGATCACGCCGACGTAGGCGACCAGATGCGGCCGGCCGTTGCGCCATGTGTTATCGGGGGCGAGCTCACGCACGCGCGCGAGATTTGGCCCTGAGCGGACGACAAACACGCGATCGGGTTCCATCTTGCCGCGCTGGACAGCGACATTGGCGTAAGACCGGTTGGTGGCGATGGAAATGTCAGCCAGGCCGAAAGTCAGGCGCTCGAGAAAGACAAGCGCCTTCCACATCAGCCCGCGATGTCCAAATTTTGCCTCGAACAGCTCGGGGTTCAGATCATGATGGTCGAATACGAACTTCTTGCCGAACAGGTACTTGTAAAAGGCCCCGACCAGGAAAATGAGATCTGGCGGATTGCAGGCGTGAATCACATCGAAACCGCGCCCCCAAAACACGTTGAGCGAATAGGCGAACTCCCACCATAGCGCGCTGCTGTATTCGGCAAGATAGCCGAGCTTGCCCTTGGCCTCGATTGGTAGCGGATGGCGGTAAACGTCGATGCCGTCGATCGATTCGAACGGAGTTTCTGCGAACGGACCACGGGGACAGATCACGGAGACCTCGTAACCTGCCCTGTGCAATGATTGCGCCTCCGCCCAGACCCGGCGATCAAACGGAACGGGGAGATTTTCAACAATGATCAGAATTCTCCGCCGGCGTACGCTGCGCGTGGCCTCAACGACCGATGCCAGTGTCATGATCGCTGTCCCGGCGACTCACCAACAAATGCCGCGATAGTCGTCTGCGGTCTGCTTTTCAGGCGAAATGCGTACAAGATCGATGATTACTTTGTCATGGCCGTTCAAGACCAATGAGTTCTTCAGAAACTCCTTACGGTTCCCCACGACGAGAACGTCGGCAAAGGCGGCGACGTCGCTCATTTTCTCCCGAAGCAGACAGGCAATGTGCGGCAGGCGACTCGTCAGGTGATCCCTGTTGACCCCCGTGAGCTGAGACAGGCGAACGTTCGAGTCATAGATCGCGAGCTCATAGCCGCGACCAATCAACCGTTCCGCAATCTCAAGCATCGGACTGTAGCGCAGATCGTCCGTGTCCGGCTTGAAGCTCAGCCCGACGAGCCCGATACGCCGTTTTCCGGTCGCAGCAACAAGTCGGAAAGCGCTGCGAATTTGGTTCTCGTTCGCCTGCAGCACGGCGTCGAGCAGGGGCGTGTCAACGTCGACATTTCGTCCTGCATAGCGCAAAGCGCTCACGTCTTTTGGCAAGCAGGAGCCGCCAAATGCAAACCCTGGTTTGAGGTATGCCGGCGAGATATTTAGCTTCTTGTCGGCAACCAGGACGTTCATGACTTGGTGGCTATCGACGCCCATCGCCTTGCAAAGCAATCCCATCTCGTTCGCGAAGCTGATTTTGGTCGCGTGCCAGGCATTGTTCGCATATTTGACCGCCTCGGCGGCACGAATTGACAGGACCAGAGGCGTTACCGCGAATCGCTCGTGAATTTCCATGAGCCGCCGAAGCGTAAGCGGATCATCGTCGACGCCAATTACGATGGTTCCAGGATCATCGTAGTCGGCTATAGCCGTTCCCTCCCGCAGAAACTCGGGCAGATAGGCGACTCCGAAATCTTGCCCCGCTTTCTTGCCAGATGACCGCTCCAGAATGGGTATGACTACGTTTTCCATCGTGCCCGGCAGCATCGTCGAGCGCATGACAACGGAATGGAAGTTTGTCGTCTTGCGGATACTTTCTCCAATTTCCTGCGCCACCCGCGTCAGGAATGATGTTTCCAGTGATCCGTTCTCCTGCGAGGGGGTTCCAACGCAGACCAATGAAATGTCCGTTGACGAGACGGCAGCCGAAGAATCGGTGGTTGCCTTGAGGCGGCCAGCGCTGACACCGGAGTCAATGCTTTCAGCGAGCTTTGGCTCTATGATTGGCGATAGTCCACGGTTCAGGACATTGACCTTGTCCTGATTGACATCGACCGCCAGGACGTCATGTCCATCGCGTGCAAGACAGGCTGCCGACACTGTGCCGACATAACCGATCCCGAAGACGCAAATCCTGTACTTGTTCGCGCTGTCTACGCGAGTCTTTTCTTTCTTGTCCAGAATTGAGCTGTCCCATGCCGGGCGGGACGGACTGTGAACGAGTGCATCCATGTCTAATCTCGTGGCTTTTAATGGGACAAATTAAATGCCAAAAAACTATATTTAAATATAATTGGAAATCAACCAAAATTTAATGTCACATTAAATATTAAAATGGAACTTCGGCAAGTGGTAAACCTTGACCGGGGCGGGGGAGGGCGGCAGCACCAATGCCGATGGTTGTGCGTCGGCTTCATAGCCACACAATATTTGCTCTCATCGGCAGGCGGTGTGGAGCAGGATTGTCGCTAGACAAAAGGCAGTAGGTTTGGGTCGGGCCTCGCCCGCACCACTAGGTGGCCGCTATCGCGCCTCCGCTGTGCCGAGTCGGCGCGCGTGAACGCCTGTTTGGGCATCAGCGTCATCGAATTCAATGTCAACCGCAGCGATGCCGCTACGCGCTTGCTTCTCGCAAGCGCGTCGGCGCTCCGATGTGATAGCCTCGACGCGGCCTCCTTGCCTGCGCGGTCTAGGTGTGGGGCGCTCCTGACGTCCTGCCCATCTTGCTGATTGGTTGTGGGATTGTGGATCCCAGCCGTCCGCGCCAAGCATTTAATGCGTTTTGCGCCCGCAAACCGGCGAGAGGTCGATCCGTTCCCGTCACCGCGGTGGGTACGCAGCTGGCCGCGGGATGAGATTTCCGAGGACGAGCCGGTCGCCTTCCCAACTTGCCCAGCGCACATTCTCCCACTGCGCGATGTTGATGCGCCGCCCCTTAACCACGTCGAACAGGAAAGCCCTGTAACGGAACGAGCCGCGCACGAAGTAGACGTTCTTCAGGCTCACCGAAGAGCCGCCGTCTGCCGGGATACGGAGCCCGTAAGAGCCGCCTTCGAACAGTACGTTTTCCAACACGTGAGAGCCTTGCCAGCCGTCCGCCGACCAGTAACCTGCGGTCGTGACTCCGGCCATCTTGAACGTCGAGTTCTTGACCGTGACCGTGCCCGTGGAACCTGGGGCGTAGCACTGCAATCCATCCGCATGGTCATTCTCGACCCCGGTGGCCTCGATATAGACCCACGTCAGATTGATATTGCCGCCCTTGCAGCGAATGCCTTCTCGTGACTGAATACGAACCCGCGTGAGATTACAGGAGCCAAGGCAGGTGATCGTTGGGTCCCCTGAGTTCTCAATGATCGACAAGTCTGTTCGGGAGGAATCCGGCTGCAGGGCGATATTGGTCGTGCCGCTCGTGACGTTGGCGTAGACGGGATCGTTGAAGCTCAGAGGGACGTCGGCAGAGTTCGGCACCGGATCGGACGAGGGATGAGGCGTCGGGGCAGGAGCGACCACCCCACGCTCCTCTGCGGTCAGACGATAGCCGTCCGCGGGCATCTCGGAGAGAGGCTCTGGAGCTCCCAAGGCGCGCTTATTGCAAGCGTCCTCCGCCTTATCAGCCAGTGTGTGGCTCGAGGGTATCGCGCTCGAGGAATCTCGGCACATCGACTGTGCAGCCTCAGCCCGCGTCGATGTGACGGTCGGTTGGGCAATTACTGCCCCGGCCGGCAATAGCGCCAGCGTCATCAGGTACCGCATGGGACGCTCCTAAAGCGGAATTTTCCGCCGAATCTCTGCACCTCCGTCTAGCCCGGATATCTCGCAGCAGATAAGCGCATCGAAGTGTCTAGACGGCGAGGCGTTATCACAAGATAGCTGATGTTCCGGTCGCTATCGAGGCCCTGTTCGTGCGGTTTTTCTGTTGCCGCCAGCAGATTTGGCGTTGCTGGCTGCACAGGTGGATCGGGAGCGAGCCGAAGGCAGCGATCCAGCCGCCCGCTGCACCTGCAACCCATTTCGCCGTTGGCAGGATGCTGGTTCTAATCGGCTAATTTACCAACGAGACCTTGAACATCAGCGTGATGCGCAACAACGGACACTGCCGCGAGATGCCGCGCGCCACATGCGGAATCCAACCGGGAAATCTCACAAGTCGGTTCGGCTTGGGATACACTGCGCACAGCAGGTCATCGCCGCCTTCGTTGAAGAACAACGTCTCGCCCGCCCAGTCCGGGTGCCAATGCAGATGTGGATAATAGAGCAGCGTATAGTGCTCGGGCCCCATCGAGTCCTTGTGCACCCCGCCCTCGGCTCCGGACGGATAACCGTTGGCGTAGCAGCGCAGCAGCCGCGACTGACCGCGCACTTTCTGCCACATTGCTTCAACCAGTGGATATTGGCGCAGCTCCTGCTCGGCCTGCGTATGTCGATCAAGCCCAGCAGTTGGGACCTCCCAGAACCCGGCGAAGTGCTTGTACCAGTAACGACTGGCATCGTTGCCCATATGTGAACGGGCGCCATAGCCCCAACCGGGGCCCTGCAAGAACTCATACATCTGCTCTTGCTCGACCTTGTTCAGATAGTTGTCTATCACTTCGACATCCGCGGCGCTGTACTGGCGCTGACTCGCGGAGGGTTGGCCTTGGATTGCCGTTGGCGTCGCTGACATTGTTTTTTCCGATGACATTAGTCGTACCTCGCAGCCCGACGGACCTATAGATGGGCATCTGTCCCAGGATTGGGGTTGTCCATAGGCCGAAACATGATGAATATGTGGCTAGTTGTTTAGTGCATTTTGGCATTGCTATCAGAGAATTTCTGGGACTGGGTCTGTCGAAGGCTGCGTTCGAACATGCGCAGGTCTTTAGTGGGTGACGGTCGTTCGTCAACGTCGACAGCAAATGAGAAGGTGTCCGGGCTATGTCGACCGCTAGCATCAAACTTGCTGTCATCATCGTCTCATACTGCAATGCCGATGATGTCGATCGTTGCCTGAAGTCGCTCGCTCGTTCGGATTGGGATCGCTTTGAGATATTCATTTGCGAGAATGGCGGGGAAGCAGCCTACGGAAGGTTACTGGCTACGCTCGTGGGACAGGATCGAACGTTGCAACGAACTTCCGAGGCGTCGGACAGTCTCGACCAGCCACAGAAACGACTGGTCTCAGTGACGAAATGCCGATTCCAGGCCCGCGCGAATGTCGTCCGAGTTGGGCTCGCGACCGAAAATCTCGGTTACGGAGGTGGCGTCAACGCGTGGCTTGAGCCATTGCTCGGCGTCCCCGATTGGAGTTCAGCGCTTGTCCTCAATCCCGATACCGAAGTGGATAGCCGTAGCCTGTCTGAATTAATTGCCAAGTCTGCTGAGGGATTTGGCATGGTTGGCGGAAGCCTGGTTTTCGACAACAGCCCCGACAAGGTGATCAACTACGGGTTGCATTGGTCCCATGTGACGGGCCGTGTCGTCGCCGTAGGAAGGAATGCGCCAGCGGGCAGCGCACCATCGGCCGAGGACCTCGGCAGGATCGATGCCGTAAGTGGCGCGTGTGTTCTGGTAACGCGAGCGTTCGTCGAAGACGTCGGTCTCATGGCCGAGGACTATTTCCTCTATATGGAAGACCTGGATTGGGGGCGCCGGCGGGGAAAGCATCGCATCGGTTTCGCGAGCAAAGCTATCGTTCGCCACATTGGGGGGACGACCATCGGATCTGCCGTTGCCCCCGAGAAGCGCTCGCACCTTTCGATCTATCTATCTGCTCGCAACAGCATTCTCTATGCTCGGCGCTTTGCGGGATGGCGCTGGATCTGCCATTTCGGAGTCGGACTGTTGTTTGCAGCGCGATATATGCTCAAAGGCTCGTTGTCGGCCGGAAGAGTTGCTTTTATTGGGTTGCTGGACGGCGCAAAAGGGAAGACGGGGCGACCGGACGCCGCGCCCGGGCCGCAACAGCTCGGTTGATCGGCGCCGATCCCGATCAGATCTAAGCACACGCCATTGGTTTGAGCTTGCCCGGATGGCGGAGGGGGCGCCAGCATTTCAACGGTCCCCTCCAATTACCGCCCCAACGGGGCAATCGAACCGACAATCGAGCCGAGTATGTTCTTGATTTTGGCGGGCGAAATGCTCGTTTCAATATCTGTATTCTCCAACCGGTAAGCGTATCAGTCCAGGTATCTGGCGGCAGATCCGTCGATCCTCGAAGGTTCGATTATTTAATCGTTCTTGTCTCCAAGATAATATTGATGGGGCGAGCTGATTCGGGCGGCCCCAGTATTTCCCAGCATGTGTTGAGGCTCGCCGTTGCGGCACGCTGAAACGAGCGCCGCGTGAAAATCAAACCGTTCTCGCGGCTGCTGGGTCGTATTAAACGCCGCGATCTTATTAAATGCCTTGATGCGAAATTTACTCTGCGCAAGAACTGCTCGAAGCCGGCGTTTTTTCGCAATGCAATTAACCGCGCAGAAATCGTCGCTCCTTACCTTGAGGTCAACGTTGCGGTGCTGAGAACACCGGATTTATTATTCTTGTGGTTTTTCGAGCACACTGAGACTTTGGCCAGGGTAGCTAAGAAATCACCTTGGGTGGGCCGTCATGTCGTCCCAAAAAAGCCTCTGCCAACGACCAAGACGCGTACCCGGGCGCTGCGCTAGCAGAGCTGCACTTGGGGTATCGTCGCTCGGGACTCGAAAATTGGGCGCGTGCCTGGGACAAACTAGATAGGCACTATTAGGAGAGAACTAGATGGCATCCATTCCGCTGAGCTGGAATGACCCGATGTTTAACAGCGTCACTAATATCAATGGCGCTTCAGTTGCACAGGGCGGGACGCTTTCGAATAAGAGTATCAGCGACATGTCCAGCGGCGATGCGTCGGTCGGAGGCACGGGCTCGTTCAACCTTGACACCGTCCGCATTGAGTCAAGGGAAGGCGTGCGCGTTGGGACCGGCGGCGACTTCAACATCAATAACTCGTATATCGAAACAACCGGACTGGCGGGCGATCACGCCGATGGTATTCAGGCCTATGCCCCCGGGGCCAGCGGGAATATCACCGTCACAAATTCATCTATTGTGTCCCACGACAACGCAAATGCGACCGCCGGAATTTGGATTGCGGATAATTATGGCGGGTCGCTCACGCTGGACAATGTGATGTTCGAGGGCGGTCCGTATGGACTGCGTATTGCCGCCGATGATCAAGATATCAGGGTAGCTCTCAAGGACGTGTATTTTGTGGGACCCTTTGGTGGTGGCCCGCTACTCTTTCAGCAAGTGAATGCGAAAATACATATCACTCAATGGGAAAACGTACGCAGCGCGACGATCGTGAATGGTCAACTCGTTCCGGGCGATCTCATCCCGGCGCCTTTGCCGGTGGAAGGCGGCGGCGCTCCGAGCACGCCTCCGAGCACGCCACTGGACGCGCCGGTGATCGCTTCATACTCGAACGACACAGGAAAGGTCGGTGACGGTATTACCAGCGACAACACGCTTCAGTTGAAGGGGACCGCTGCGGCAAATAGCACCATCAAGATCTTCGACGGCACGAAGCAGATCGGTACGGCCACTGCGAATGCGAGCGGCAGTTGGGAGTATATTACGTCGGTGCTGACCAACGCCCAGCATGTGCTGAAGGCAACGGCCACCAATGCGGCCGGTCAGACCAGCGCCGCTTCTGCCGCGCTTACGGTGACGGTCGACAATATTGCTCCGACTGCCCCGGTGGTGAAGAGCGATTCGGTCGTTGAAACGAACAAGGTGCTGTTGTCCGGCACCGCCGAGGCGGGCAGCACGATCAAGGTCTATGAGGGGACGAACCTGGTCGGTACCGGCACGACGGCCGCGAATGGTACCTGGAGCATCACTACTAACTCCATGTCGAGCGGATCTCATACGCTGACGACCACGGCGACTGACGCTGCCGGCAATGTCAGTGCTGCCTCGCAGGTGGTCGATCCGGTGGTCGGTGGCCCGACGACGACGCCGCCGACGCAGCCTTCTGGGACGCCCAAGATCGTTTCCTTCTCGAACGATAGTGGGAAGGCCGGCGACAACATCACCAACGACAACACGCTGACGCTCAAAGGCACCGCCCAGGCCAACGCCTCGGTCAAGGTGTTCGACGGCAACACGCAGGTCGGGACGGTCAAGGCTGATGCCAGTGGCAACTGGAGCCTGACGACCGCGGCGCTGAAGGACGGTGCTCATAGCTTCACGGCTACGACCAGCAGCACCGATCCGGCGGTAAAAGCCGGCAGCGTGACGTCAGCAGCGCTTGCCGTCACCATCGACACCACGGCGCCGACCGCGCCGGCGTTGAAGGCGAACTCTGTTGTCGATACCAACCACGTGCTGTTGTCCGGAACGGCCGAGGCTGGCAGCACTGTCAAGGTCTATGACGGGTCGAATGTCGTCGGTACCGGTACGGCCGCTGCGAATGGTAGCTGGAGCGTCACCACCAGCGCTCTGTCGAACGGCACTCACGACCTCACCGCGAAGGCAACGGACGTTGCGGGCAATGTCAGCGCCGCGTCGCAGCCCTTCCATTCGGTGATCGGTGGTGGATCGACCACACCGTCTGGATTGACTGGCCTTGTCGAGGTCGGCAACCATTATTTCCTCGGAGCGACCGGCCCCGAGCTGAAATATAGCGGCGCCGCTGTGACAGCCGGCCAATTCGATGACTGGATTCCAATCAGCTCAGTCAAGCTGGATGGCGGCGGCTACGATGTTGCGTGGAAAGACTCAAGTGGGCAGTTCACCTTCTGGACTACGGATAGTCAGGGCAACTTCCAGTCCTACCCGACCCACGGCGTTGCTCTTGCTGCCAACAGCACAACGGTCCAATCGTATGAGAATATTTTCCATCAGGATCTCAACGGGGATCACACCATCGGTGTTCCGGGCACAACCCCGACGACCCCGACGACGCCAACGACCCCAACCACTCCAGCTTCAGCGGTGAATTTCAGTTCGCTCACCACGAACTCGAGCAATGTAGTTACGGTGAAAGGCACTGCTGATGCATTCAGCCAAGTCAAGATGTACGACGGCAAGGCGTATATCGGGACGACGAAAGCCGGTGCCGACGGTAACTGGAGCTTCACGAGCAAGTCTGCCGTATCCGACACCGTGCACTCGTTCAAAGCGGTAGGAGTCGACAGTGCCGGTCACACGACGGCCAGTTCGGGTAGCGCGATCCTTGGCTCGACAGGCAGCAATACGCTGACGAGCACATCGGGCAACGACTTGTTCGTCGGCAAGGGTCATCCGGACACGTTCGTGTTCGCTGCGAATTTCGGTAAGGACGTCATCAAGGACTTCGCTGCTTCCGGGCCCTCGCACGATACGATCCAGTTCAGCAAGAGTGCGTTCAGTGACTTTGCCAGCGTTCTCAATCACGCTTCGCAGGTCGGGCAGGACGTGGTCATTGCGAACGGAGCTGACTCGCTCACGCTGAAGAACACCAAGCTTGGTGCACTGCAGAGCCACGACTTCCATTTCGCGTAAGCGAAAAGGCGCAATAAGTCGAAGAACATTCAGCGCCGTGGAGATTTAATCTCCACGGCGCACGTTAGGGGACACGTGCCATGACTAATCTTGGACGGCGGGGAGATGCCGCCGCGTCGGTAAATATTGAGGAGATGGAAGTATCGCGATGGGCGGTATTTATCGCTGCCTTGGGACTTCTGGCAGATCGGGCGCGATCATCGTCGCGAGAGCTCACCAGGTTGGGCGAGCGTTCGGTCGAGGTCGTGCGAGCGCGGCTGTTTGCCCGCCCGCCGCGTCCCGCCGACTTCTACGATGAGCCGCAATCCGAAATATCGGCATTCCTGAGTTCGTGCCGTCGGATATTCTGGAGCCTTGCCGCCTTCAGCGGCCTGAGCAATCTGCTGATGCTCACCGGCTCGTTCTTCATGCTTCAGGTTTATGACCGGGTGCTGCCCGGTCGCAGCATCCCGACGCTGGTTGCGTTGTTGGTGCTGGCGATGGTGCTTTATCTGTTCCAGAGCGGCCTCGACCTGGTCCGAAGCCGGATCAGTGTTCGGATCGGGCGTTACTTCGATGAAAGGCTCGGGCTTCGTGTGTTCGATGCAGTCGTGCGCCTGCCGCTCAAGACGCGCGGCGATGGCGACGGCCTGCAGCCATTGCGCGATCTCGATCAGGTCCGCAGCTTCTTGTCCGGAGGCGGGCCGACCGCACTCTTCGATCTGCCCTGGATGCCGATCTATCTTGGCATCTGCTTCCTGTTCCATTTCTGGATCGGCGTGACCGCGCTGTTGGGTGCGCTGGTGCTGGTCGGAGTCACAATCCTGACGGAGACCCGCACGCGCGGTCCGGCGAGGGCCTTCTCGCGTCTCGGCGTTGCGCGCAACGCACTTGCCGCCGAGGGGCGGCGAAACGCCGAGGTCCTGCAGGCGATGGGGATGAGGCGGCAGGCGGCGCTGCGCTGGCAGGATGTCAACGGCAAGTATCTCTCGGCGCACGAGCGGGCGAGTGACGTTGCGAGCGGGCTCGGTGGGCTCTCGAAGTTCTTTCGCTCGTTTCTGCAGTCGCTTGTTCTTGCGGTCGGTGCAGTT
Organism: Bradyrhizobium sp. Crot121; assembly: GCF_059512385.1. Taxonomy (NCBI): domain Bacteria; kingdom Pseudomonadati; phylum Pseudomonadota; class Alphaproteobacteria; order Hyphomicrobiales; family Nitrobacteraceae; genus Bradyrhizobium; species Bradyrhizobium sp. Crot121. Next base: position 144,082 of record NZ_JCAMOR010000007.1, on the reverse strand, counting down.
CTCGTCATCAACCAGGAGTCGACAGCCGGCATCATCATCGCCGGCTCGATCCTGACGGCGAGGGCGCTTGCGCCCGTGGAGGTGGCGATCGCGAACTGGAAGGGATTCGTTGGCGCCCGACAGTCGGCGCATCGGCTGGATCGCTTGCTGAAGCTCCTCCCCGACGAGGTTTCGCCGCTTGACCTGCCGGCGCCCAAAGAGGCACTCGTCGTGGAGCAGCTCTATGTCGCGCCGCCGGATTCAGAGAAGCTGATCCTCTCCGATGTCTCGTTTCAGTTGAAAGGAGGCCAGGGCGTGGGAATTATCGGCCCCAGTGGGTCCGGTAAGTCGACGCTGGTTCGGGCCCTTGTCGGCGTCTGGCCGCGGCTGCGCGGCAAGATCAAGCTCGACAACGCGGCGCTGGAGCAATGGTCGCCCGACGCGCTCGGCAAGCACATCGGCTATCTGCCGCAAGACGTCGAGCTGTTTGAGGGCAGCATTGCCGTCAACATCGCGCGGTTCGACCTTCAGGCCACATCCCAGGGGGTGCTGGACGCCGCACAGGCAGCCGGCGCGCATGATCTCATCCTCTCGCTGCCGGATGGCTATGCCACCAAAGTCGGCGAGGGCGGAATGGCCCTATCCGCCGGTCAGCGGCAACGCATCGGGCTCGCCCGGGCACTCTACGGCAATCCCTTCCTGGTGGTGCTTGATGAGCCGACATCGAACGTCGATTCCGAAGGCGAAGAGGCGCTCACGGAAGCGATCCTGAACGTTCGCCGCCGCGGTGGCATTGTGGCGGTGGTTGCGCACCGGCCGAAGGCGCTCGAAGCGGTCGACCATGTCCTGGTGATCGGCGAAGGAAGGCTTCAGTCGTTTGGGCCGAAAGAGGAGGTGCTCAACAAGGTGCTGCGACCAGCAGCTCCGCTCCGGGTGGTGGCAGACGGGCAGGGAGGCGGACGATGGATCGCCAAGTAGTAACGCCGGCGCTGCACTCCATCCAGCGCTACATCATCGTCGGCATGTTCATGGTCGGCTTCGTCACCTTCGGCATCGGCGGCTGGGCTGCGACGTCGCAATTGTCGGGCGCTGTGATCGGCCAGGGCGTCGTCGTGGTGGATTCAAGCGTGAAGAAGGTCCAGCACGCGACCGGCGGCATTGTCGGCGAACTGCGCGTTCGCGACGGTGACCGCGTGAAAGCCGGAGATATTCTGATCCGCCTCGACGAGACGCAGACGCTTGCGAATGCAACGATCGTCACCAAGAGTTTCGACGAATTGCTCGCTCGCCAAGCGCGCCTCGAGGCCGAGCGCGACGGTGCCGATCAGATCGAATTTCCGCCGACGCTGCTTGAACGGGCCAGAGACAGCAAGCTGGAGGCGGGGCGCGCGATCTCGGCGGAGCGCTCCTTGTTCGATTTGCGCCGACAGTCTCGGAGCGGCCAAAAGGCGCAGCTCAAGGAGCGCAAGGCCCAGCTTCAGGACGAGATCAAAGGTTATGCCGGTCAGGCCGAGGCCAAGCAGAAGGAGGTGGACTATATTCGCCAGGAACTCGAAGGCGTCAGGACGCTCTTCCAGAAGAATCTGGTGCCGATCACACGCCTGACTGCGCTCGAGCGCGACAGCGCGCGGCTGGAAGGTGAGCGTAGCCAGTTGAGCGGCATGATGGCGCAGGCAAAGGGGAAGATCGCCGAAATCGAGCTTCAGATTATCCAGATCGATCAGGACCTGCGAACCGAGGTTGGCAAGGATCTCATCGAAACGCGCTCCAAGCTTTCTGAGCTCACCGAGCGGAAGACCGCGGCCGTGGATCAGCTCAATCGCATCGATATTCGCGCGCCGCAGTCCGGCCGCGTTCACCAGCTTTCGGTTCACACCGTAGGAGGTGTGATCGCGCCCGGTGAGCAGATCATGCTCATCGTGCCCGATGCGGACGCCCTCGCGGTCGAAGTCAAGCTCGCACCGCGCGACATCGATCAGGTGTATGCCGGCCAGACTGCGACCATGCAATTTGCGGCGTTCAATCAGAAGACGACGCCGGAAGTCGACGGTGAGGTCAGTATGGTGTCGGCGGATCTGACGCAGGACCAGCGGACCGGCGCGAGCTATTACACGGCGCGCGTCCTGCTCAAGGCGGATGAGCTTGCAAGGCTCGGGTCGGCCAAGGTGGTGCCGGGCATGCCGGTCGATGTCTTCATCAAGACGCCGGCGCGAACCGCGCTGTCGTACCTGGTCAAGCCATTGCGGGATCAGGCCGGGCGCGCATTCAAGGAACGCTGAGATTCGCGAACTGGGGGCGTGGTGGTTCATCGATGACAACGTCGATGATCCACCCGCTCGCGCAGGCTCGACCATCGACATCGATGCCTTCGTCCTGCCGAACCGCGCTGGTCCGGCCGGCCGATTCATAGCGGGGACGATGCGTCGCGATTTTATTTTGGAATGTAACTTGAATGCGCCCTCAAAACATTTATTTTTTAAATGAGATTATAATGATTTTGAGGATTGTTCGGTTCAATGATCGATTTGTTGAGGGGTGAGGTTGTATGGGACGGACGGGCCCTTTTGGTCCCTGCAGCCGTGCCTTCCGGTCAAGCCATTTGCAGAATACCTCGTGAGACGGTTCACGTGCTGCGATTGTATTCTGACGCGATTGGTCGTGAGATAAACCTTGAACGACAGAACATAGTGGAGAAGCTTGCTCCATTCCTCATTACGAAGCTGGCCCAAGCCAACCACGGCGAAGTCGTTGAGTTATTCCCTTGGGAGGTCAACGACTAAAAGGGCGATGCCGATCCGTCCGACCTGAGGGATCTTTAAAAAAACAGTCATGAATTGTGTTTCGAGGGATCCGCACGGCGCAGTTTCGTGGTGGAACTTTGAAGCTCACTCCACGGAAGTCGTTCGGCGTTGCAAGATGAGTTCTCCGCCACGCTAATGACAGGCGAAACGGTCCTGATCAGGCGGAGCTCACGAAGAAATCTGGACCACAGATAATCCAAAACGGTCCAGAATACTGGTTGTCGCGTGTACATCTCGCCGCGAAAGACGACGAACGAGCGTTGCGCTCCTGCGGTCAGATGCCGAATGAGGTTCGCGTTCGATCCATCGGGGGCCAGCTTTGCAACGTGCATTTCGCATGATGCTGTAGTGGCGCGGATGACCAGCGTTCCCGTCTCGTAGGTCGCGGCCACATTGAAGTGCTTGCCTTCAAGAAACTCAACAAGGTCGTCCTTTAGATGACCTTGATAGTCAGGCGGAAGCACGATCTTCCATGCGATGGCCAGCGCGAGCACGACGGCAAGCGCTCCCTTAAACGCGCTGGAAAAATTCACGTCTTACCCCTAGCAGGCAACAACCGAGGATCAAGCCCAGCATGAGGATATTGCTAACAGCAGCTCCCAAATCGCTATGGAATGTTTCGTAGTGCCATTGGCTTAAGCCCATCAAGCTCATCCGCGTAACATTCACCGCGATCACCGACGCGCAAGCCAGTAAGCACCAGAACAGATCGCGGGGAGATCTCTTATGATCCACCAATCGGCTCATGGTAACCCAGCAGAGAAATGCAAGCGACATGTTTGCAAGCGAAGAACAACTTGGCAGGATGACCAAAACTCCCGAACCGTCGGCGAACTCAACGATGTCTCCGGTCCGGGGAGTGTGCAATAACCAGCCGACAAGCGACGCATCCATCCGCAATATGAAGTCGGCAAAGAACTGAAACAACAGCCGGCTCCAGAGCACAGGCACGGTGGTTGCCACCAATATGAAAGCACCACGCCGAGATGACGGATTTTCGGTAAAGATGATGACGTAGAAGCCTAGCGCCGTTACTGCGAGCCAGCTCAAAGCGCCGATTGGCAGAATGACCAGAAATGCAAATGCTGCGCCTATGGCGAGTTCGAAAGAACGAATCCCAACCGTTCGATCTTGAAGAACGAGGTATATCCCCGCGGCACACGACACCCAAACAAGTACGCTCACCTCGAAGGTTTCAAAGAAGGCCTCCACCCACCCAAGCTTGTTTATCGATTGGATGACGCGTGCCGCGAGCCCACTTAGGCAGCCAAGGGCAAAGAGTCCCGCGAAGAACTCGCCGCGCGACTGATCGCTCGCCACTTTCGATAGGTTTCGGGCCAAGGTTAATTCATTTAAAGCGGTCATTGAGATTTAATAGCTCGATTTATTTGCTTTATCCATCGTTTTTGCGATTACGGAGTTTTTTAGGGTCAAGCTCTGATATGAATCGTTGATGGGGCCGCCCCGAGCGGTGGATGGGCGCGCCGGGATTCCATGTAGGGAGCCCACTCACCCAATGTGGCGGCCGTGGCAGGCCCGCTCACCAAATCGAGTTGCTCTACACTACTTGCGTTCCATACAGTGCAACCCGATCGGTACGGAGCAATATACTCGAAGAAGCCACTGCCGGGATCTGGCGTTTCACATCGTTGCGTAGTTGCGCGGAGTCTGCAGACTCTATTGTCTAGCCGTTTTTCATTTCTCTATGGAAGTTCTCTAAGACAAAGTGGCGGTACACCTTACGCGCCTGTAGGTAGATATGGTGCATAGGCATGGAACACCAACCTTCCATTGAGACTACGGGATCTGAACGTAACCCATAATACTTGGTGCCGAAGAGATTATAGTGACCGGCTCCGTTATATATGTTGTATTGCAATGACAACTCAGTCTCATTTGCTACCATCCGGTAACTGTTCGTGCTCATGAGGGGTTCAATAGCTAATGTATAGGCTATAGGGCCTGTTGTTTTCCAGACGCCCCTGCCTCCGACGCCGTGTACCCACGATCGGTAATTTTGAATATTTTTCAGGACCTGTTCAATCACTCTCCTCAGAAACGGATGGCCAGGCACGGTTATGATATGCCACTGCTGCACTTCCCGTTTTCGGTCAAAGCCAAACTCTTTTTGCATGCCCCAACCAGCGAACGGCTCACCAGGCTCATTACGCCAATGCGCTAGAATGAACTTGTCGTCCGGTCGAATAACGCTGTCGAGGGGCTTGAGAGTTGTGCTTTTGATATCAAGATAGACCCCTCCATGCTTGTACATGAGGAGATAGCGGAAAAGGTCCGCTCGCGCTGCTCCGTACTGCGGATTGATCCTACGGAACAGATTGCTAATTTCTGCGCCATAAGAGTTGACGATAAAAGTATCGACCGCTCGGTCGTCGTACAGTCGATATTCCCAACCCGGGTTCATGGCTTTGATGGCTTGGATATTGTCTGCCAAGACGTCAGATAGCCGATTTTTCGAGGGACATGTTTGATGGATAATCCGGGGAATTTGAGATCCCATATCAAAGGTCGGAATTTCGATTGGAGCATTCATGCTGATCTCCGTACGGCGTACTTCGAAGGGCGGTTTGGTGTGCGGTGGTATGACGGTGCAGAACGTCGCCTTTGTAGAACTCTCCTACCTAGGCGGATACGACGACGGGCGCAGCGAGGCGCCAAGGTCGTGGAGGTAACCGCGAGGGGGCGGCGGGACACGGGGCCTGCGCAAGGGCAGTATCGTGCCGCGAGCCGATGACCATCCCATCCAGTCAACCTTGTGACCTTAGCCTGAGCTTTGGAGAGTAGCGACTTCAGTAACGTGTTGTATCTATGAATATTTATAAAATGCGCTTGCACGGGTGCTACGCCATTATCGTCTGCTATCGTGGGGCTTTAGTCAATTAAAAGGTTGATTTACGATCGTTAATAGGTCTATTTAATTCGAAGGTTGGAAATATTAGATTATGTTTAAAGTGGTTGATCAAATCCCGCTGGCGTCATGGGCGCACCGTATACTTGCGGCCTCCGGCGACTGCGGGTGACGGAGAACGCGAGATGAGCAGCAGGCCTCGCGCGGCGGTTCCCGCGTCCTCGTTCGACGCATGATGGTGATACAATGAAGCCCGCCCAGGATTCGGCTGAACAAGGGGCTTTGGATGTCGCCAGACTTCAATTCCGGAATGTCCGAACAGCGCGTCGACGAATGGCTCGGGCTCGTCAGGCGTTTTCTGCAGATTCTCGCAGCGCGCAAGAAACGTCAGTTCTCCCGAAGGGTGTCGATCGGCGATCTCCTCACAGAGCGAGGGGACAACGCGGCCGCATACGGCTTCGGCGAGGGCACCACGATGTACGACAATGTGCTCGTGCTCGGAGACGTCCGGGTCGGCCGGCATACATGGATCGGACCCGGCTGCATTCTGGACGGTTCGGGCGGAGGCTTGCAGATCGGCGATTGGTGCTCGATATCGGCCGGCGTTCAAATCTATACACATCACACCGTCAATCGCTCTATCTCGCTCGGCGAGAAGCCGGTCGACTACGCTCCGACTAAGATCGGAAACGGTGTCTATATCGGTCCGAATTCCATCGTTCAGATGGGCGTGACCCTTGGCGACAAAGCCATCATCGGTGCGAATTCGTTCGTCAATCGGGATGTGCCGGCGGGCGCGAAAGTATTCGGGTGCCCGGCGCGCATGCGAGAGGCCGCGGAATCACCGGCTGGTGGCGCTGGCTGCGATCACGGCGCCAGCCCTTCTCGTGCTTCCGCCGGCTCTGCCGATTAGATCTCCCGACGGCGTAGCGCTTGCTCGAAATAGAGCGCCGCGCGGCCCAAGAACATGCCCACGCTGCCGCCCACCATCTTTTCAAAGGCGTCCACCAGTCGCGCATGGCGATCTATGGTCACGAGCTGCATGAGTTCAAAGAGTGCGGCGCTGCCAATGACGACGAGCCACACAAACATGACGTGGCGCGGATAGGCCAAGTGGAAGAGGAAGCCTACGGTCGCAAATGCGGCAATATGTTCCAGGCTGGTTGAGGCCGGGAGTGTTGGCCTCGCGCCGATTGGCGATACTGAGGCATAGGCAAGAAAGCACAGGAGTGCCCAGGCGACGATCGCGACGAGTTTCTGAGGCATGGGGGCGCTGGTTCTTAGAGGAAATCCCGGAGGCGAGCGATTTCGATGATCTGTTCGACGGACAATACGGCCGTCACGAGTTGCGTTTGCGGTTCAGTACCTATCTCGTAGAGATGGCGTTGGTGTGCAGGCTTCGCCAGGAATGCCCGGATGCATGCGTCCAAAGAACCCTCAAGCAAAAGGTAAGGTTCGGGCCAGAGGGTTCTCTTTGCGCGCTCATTCCCAATTGAAGGCCATTTCCTCAGTGTCGCGGTTGCGCTGAAATCGACGGGCGCGCGCGGCAAGGATCCAATATATGCATCCGCCTCGCGCGTCCGTTGAGGCGACGGTGCGGTTGTTTGCGCCGCTCTAATCATGCGGGCAGTCGAAGCGGGACGGGCCGAAATCCATGCCCGAAGAGACGTGGAACGTCTTGGTCTCTCTTTCGCCGGCGATTTCGGTCGTCGAGCCATCGCGCAGGGGCTTCGGAGGTTCGATCGAACTTGGCGGCATCATCTCTTTCCAGGTCGAAACCCTGGTCGTAACGTCATTGGGCAGACTGCAGATGCTGCGCTGGGACACTGTCCTCTCCTGCGATACTTTAGCTGCGCTGCACTATCTTCCAGGTCGGAACCCACTCAAATGTCATAGCCGCGCTTGCCCGGAGACGTGGTCGCCGGCCCCAAGCAAATTAAATATATTTAAATCGGAGCGATTTAAAAGAAAATAATTGAGTATGTGGCAGACCGCCGGTGCAGGCCTGCAATCCGAAGGTGTGCCGTAGGCAAGCGGTCCGCATGTGACGATGCTTACCGCATGGTGACGGTTGAGCGCGTCAATGTTTGACATACCGTACCGCTCGAGATGCTGCAGGCTGCGGGCAGTCTCGTACGGCGCGGCGATCGTGTTTCCGTTCTCGTAGTGGTGAATGCGAGGGCGCAACCGGACAGTTTGAACGCCGCCTGGCTCCGCCTGTGCACCGGGAGTCGATCATAAGATCGAAGGAGAAGGCCGGCTCAAGCGTCCGTGAGCGTCGGCGGGCCAGCGTCTCGCTCGGATAGAGAGATCAAAGAAGGCTGTGGAGCTTTGTTAACAGGGCCATCACATAGCAGTGTTCAGAACGATGATTACGGGAATGCTAGAGGAAAAATGAAGGCGATGCTCGCAGTAGTGTTTATTTTGAGGTGGGAATCCATTGGTGGTTGACCCGCGGTTCCGCCCTGACTAGGGTATCATATAGTTAAAACAGCTCATACTTCTCGAATTAAGTGAGCCGAAAATTCCATGCAGGGTCATGGGCCGAGATAGTTCTGGGCCTGATGCAGCGGTATCCTGATCTTCGAGACCCTTCGGAGGAAACCATTTGTTTGGTGCCTTCGGAAGAAATCGCTTGAATGTGCGCTTCGCTCAATTGACCTCGCAGTGCAATCGGATATGAGCGGTTCGACTGTTAAGTGGCGATGCGATCGAAACAACGTTGTTGCGGCGCTCTGCCGTGGAGCGCCGATGATGTCCAATAGCGATCAAGGAAGCGGGCTCGGATCGTGATGATCCTGGTAGCGGAAGGTTGGTTTCACGCGACACGACCGGCGAACGAGGTCAAATTGATACGCGGTTACCGCTATGAAAATCAGGTTGCACCGCATCTAACACGAACGGCTAGCTTGCGCGGATAATGACTAACATTCTACCTGGAGCAAGGGCGTTAGCGACCCTTTCGGTGTTTCGCCTCTCGTTTCTGACTGTGGGTATTTATGATAATTGTGATGCTGCTCGAGCCGAGTCTTCGGCTATGTCGGGTGGCGGATCCGGCCGCTAGCTGCCGGCCCGAGCGCGTTTAGGCGGGAAGATGAAGAAGCACTCTCACGAGGAGATATTGTTGAAGCTCGTTCGAGCAGACGAGCTTGCGCGAGCGGGCAGTTCCCAAGTGGAGATTTGCAAGGCGCTCGGGGTAAGCGTGATGACGCTTCATCGTTGGCGGAAACTGCCTCTGCGCAGGACTGATGCGGTCGTTCCGTCCGATCCTGCGGGTGAAGGGAAGGTGCCGGCCAACTCGCCGACGATTGATGAAATGCGCCGTGTGCTGGAGGAACTCACGCTCGAGAACCAGCGGCTGCGGAAGATCGTCACGGATCTCCTGCTGGAGAAGATGCGGCTCGAAGAAGCTTCGGCCGAGGCCTTTCCCGTAAGCCAGGCGCGCAAGGCCTGATCAATCCTTGTTGAGCCCTCGTGACCGCAGCTAGCTGATCTTCCACTGGGGCGACAATCGCAAACACCATGGCGGGGCTTCCGGCAGCCAAAGGGCTTGCCGGCACGGCTGAGCGTTGTTGCGGGGACGGGCGTTGGATGTTGCAATGATCCGAACGCTTGATTGACCGTGTACAAACCCGCTCCGAGCGGCCGGCATATATATCGCGGACGCTTTTCGTAGACATCGCGCGCGATCGTCGGCTTCGGCGGAAGTGGTGGAACTCGCGCTAGTCCTCTCCAACCGCCCATTCTACTGCGTCTGCGAGCTGTTGGATCTCCTGATCCGCCGCGTCTCCGGGCATGAAGCTCGCGACCGATTGACCGCTTGTAAAGGAGCGGACGAATGCTGAGCGACTGGCGATGGGAGGCGCGACGATCTCACCGAACTCGTTCAACTCCTCGACCAGTTGTCGGCCCTCGAGGGTGCGGCGATCGAGACGGTTAGGAACCAGAATGACCTTAATCGCATCGCGCCGGCGCTCGCGTGCCGCATCGATGATGGCAAGCGTCTGTGCGGTCGCGTCGAGATCAAGTCCGGAGGGGGTGCAGGGGACCAGGATCAGGTTTGCCAGGGCGATCGACGCACCCATTTCGCGCGCGTTCGGGGCGGTGTCGATCACCACGAGACCGGCCTGGATATTTCGCACCTCCTGGGCCCAGGCGGATACGGTGGTGCCTTCGAGAGCCATTTCGTAAACGGGGAATTCCAGATTGCCCGGCTCGGCCCACTGCGAGGCAGAGCGCTGCGGATCGCTGTCGACCAGCGCGACGTCATGACCGCGGCGCGCCAGCTCGGCCGCGATACAGACCGCAATCGTGGTCTTGCCAACCCCGCCTTTTCGCTGGGTAACAGTAATGGTCCTCCGCATCGGTATGGGAGAGGTCATGCGGCGCCACACTAACGAATCTTCACATTTAAAAGCAAAATCAGCCGATTACAGTATCACTGCCTAACGCATATCGACAATTGGCTTCCTCATTGCATCTCCCGGGATGTTCGATCATGGCCTATCTGATCTTCACGCATACCTCATCTGCAGATTCCGTATGGTTGTAGTCGCGGATTGTGCCGAAATTACCCGAAAAAGCGCCCTTCGAGGGCGGACTCGGATCGCTGACCCGGCGATTAACAATGGCGTGACATTGAGCTCAAATCTGAGTTAATCGCGCGTGAATTTAATCCTTGACTTCGATTGTGCAGCGCGACTAACAATGGCTTAACAAACGGCGCGATGCACCTTAACATTGAACATGGTCGTGTCGGGTTAAGCTAGGCCTCTTCACTCTCGTTGTAGTTGTAGCACCTTCAACTTGCAGCACATTGGCGCTGACCGGCGTGTCAGCTGATCGGTGAAAAATCTTGGAATCTTGCCAGAGGGTACCATGGCCGTTACCTACTTGACGAAGACTGAGCTGGGTCAATTTCTCCACCACAGCGGCAACAACATCGAATCGAGTGTCAGATCGGCATTGATCGACTCGCTAGAGCAGAGCGGTGTGTTCAACGATGGGGGAGAGGATGGCACCAGGGGATGGTTTCAATCCGGACCATTTGCCGGTGGGCCGGTCGCTCCCACCATTCAGGTGCTGGACGTTAAAACCTCCACGACAGTCGACACGACGCCCAATCTGAAGGCGATCATCCTCGATGACGCCGGCGGCAAAACGCTTAACGTGACCGGTGCCGACAACGACGTATTCGTTGCAATGGGGAAGGGCTCCGACACGGTGCACCTGCACGATAGTGGCGATGATACGGTCTATGGCGGTGGCGGTAACGACCTGATCACCGGCGGACACGGCAACAGCTCGCTGTTTGGCGGTGCCGGCAACGACAGCATCTATGGCGGCACCGGCAACGACACGCTGGATGGCGGTAGCGGCAACGACTACCTGTTGGCTGGCACCGGTGCCCAGTCGCTGGTTGGCGGCGATGGCAACGATCTGATCAGGGATCTCACGTCCGGGCACAGCACGCTTTCGGGCGGCAGCGGCAATGACACCTTGGTCGGCGTGCAGGGCGATGTTTTCGAGGGTGGCAGCGGTAACGATCAGATCTGGCTCTATGGTGGCGCTGCGGGTGCGAACTCGACGCTGCAGGGCGGAGACGGCAACGATACCTTCCACATCCAGTCGCACTCCGGGAACGATACGATCATTGGTGGCAACGGCAACGATACCGTCGACTTTGCGGATCGTTCCTTCTTTGATGTCACCAAGATTGACGTTGATGCGAGCACGTCAACTTATACGCTCCACTTCAGTGACAACCAGACGGTTGCGGTCAGCGGAGTTGAAGATCTTCACTTCAACGACCAGGTCGTCACTCTGCCGAAACTCTAACTCGGCTGCTGAAGGTTATGCTGGTGAAGGCCCCGCTTCGGCGGGGCTTTTGCTTTTGTGATCAGAAGATGAGTCCAGGTGCGATTTACGCCTTTGTCAGGCCACATCGATCAGATGATGTCGTTTACACTTGATTTCGTATTGTTCTCACCCTCGTCCGATTGCGTCAGGAACCAGTCTTGTCCGCCAGTATGAAGCGCTTGCTCAATGCGGGCTCCGGCCCGGGACCTGCCCGCCGAATTGCTCGAATGGTTGGCGAGCAAGGTTGGGAGGAAGTGCGCTTCGACATCGATCCGGAAGTCAAGCCGGACGTTCTCGGCTCAATCCTTGATCTCGGCGGTTCCTTCGAGCCGCAATTATTCGATGCTGTCTGGTCGTCGCATGTGCTCGAGCATCTCTATGCGCACGAGGTCTTTCCAACGCTGCGTCAGTTCCATCGGGTCTTGAAACCCGACGGGTTTGCCTTGATCACAAGCCCGGATATCGAATCAGTCGCTCAATTCATTGTCGAGCGCGGGATTGCCGCCGTCGCCTACAATTCGCCGGCGGGTCCGATCAGACCGCTTGACATGCTCTACGGCCATTCGCGCGCCATCGAGGAGGGGCATGTCTATATGGCCCATCGTACCGGATTTACGGCCGAGCGCCTTGGCAACCTGCTGTTGATGGCGGGCTTTCCAACCGTGTCGATAACAACGGAGAACTTCGAGGTTTGCGCGCTCGCGCTGATGCCCGAGGCCGATAGCGAGGGCATCCAGAGGACTTTGTTAGAAACGGGCTTTAATTTTCAGGAAGCGTCGGCCTAGACGCTCATCACGGCGCCGGTTCGGCTGGCAGTGCAACCTGCAGTCGACGGCTGCGAGCGTTCGCTATCACGGTAAATGTTAGTGTTCCTGTCGTTTTTGTTGTATATATGTTAGTGGAAGAACAGCGCGCCGCTGGTCGCGCAGCGGTGCGTGCGTAAAAGATCGTAACAGACGCTCGTAACAGATACATGGACTGAGCTTTAATGATCATTCAAGCGGTCGCCGAGAATACTGATGCGGATCCTGTGCCTCCGTCGGCGCTCGAGTGTCTGATCATCGTCGCTCGACAGCACGGGCTGCATCTCACCTCAACGCAGCTCATCAAAGACAACCTTCTGACCGATCAGGAAGTGACGCCCGATCAACTCGTCCGCTGCGCGGAAAAGGCGGGCATGCGGGCGAAGCTCGTCAAGCTCGATTGGGACGGGCTTTCCCATTTGAAAAAGGCGCTCCCCGCCATCGTCCGCCTGCGCAACGGAAGCCATATGGTGCTGTTGCGGGTCGACGGGGATGCCAACAACACGCGCATCGTGTTGAGGGATCCGAATGCTGCGGAAGACGCGCTGCTCGTGATCGACCGGCCCCGCTTCGAGGACATCTGGTCCGGGGATGTTGTTCTGGTCAAGCGCAACTACGAGATCTCCGACGAATCGCAGCCGTTCAGTTTCGGTCTCGTGGCCGCGCTGATGTTCCGCGAGCGTCGGATGGTTCGGGACGTCGCAATCTCCGCGCTGATCCTCGGATTTCTTGGTTTGGCGCCGATCATGTTCTGGCGGCTGCTATCGGACAAGGTGATCTTCTACCAGGCATACAACACCTTCTATGTGCTGTGCCTCGCAATGCTGGTGATCATCGCTTTCGAGGCGACGTTCTCGTTCTTGAGGCAGTTTCTGGTTCATCGCCTGACGACCAGGCTTGACGTGAAGCTATCCACCTACGTCTTCGAAAGGGTTCTCAATCTTCCCATCGACTATTTCGAGCAGACTGCAGTCGGTCTGGTGGCCCGCGACATCCGCGAAGTGTTCCGCATTCGCACCTTCCTGATGGGGCAATTGTTCGGCACGATTCTGGATTCGACGACACTGATCTTCTTCCTACCTGTCATGTTCTTCTTCAGCCCGGTCATGACCTTGGTGGTCCTGGCGATGTCGGGATTGATCGTCGCATGGCTTATCTTGATGTTGCCGACTTACCGCAAGGCATCGGCCGCCGTCCTTGCAGCGGAAGGTGCGCAGGGCGCCTTCCTGGTTCAGACGCTCAACGGCATCCGGACGGTGAAGTCGCTCGCGCTCGATGCGAGGCAGCGCCATATGTGGGACGTGCTGGTCGCGCGCGTCTCCAGGGCCAGGCTTGCGGAAGGGATGACCGGAAACGCGATACAAGCGGTCGTGCGTCCGCTGGAGCGGTTGGCGGTAAGCGGTTCATATGCGCTCGGCGTTTATCTCGCGCTCGTCAGCAATGATCCCGTCGTCATCGGAGCGCTGTTCGCCTTTCTGATGCTGTCGCAGCGCGTGTCGGGTCCCCTCATGCAGATGGCACAACTTATCAATCAGTACGACGAAGCGCGAAGCGCGGTCGCCACCGTCGGCAACCTGGTCAACCAGCCTGCTGAAGAGGGGCGTTCCGGACATGGCGTCCGCTCGCCGCTTGTCGGCAGAGTGGAGTTTTCCGGCGTCACCTTCAAATACAAGGGCGCGGTCTCACCGACGCTGAACCGCATCTCCTTCGAAATTCCACAGGGAACCACGCTTGGCGTGATGGGCAAGAGCGGCTCCGGTAAGACGACGCTCACGCGTTTGCTGCAGCGGCTGCATTCGGACTATGACGGATTGATCAAGATCGACGGCATCGACGTTCGCGAATACGACGTCGACCATCTGCGCCGGAACGTCGGCGTCGTGCTGCAGGAGAACTTCCTGTTCAGCGGCACGATCCGGGAAAACATCTCCGCGGCCAAGCCGGACGCGACTTTCGATGACATCGTCAAGGCCGCGAGACTAGCGGGCGCTGAGGAATTCATCGACAAGCTCCCCCGTGGCTACGAAACCCAAATCTATGAAGGTTCGCCCAATCTGTCAGGAGGGCAGCGGCAGCGGCTTGCGATCGCGCGCGCGCTGATCGTCAATCCGCCGATCCTGATTCTTGACGAAGCGACCAGCGCGCTCGATGCCGACAGTGAGGCGATCGTGAACGCCAATATCTCGCGGATCGCGCATGGCCGGACGCTGATCATCATCTCGCACCGGCTGTCGTCGCTGACATCGGCCGACGCCATCCTGGTGCTCAATCGCGGCGTGGTCGACGACATCGGCCGCCACGAGGAGCTGTTGGAGCGCAACGACATCTACAGTTCGCTTTGGTACCAGCAGAATACGCATTTGGTGCCCGCGAACCGGAACGATAGACCGAACTTCCGGAGCCCGACCCTTGTCTCCTAATCAAGCGTCGCTTGCCACCGTTCGCCAATTCCAATCGGAGACCGACGCGATCCGGGAGGAGGCGGAGCCGCTCGTTGCCCGAGCCACCCTGTTTGTACTTTCGGCGTTCATGGTTGCGATCGTCGCGATTCTGTGCCTGACACGGATCGATCGCGTCATCACCAGCATTAGCGGCAAGATTGTGCCGGCCGGGCAGGTCAGCGTTTTGCAGGCGCTCGATCCCTCGATCATCAAGACGATCGACGTGCGGGAAGGCGAGCAGGTGCAGCCGGGACAATTGCTCGCGACGCTCGATGCGACCTTTACGTCGGCGGATTTGACCCAGGCGAAATTGCAGATCGCGAGCCTCGAGACGCAAGTGGCGCGCGACGAGGCCGAGCTGAAGCAGCAGCCGCTGGTGTTCCCCGACAAGTCGGACCCCGACTACCAGAAGTACGCGGCGCTGCAGAAGGCGCTCTATGATCAGCGGATGGCGCAATACACCGCCCAACTCAACAGTTTTGAATCGAAGATCAAGCAGACGCAGGCGACGATCGAAAAGCTTCGCGGCGACGATGCCAGGTATCGGCAGCGCGACGAGGTTCTGCAGAAGATCGAAACGATGCGCACCACGCTTGCCGAGCACGGTACCGGCTCGCAGCTCAACATGTACATCTCCCAGGACACCCGGCTGGAATTGCTGCGGACGTTGGAGAATACCCATAACAGCTTGATCGAGGCGCAAAATACGCTGGGATCGCTGATCGCCGATCGTGACGCCTTCAAGCAGCAGTGGTTCGCGCAATTGAGCCAGGATCTGGTCACGACGCGCAACAAGCTCGACGACGCGAGATCGGCTTATGACAAGGCGGAGAAGCACCAGGATCTCGTCCGCTGGACCGCCGCCGAACCCTCCGTGGTGCTGACCATGGCAAGGCTTTCGGTCGGCTCGGTCCTCAAGCCAGGCGATCCCTTCATCACACTCATGCCGGTCGATACCAAGCTCGAAGCGGAAATCAGGATATCGTCGCGGGATATCGGGTTCATCCGGGCTGGCGATCCCTGCACCATGAAGATCGACGCCTTCAATGCCGCGGAGCATGGCACGGCTGAAGGCAAAGTGCGCTGGATCAGCGAAGGCGCGTTTACGACGGATGAGGATGGAAAGCCGCTCGAATATGCTTACTACAAGGCGCGTTGTTCGGTGGACTCGTCCAATTTCAAGGACGTGCCGCATAATTTCCGCCTGATCCCCGGAATGACGCTTGCGGGCGATATCAATGTCGGCACCCGATCGGTCGGAATGTATCTGCTCGGCGGGATGCTCAAGGGCATTCGAGAGGCCATGCGCGAGCCATGACACTGTCGGCGCGATCGCTCTTTCAGTGGATTCGACCGCCTTCCGCGTTCTCCCAGGAAGGGCCGTTTGAGCGCGGAAAGGCTGCACACGAGAGCGGTCAGTATTTGGAGGCGCTCAAGCTCTGGAAGCTCGCGGCGCAAGCCGGTGAGGCCGAGGCGAGCTATCGGATCGGAATGCTTTATGCGAGGGGCGAGGGGGTCGTGAGAAGCGTCCCGGATGCTGCGATCTGGTACGAGCGTGCGGCTCAACTCGGCAACATCGATGCACAATTTCAGCTCGGCCTGATCTTTCTTTACGGGGCGAATCCGGTGCTCGGTCCTTATCGGCATGAGACATGGTACCAGTCGTCCGCCGCTCGGTTGGGGGACGAAGCGGCAAACGTGCAAGATCTGATCTTCCCGCACGGAACAAGCGTAGCGAAGGATGTCGACACCGCTTTTCGCTGGATATCGGCTGCGGCGGAAGGCGGGAAAGCCGAGGCGCAGACGGTCCTTGGCAACATGTACAGCGAAGGGCTGGGTTGCACGAAAGACTTCCAGATGGCGCTCGGATGGTTCCAGGCCGCGGCGGAGCAGAAGTGTGCGCCGGCCGAATTCGCGCTTGGCGATGTCTACTATCAGGGCCGGGGCGTCCCCGTCGATTTCGAGCAGGCCGCGATCTGGTATCGCAGGGCCGCCGATCAGGATCATGTGAGGGCGCAGGTTGCGCTTGCCTTCATGAACCTGAAGGGAGCGGGGATGCCCGAGGCTCCCGCCGAAGCGGCGCGCCTGTTCCAGAGCGCGGCAAAGCATGACGATGCGATCGCGCTCTACAACATCGGTCTGTTGCGCTTGAACGGCAAGGGCGTCACCAAAGATCTCGATCTGGCCGAAACCGCGTTACGCAAGGCGGCGCGCAAGGACTACCTTCCGGCGATCCAGGCGTTGGCGGAGTTCTATTCACACGGCGCAGGGGCCGAGCCGGATCTGCGGGAAGCGGCCACTTGGTACGAGAAGGCCGCCGAGCGAGGCGACGTGCAGGCGCAATTCTTCATCGGGCGCTTCTATGCGACCGGAACCGGCGTCTCCCCGAACATTCGTCAAGCCGCAAAGTGGTTCGAGCGTGCGGCCGAGAACGGCCACGCCACCGCCGCGTTCAACGTCGCGATCTTCTATCTCAACGGCTCCGGCGTCGAACGTAATGTGGAAACCGCGATCAAGTGGTTTGAGCGCGCTTCGGAGGGCGGCATCAGCGCCGCGCAGGTGCAGCTTGGCAGGCTCTACTCCGCAGGCAACGGCGTTCCGCGCGATCAAAAGCTCGCGGGAGAATGGCTCAGCAAGGCCGCTGTTGGCGGGGATCCTGACGCCAAGACCGCCTATGCGCTGTTCCTCTTGCATCACGATGGCTCGGCGGACCGACTTGCGCAGGTGCAGTCATTGTTGACCGAAGCTGCTGAAGCCGGCTACGCGCCCGCGGCCTTCCAGCTCGGCGCGATGCAAATGGGCAAGTTCGGTGGGGTTGCGGATGTTCGAGGCGCTATCCCATGGTTTACGCGCGCGGCCAAAGCAGGCCATGTCGAAGCCCAATACACCCTTGCGCTACTATTTGCCGACCCGAACAGCGGCGTGAATGATGCACGAGCATCAGCGACCTGGATGACCGCGGCCGCGCGCGCAGGCAATGCGGCCGCGCAGTTCCAGCTTGCCGTCATGTATTGCACCGGCAATGGCGTTGCCCAGGATGTTGCTCAGGGTGTGACCTGGTACGAATCCGCCGCGCAGCAGGGACACACGGTTGCGCAGTACAACCTCGCTGTGATGCTCGGAAGAGGGCAGGGCCGCGAAGCGGATCCGAAGAAGGCGGCCGAATGGTTTCAGAAAGCCGCGGAGCAGGGAATGGCGGAAGCGCAGCTAGCGGTAGGAGACGCGCTGATGTCGGGCGCCGGCGTTGCACAGGATAGGGACATGGCGGTGCATTGGTATCAACAGGCGGCGCGACAGAACAATGAAGGCGCAGTGCGCCGCCTGAGGGCGATCGGCCTGACGTTGGTGGACACTGAGCGATGAAGAAGGATGTTGTTCGTTCTGGAGCGGAAAGATGCAAAAGGAGGCAAGCAACAACAACAATTCGGGCACAACTGAAGCTTGCTTTCATATCGAAGACAGAAAGAGTGCGCTAATCTCGCGCTTGCGACGTAAAGTGCTCAACGCTGAAGTGAATGTGTGACGATGGCTGATTTTCTTTCGAAACTCGCGCGCGACGCCGGCCAAAAGGAGCCTCGGATGAGGCGCGGTGCGATCGCAAGGGCTCAACTCAAGGGAGAGACAAGCGTCGCAAAGATAAACGGCGCGGCTGCCAAGGAGCCCGTGAGCAAGCAACCAGAGCTTCCGCCTTCGCCCGATCCGGCTGCACCAGCCGTCGATCTCACGGATGCTGCGCGAACGCTCAAGGGGCTTGGGCTGTTCGATGAAAACTTTTATGCGACGAGCTACCCGGACGTGATCGCCGTCGGCGCCGATCCGTTCGAGCACTTCTTCCTCTATGGCTACAAGGAAGGCCGCAAGCCCAATCCGATCTTCGATCCGATCTGGTACGTCACGACCTATCCCGATGTGAAGGACGTGGATGTGCAGCCGCTACTGCACTATGCATCGATCGGCGAGCCCGAAGGGAGGCGGCCGAGCCCGTATTTCCAGCCTGCCTGGTATCGCGAGAAGTACGGCATACCGGAGAAGGAGAGTCCGCTCGCGCACTATCTGAAAAACCGGATCGGTCCGTTCAGCCCGATTCCGGAATTCGATGCGCACTACTATCTGCAGACCTATCAGGACGTCGCGACCGCCGGCGTCGATCCGTTCGAACACTTCATCTTCCACGGTTACAAGGAAGGACGAAACCCGTCGGCGGAGTTCGATACAAAATTTTACATCCAGCGCTACTTCAAGGGGAAGACCGACCAGAATCCGCTGCTGCACTATCTGGAGCATCGGCACGAGGACGGCATCTATCCGTCGCCGCCGGAAAACGAAGCCACTATCCCGGCCGAGATCAAGCGCTTCACCAAGCCGAGCGCGCAGTTCGAGGAACTGCGTCCCTTGCCCGCAAGTGCCAAGCCGCGTGCAAAGGTCCTGGCCTATTACCTGACCCAGTTTCACGCCTTCCCTGAGAACGACAAATGGTGGGGCACCGGCTTCACCGAATGGACCAACATCGCGCGCGGCGTGCCGCGGTTCAAGGATCACTATCAGCCGCGGATCCCGCGCGATCTCGGCTTCTACTCGCTCGGCGACATCGAAACCATGCGCAAGCAGGCGAGGCTCGCCCAGGCGGCGGGTGTCTACGGCTTTGTGTATTACTATTACTGGTTCAACGGCAAGCGTCTGCTGGAGAGGCCGCTCGAGCAGTTCTTGAAGGCGCGCGACATCAACATGCCGTTCTGCCTGATGTGGGCGAACGAGAACTGGACGCGGCGCTGGGACGGTATGGAAGGCGAGGTCCTGATCTCGCAGGACTATCTCGCCGACGACGACGAGCGCTTGTTGTCGGACTTCAACCGGCACTTCAAGGACAAGCGTTACATCCGCATCCAGGGCCGGCCGCTCCTGATGATCTATCGTCCGCGCCTCATTCCGGACACCGCCAAGGTGATTGCGCGCTGGCGCTCCATTTTCGCGAAGAAGTTCAACGAAGATCCGATCATCATCATGAGCCAGAGCTTTGATGATTACGATCCTGCTCCGAACGGCATGGATGGCGCGATCGAGTTTCCGCCGCATAAGCTCACCAAATATGTCCCGCTGGTCAACTCCGAAGCCAAGATCCTGGACGATACCTACTCAGGCCAGATCTACAGCTACGACGACGTCGCCAAATATTCCATCGAGGAGCCGCGCCCGAATTTTCCGCTGATCAAGACGGTCGTCCCGAGCTGGGACAATGACGCGCGCCGCCAGGGCACGGGTCTGGTGGTCCAGGGCTCGACGCCGCAGAAATACGAGGCGTGGCTGGCGACTCTGGTCGAGCAGGCGCAAAAGCACACGTTTTTCGGAGATGCGTTCGTCTGCGTCAATGCCTGGAACGAGTGGTGCGAAGGTGCCTATCTCGAGCCGGACCTGCATTTCGGATCGGCGTACCTGAACGCCACCGCGCGTGCGGCCACCGGCCTGACGCGCGACCTTTCGCTGCCAAAGATTCTGCTGATCGGGCACGATGCATTCCCGAGCGGCGCGCAGCATTTGTTGCTCAATATCGGCAGGACGTTGCGGAGCGCCTTCAACATTGAGGTCGAGTATCTATTGCTGCAGGGCGGCGCGATGGAGGCCGAATACGCGTCGGTTGCTCCACTCACCGTTCTCAAGCAGGCCTCTGAAATCCCGGCGACCTTGCGGCACTTCCGGGAGAAGGGGTTCACGGCCGCGATCGCCAACACTTCGGCGAGCGGGCGCGCCACCAAGTTCCTCGCCGAGATGGGTTTTCGTACCATTTCGCTGGTGCACGAACTGCCGCGGATCCTTCGCGAGAAGAATCTCGAGGACGTTGCACGGATGGCGATCGGCAACGCACAGCACGTCGTGTTCGCCTCCGAATTCGTCCGCGACAGGCTGGTGGAAGCGCTCAAGCTCGACGCCGGTGACGGGCGATTCATGATCCGCGCGCAAGGCAGCTACAAGCAGATCGAGCCGGCGCCGGCGGAAGCCGTCTTGGTTCGCAAGGAGCTTGGCATCGCCCCCACCGACAAGATGGTGCTTGGGGTCGGCTATGCCGACCTGCGCAAAGGGTTCGATTTGTTCCTGCAGGTTTGGAACTTGGTTCGGCAACAGCATCCGAACGTCCATTTCTGCTGGGCTGGCGGCATCGATCCCGGCCTGCAGGAATGGTTGGGGCCTGAAATCAAGCGCGCCGAGGCCACCGGCCGTTTCCATCTCGCCGGCTTTCGTTCCGACATGCAGGCGCTCTATTCCGCTTCCGATATCTACGCCCTGACCTCGCGCGAGGATCCATTCCCGACGGTGGCGCTGGAGGCGCTCAGCGTTGGCGTGCCCGTGGTTGCCTTTCAGGACTCCGGCGGCATCCCCGGCTTCCTTCTCAAGGAGAATGTCGGCCGCGTCGTGGCGTATTGCGACGTGCCGGCGATGGCGCAAGCCGTAGAGAACTTCCTGCGTCGGCCGCCATCTGAGCCCGAGCGCAACCGCATGACCGAGATCATCCAGACCAAATTCGCGTTCGCAGACTATGTCCGCGATCTGCTCCGGCTTGCGGTTCCTTCGCTGCCGACCATCTCGGTCGCGGTTCCCAACTACAATTACGCGCATTGTCTTCCGGAGCGGCTCTACACTATCTTCGACCAGAACCATCCGGTCGAGGAGATCATCGTGCTGGACGACTGCTCCTCCGACGACAGCATCTCCGTCATCATGAAGCTCGCCGACGAGCGCCAGCGCGATCTCACACTCGTCATCAACGAGCAGAATTCCGGTTCCGTGTTCGCGCAATGGGCCAAAGCGGCGGAGATGGCGAGGGGCGAGTTCCTCTGGATCGCCGAAGCCGACGATCTCTCCGAGCCCACCTTCCTCTCAAGCCTGCTCGCATTGATGAATGGTGATCCCGACATCGCGTTCGGTTTCAGCGACTCGAAATCCATCGATGCCGACGGCTCCCATCTCTATGCGAGCTACAAACCGTATTACGCCACCATTGAGCCCGGCGCATTGTCGCGGACCGAGGTGTTTGACGGCCGCGATTTCGTGACCCGCTACCTCGGTGTCAAGAACACCATCCTGAACGTCAGTTCGGTACTGTGGCGCCGCGAGGCGTTGTTGCGCGCGCTCGAAGCCTGCCGCGGTGACCTTCGCGACCTTCGCATGGCCGGCGACTGGCGCATCTATCTGGAGGCGCTCGGCACGCGAGGCGCCAAGGTCGCTTACGTCGCCGATCCTCTCAACATCCACCGTCGCCACGCCGCAAGCGTCACGCATTCGCTGAAGGCGCAGAAACATATCGCGGAGATCGATAGCATGCACCGTATCGCCCGCGAGCGGTTTGGTTTCGCGGACCGCGAAACCAAATCGCAGGCCGCCTATCTGGAAGAGGTGACTACGCAACTGCTCGGCGCGCCGCTGGAAGCGGAGAAGCCGAAGCGGGCCACGGAAAAGCTGCCCGCCAAGGTAAGTGCCAAGGCGTAAGGATCTGGGAATAACGAGTAGAGGTTGGGGTTATCAATGTTCGTTCCGTCTGCCGTTTCGATGCTCAACTCGCTGAAGATCGATTATGCGACCTTCGAAAACGGGGGACGGGTTGAAATACCTGCCAGACTTTTCAAGCTGTTGCTTCAGATTGCGTTGGCGTCAGCTGACTTCGACGAGGATGGCTATTTGAGAGAGAACCCGGATGTAGCGAAGGCGCTCGGCAGTGGTGAGATTGAGAGCGCTCACATGCATTTTATTGGATTTGGCTATTTTGAGGGACGGCAGGGCGGCGGTCCCGAAGTTGACGAGGACTGGTATACGCAGAAATATCCAGACGTCGCCGCTGCCATTCGCGAAGGAAAGATCAAGTCAGCCAAGCAGCATTTTCATTTGATTGGCGGTGCGGAAGGACGAAGTCCGAACCTCGATCAGGAGGAGAATGCAGCACAGTGGAAGAAAGCGCTGCGATCCTGACAAGGCGTCGCAAACGCTTTTCCGAAGTGTGGCGGCCCTGGATTGTCACACATCTGTAATGTCGCCGGGTTGTCAATTTGCATGAAATCACTCCGACTCAATGCCCGATATAACTCGGCCTCCTTGCAGGCTCTCGCTGTGTGCGTTCTTTCGGTGGTGTTGATGAGTTGGCCGGCGTTGGCCGGAGACGACGTCCTGATCGGCGCTCTTCGCTGGGATAACTGGACCTCGAAGAGTCCCGAGGTGAAGGTCCTAGCGCAACCGGAGTGGAAGGATCGCGTTCCCTTTTTTGCGCGCTATGACGAGCAGGGGCACCTGACCATCTCGGGTGACATGGACAATGTTCTGACGGCTGAGGTGGCTTATGCCTACTCAGCGGGGATCGACTATTTTGTATTTGGCTTTTATCCAGAGACGGGGTCGTGGGGGCGAAACGTAACTGATTCGTTGGCGCTCAATCGCGCACTCGCAACTTACCTTCGCCTGAAGGATCGGAAGGGCATACGTTTCGCCGTCTCGCTCAATCAAAGCTTTCCGGAACAGGACGTCGCCGACATATCCGAGAGCATCGCGGCGTTCGTCGCCGACAAAGGCTACGTTCGTACTGCAAATGGCAGCGCTCCCTTGTTCGTCTTTACGCAGAATCCGAAGGGATGGGGAGCGGTCTATGGGAGCGATGAAGCCGCGAGGCGGGTCGTTCAGCAGATAAAAAAGCGTGTATACGAGAAGTCGGGAGTAAATCTGCTCTTCATTCTTGAATACCCGGATCCCGCGGTTGCAGCCGAGCAGGCGCGCAAAACCGGCATGGATATGGCTAGTGCCTATTCGACTTTCTCGCCACCTCGGCCGGGGGAACATGTGTTTTCGGATTGCGTTGCCAACAACTCGAACTATTGGGGGCGTGCGAGCAATGCGGGATTTCCGTTCGTGCCCAATGTTACGCTTGGATGGGACCCGCGGCCGCGGGACTCGGTTAGAGTTCGTGAGGGCAAGGAGCCGCAGGTCAAATCCTGGTGCGATCCACCTCGAGACAACAATCTGAAACAACTGCTTCAGTCGGCTTTCCATGCAGTCGCAAGTCAACCCGGCCCTTTGCCATTCCGGAGTGTTCTCGTCTATGCTTGGAATGAATTCACTGAGGGCGGGTGGCTTGCTCCAACCTGGAATGGCGGAACGGCGAAGCTCGACGAGTTCCGCAAGGCGACCGGCCGGAATCGGACGATCGATCGCGTAACGATCACTTGGCCCGACGCAGCCAAGAGCGATCGATGTCCTGTGAGAACCGGGGAGCGAGATCGAAAGGAAGTCCTGCAACAATGCTCTCGCAACGTCGAGGTGAGTGAGATGCCGCGATGGCCATGTCCACCAGGGATGCGTTCGTCGGAAGACCGCGTTCGGGCGCCGACCGGTCTTGAGGCGCTTTACTGGTCCGGACTTTGGATCGAGCGGACGTGTATCGGCGGTTGATTTGCACCGTGACGATCAGTGACAGTCTGAAATTGCACCTTCGTTCATTACGTCACGAGTTGGTTGACGGTCCTCTTGGGAGTTATAGGTGAGCTCGCCTCTCAGAAAATGGCACGAACAGATACAATCCAATGCGGCTTCGATCGCGGAGCGCAAGTCGGATTTCAAGATCCTTTTAAAGACAAAAAATGACCGCTGGCTTTTGAAGGAATGGATCGAGCACCATGCACCTATATGCGGCATGGATTCGCTGATCATTTTCGATAACGATTCCAGCGATGAGCACGTGCTTGAAATCTACGAAAGCAGTCATCCTGACTTGCTCATCTACAACTTCTCGGGTCACCACAACAATCTGCACTTTGTTGACAAGAATCCGGAGTTGTATCGGGCTCTGGCGGAGTCCTGTCGCTTCTTCATCTTTCTCGATACCGATGAGTTCCTGCACTGGATAGATGGCAGTGGCCACTACGATACCAATATAGCCGATCGTCTCTCCAGGCAGCTCGGAGAGGCGGAAGGAGATTTCCTTTGTGGCACCTGGCTCCCGAACGTCGCCTGGGATGCAACCAGATATTGGATCGGCGAAGACAACAAGATCCTGCTTGACGGCGTGAAGTGGGGGAAGCCGCTACTCAAGGCATCGTCGCTGAGAAACGCATTCATCAACCATAACATTCAGGCGCGCGAATGCGGTCTCTTGCCGGCGCGGTGCGGCTCGCTCGTGGTGCAACATCGCAACCGCGTTCACCGTGAGCAGAGATTGATGTCGAATATCAACAAGCTCCGGCAGCGCCGCGTGATCGTCGAGCTCGATGAAAGTGTCGAGCGCATACACGACCGAATTTCGCAAGCAACGGATCCGAACATCGTTCTCTATTTGAGGGAAATACTCGAATTGAGAAATGCGGACGGGGCTGGCAAGAGGTACGTGCGCGGGTTTGTCAAGTTCGGTCCGGATGGCCGGCTGGAATTTCCCGGCAGCAGCGAAAAGGAGATGCTTCTCTCGTTTGTTAACTCACCGGCGGACATCATCGCGCTTGGCCTGGCACAGCACTCATCCTCCTGATCGCTGGTTGGCTGGGAAACTTCTGTATGTTATATATGTTATATGTCTGACCGGACGGGAGGAACTTAACGTCGCAGCAGCGCCACGGACTGGTTGAATTCGACGTCCGGCGTCCATGAGCTGCTCGGCACCGTGTCATTCAGTGAACCAGTAGAGAAAAACAATGTCCGATAGATCGAGCCTGGACGTTTCCGCTGAGAAAATAGGTCACGCCTGGAAGGAGAGTGCCTACTACGACGATGCAGAGCGTTGGACCAAGACGATTTTTTGGAATCCTGAGACGATTTTTTCGAAGCTGTTTTCTCGTCTCGATCTTACTACGGTGATTGAACTGGCTTGCGGTCGCGGTCGGCATGCGGAGCAAATCGCGTCTCAATGCGGTTCGCTGCTCGTTGTCGACATACATGAAGAGAATATCGAGTTTTGCAAGAGCCGATTGGCGCATCATCGGAATGTCTCTTATCTCAAGAACAATGGCTACGAGTTTAGCGGCGTTCCGAATAATTCGATGACTGCGATCTATTGCTATGACGCAATGGTGCATTTTAGCCCTGATCTCGTTGAGAACTATCTCAAGGAAACGGCACGTGTTCTTGCGCCAGGGGGGATGGCTCTCTATCACCACTCCAACTACGACGCACCGAACACCACCAGCTATGGGGCAAATCCCCACGCGCGTAACCATATGACGTTTGATCTGTTTTCGGAGTATGCGCGCAACGCCGGCCTTTTGATCGAGGAGAGCCACCCCATCAAATGGGCGCGGCTCGACGATTTGGACCGGGTGACCCTGCTAAGGCTTAGAGCGCTTTCGAGCGAAGTTGATACCGGGTCGCGCGAGGCGTCTGAACAGAAGTCCAGAGCTTCGGCTCTGATTCAATCAGAACCGAACATGCTGTAGGGCGAGCCGGTCACTGCGGGTCGAGGCGATGCCTCTGGAGTAGCTGCTGGGCTCGTTCGCTGTCGAGTTGAAGCGGCCTTTGAAAGACCGACATGTTGTTCGCTCGGGCGACTTCCCGAGCGATCTGCCTGACTACATGGTATTGGGGTCGACTGGCAAAATCGTGTATCGCGATGAACGTCCCTGGCGGCGAGTGAAGAAGGCATTGCGTAAAGCAAGCGACCCGGAATCGGCCATCGATGAAGTAGAGGTCAGCGTTGCGACTTTCGGGCCTTTGCCAGATGCTCTCGTGATACTGGGGCCATGAGCTCTCTCGTTCCCGGTCTGCCGGAAACCCCCACTCTCGAAGCTTGCCGATGTCGATGTAAACCAAATCAGGTTTTGTAGGGCAATCCTTCGTTGCATTGGCGACGTTGGCAAGCCACTCCTGAGATGAGTCAATCGAAATGACCCACTCTTTTCTCATCTGGGAAGCCAGCCACGTGCTGCCACCTGATCCAAACTCCAGATACCGGTCGGACAGATTCAGAAAGCTCTTGAACAGGCTCTGTTCGTGACTATCCATCGCAAGTTGCATTGTATGTCCCGTTGCTCCATGCGAGCCCGATCAATAGGATCGCTGGAATGGAGTTCTACGATTCAGTGTGCTGTTGCCGACAGGCTCAACCCGACCCGCTTGGCTTGATATCCCCGTTCCAAAATCCCGCGCCACCACGGTTGCTGGTCGATGTACCAGTGCACGGTCTTGGCGATGCCGCTCTCGAAATTCTCTTCCGCGCGCCAGCCGAGATCACGTTCCAGCTTGGAAGCATCGATGGCATAGCGGCGGTCGTGGCCGGGGCGATCGGCGACGAAGGTGATCAGGTCACGGCGGGCACCTTGTGCGCGCGGTGCGATCTCGTCGAGGAGATCGCAGATGGTTTCGACCACATGCAGGTTGCTGCGCTCGTTGCGGCCGCCGACATTGTAGGTCTCGCCGACCGCGCCGTGCTCGAGCACCAGCGTCAGCGCCTTCGCGTGGTCCTCGACATAGAGCCAGTCGCGGATGTTCTTTCCGTCGCCATAGACCGGCAGGGGCTCGCCGGCCAAGCCTTTGATGATCATGTGCGGAATCAGCTTTTCCGGGAAGTGATAGGGGCCGTAATTGTTCGAGCAGTTGGTGATCAGTGTCGGCAAATCGTAGGTCTCGCGCCAGGCGCGCACCAGATGGTCGGAGGAGGCTTTACTCGCGGAGTAGGGCGAGTTTGGCGAATAGGCCGTCGTCTCCGTGAAGAAGCCCTCATCGCCGAGCGAGCCGAACACCTCGTCAGTCGAGATGTGGAGGAAGCGGAAGCCCGCACGCTTCTCGGGCGAGAGC
This sequence comes from Bradyrhizobium sp. Crot121, assembly GCF_059512385.1. NCBI lineage: Bacteria > Pseudomonadati > Pseudomonadota > Alphaproteobacteria > Hyphomicrobiales > Nitrobacteraceae > Bradyrhizobium > Bradyrhizobium sp. Crot121. The sequence goes on along the minus strand of NZ_JCAMOR010000007.1, from coordinate 116,583 downwards.
GTGCGCCAATGGCGCAGCGCTTCCTGCAGGATGGTGAAGGTGCCGACGATGTTGGTCTGGATGAATTCGCCGGGGCCGTCGATCGAGCGGTCGACATGGCTCTCGGCGGCGAGGTTCATCACCGCGTCGGGCTGGTATTTCTCGAACAGGCGGCGGAGCCCCGCGCCATCGCAAATGCATTGCTTCTCGAAGGCGTGGTTCAGGTTCTCTTTCGCTGCCGGCAGCGAGTCGAGATTGGCAGCATAGGTGAGCTTGTCGATGTTGACCACGCGGGCGTGACTGTCTCGCAGGAGATGACGCACCACGGCTGAACCAATGAAGCCGGCGCCGCCGGTGACAAAAATAGTCGAGCCCTTAAAGCGCATGATCTATCGCCTCCATGCAGTGGAATCAGCCCTGATACGAGCGGGCAACGGACTTCAGATACTCGCCGTAGCTGCTTTTCGCGGTCTTCTCGGCGACCTTCTCGAACGCTTGAAGCGAGATATAGCCCTGGCGCAGCGCGATCTCTTCGGGGCAGGCGATGCGCAAACCCTGGCGTTGCTCAAGGATCTGGACGAAATGGCTCGCCTCGACCAGCGAGGAATGCGTACCGGTATCGAGCCAGGCAAAGCCGCGGCCGAGCACCTCGACATAGAGATCACCGCGCTCGAGATAGGCGTTATTGACGTCGGTGATCTCGATCTCGCCGCGGGCCGACGGCTTGATCCGAGCCGCGATCTCGACGACGTCGTTGTCATAAAAGTATAGCCCAGTGACGGCTACGTTCGACTTCGGCTGTTTCGGCTTCTCTTCGATCGAGAGCGCGCGGCCGGTGTGATCGAGCTCAACCACCCCGTATTGCTCGGGCGTATTGACGATATAGCCGAACACGGTCGCGCCCTGGTTGCGGGACGAAGCGGCAGACAGCATCTCCGGCAATCCGTGCCCGTAGAAAATGTTATCGCCTAACACAAGCGCGACCGAGTCCGAGCCTATGAAGTCGCGGCCTACGATGAATGCGTCCGCAAGCCCACGGGGCGTCTCCTGCGTGGCATAGGCGAAGCGCAAGCCGATCTCGCCGCCGTCACCGAGCAGCCGCTGAAACAGCGGCTTGTCTTGCGGCGTCGAAATGATCAAAATGTCCCGAATTCCGCCTAACATCAGCGTCGACAGCGGATAATAGATCATCGGCTTGTCGAAGACCGGCAGAAGCTGCTTTGATACGACCGTCGTCACTGGGTAAAGGCGCGAGCCCGTCCCGCCGGCGAGGATAATGCCCTTCATAGCCCCTCACGTTTTGCTATCACAAAACATAACATATAATGTGAAGTGCACAAGGTTGTTATCAATGCAGTGATAGCATCGTGAGCCAGCAATTTCGAAGTGTTGTAAAATGAATGTCATCCAGACCGAGCTTCCCGAAGTCCTCATCATCGAACCCAAGCTGTTCGGCGATCAGCGCGGCTTTTTCGTCGAAACTTATCAGTCCTTCCGGTACGCCGAGCACGGGATCGCGCGGCCTTTCGTGCAGGACAACATGTCACGCTCGAGCTTTGGCGTGCTGCGCGGGCTGCATCTGCAGAATCCGGTTACGCAGGGCAAACTAGTCACCGCGCTACGCGGCAAGGTGCTGGATGTCGCCGTCGACGTGCGGGTCGGCAGCCCGAATTTTGGACGCCATGTTGCCGTCGAATTGAGCGAAGAGAACAGGCGACAGCTCTGGGTCCCCCGTGGCTTCGCGCACGGCTTTGTCGTTCTCTCCGAAACCGCCGACTTTTTCTACAAATGCGACGATCTTTACAGTCCCAAGGATGAGGTCTCGATCCGCTGGGACGATCCTGCGATTGGCATCAACTGGGGCGTCGAAAAGCCGTCTTTGTCGGCCAAGGACGCCGTGGCACCGCTGTTAGCCGACGTGGAAAACCTTCCAGTCTATGGGCAAATCTGATGCGGATATTGTTGACGGGCACCAATGGCCAGGTGGGCGGCGCATTGCTGCCGCTGCTGGCGAAGCATGGCACGACCATCGCGCCGCCCCGCGCGGAGTTTGACCTATCTAAGCCTGAGACGCTCGCTGAGAGGCTCGACAGTTTCCGACCAGATCTCATCATCAACCCTGCCGCCTATACCGCGGTGGATCGCGCCGAAGACGAACGCGAACTCGCCTTCCTCGTCAACGCCAAGGCGCCGGAGATGATCGCGAAATGGGCGGCACAGCATCGCGTGCCGCTCGTGCATTTCTCCACCGACTATGTCTTCGACGGCTCTGGCGACAAGCCGTGGCGCGAGGACAGTCCCACGAACCCGCTCTCAGTCTATGGCGCCAGCAAGCTGGCCGGCGACGCGGCGATCCAGTCGGCCGGCGGGCCGCATCTGATCGCGCGCACGTCCTGGGTCTATGCCGCCCGGGGAGCCAACTTCCTGCGCACGATCGCGCGGCTGGCCGGCGAGCGCAAAGAGCTGCGCATCGTCGCCGACCAGATCGGCGCCCCGACGTCGGCGAGCGCGATTGCCGACGCGATCGCCGGCATCGTGCTGCCAAACCTCTCGGACTTGAACGGGCTGCTTGTGCGCAACAGTGGTGTGGTTAACCTTGTCTGCACCGGCGAGACCAGTTGGCATGGCTTCGCGAGCGCCATCGTCGCCGGCCTGAAGTCGCGCGGTGTGGAGCTCGCCGTGGAGACCATCGTTCCGATCGCGACCGCCGATTTCCCGACCAAGGCCAAGCGGCCCGGTAACTCTCGGCTCGATTTGTCGCGGCTGAAAAATCGGTTTGGAGTGACCACGCCGGCTTGGCAGGATGCCTTGACAGCGGAGCTCGAGGAGTTCGCGGTCAAGCTACAAGCACCGGCGAGCCGCTGACGACTGATTTACCCTCGCCGGCGGAGGGCCTTCTGTGCGAAGGCCGATCGGCTCCAGTGCAGTTCGGTCGACTTGTAGCGGACCGGGCAGTGGATTCCGACCGAGCGCTGCAGCTCTCCGAGGTTCATCACCTGCGTTCTTCTGAGTAGGCCGACCGGCCGCTGCGCCGCCCACTCTTGAGCAAACGCACGAGTCAACAGTCCGGGACCGGTCGATAGCCAGATGAGGTCGCGATCACCGCGGCGTATAGCCGCCGCAGCAAGCTCCAGCGCCCGAGCCAGAACCGGATGCTCCGGCGTTGCCGCGATGAAGTTGTTGCCGATGGAACCGTAATTTTCCTGATGAACAACCAGCGTCGCATCGGGCCGAATGAAGCTGTCGACCGGCATCAGGCAACGATCGTCCGCGTCGGCATAGATTCCGCCACGAGCAACCAGGAATGCCAGACGGAAGATGTCCGCCTTTTGTGCAGGGAATGGCGCGCGGAAATAGGCGTCCACGATCTCGCGTCCGTAATGTTCGTTCAGGAACGCAACCGCCTTCTGGTCGTCAAAACATGTCCACTGATACGTCGGATGAAGCTCTTGCCATGACTTCATTAGGTCGCGGACATCCTCCGGGGGCGTAACATCCCAGAACTGCGCGATCGTAGAGGGAATGGTACGTTTCAGGGAGCTTTGGACAGTTGCTTCCTGCTGAAACTGGCCGGTCTGGCGCAGCGCGATCGCGGCGATGATCGCTGCGGGCGTATAGTCCGGGTGTTGCCTGATCAATTCCCTCAACGGTTCGAATTGCGAATCGGGCGGACGAAGGCGGATGCGACGCAGCGTCGCCAGAGCCTCACTATCGAGCAGAAATTCATCGAGCAGCTGGCCGACATGGTTCTGCGATGGGCTGAGCGACTGCCCGCGCAGCAACAATGACGATTGGCTGACTTGGATGAAGGCGCCGAGCGCGGCACGGGCGACATCGACGTCGAGATTCATGAGGGCGGCGCGGGCGAGCTCGAAGTGCGACCAGGCATCTCCGGAATTCAAACGGATCGACTGCTGGTAAAGCGAAATCGCCTCTTCGTAGCGGAACTGCGCCTCGGCAAGCTGTCCGCCGAGCAGGGCCACGCGGGCCTCAGCGACGGTGTCCGATGCCGGCGCCTCTTGCAGGAGACGCGCGGCAGCGTCGTACTGGCCGGTCATCGTTGCAATCTGCACTTTGTGGGACCACAACCAGAAATTCGGCCGCGGTGCTTCGGCGAGCGCGTCATCGAGCACTTCCTGGGCCCTCGTCCAGTCGCGCATATGCCTGAGAAGCTCAACCTCGACGCCCGCAATTTCAGGGTGAGGGCCAAGGCACTCGCGCGCCGCCGTCACGACCTGGAACGCCCGATCGCGCTCGCCAAGCTCAAAGCAGACGCGCGCTTCCCCCAGCCGAGCCCAGACGCTTGTCGGATGCGACTTGCCAGCCCGCCGATACAGCGCAAGCGCCGTATCGGCATCGTTACTCTGCAAGGCGATGTCGGCCAGAGCAAGCAGCGCGTCGAGGTGATCGACTTCGATATCCAATGCCTTTTCCAGCCATTGCCTGGCGACATCCGGGCGGCCAAGGGCACGCTCTTCGGCGGCAGCTTCGACCATCGCCTGCGCACTGTTTGGGTCAAGCCTCAGCAACTCCGAAAAGGCGGCAAGAGCCTCAGATCGGCGTTCCTGGCGACGCAGCAGTTGCCCGCGCTGCAGCAATGCCCGCGCATCGGCCCGACTGACGGCGAGGACTTTATCGAGCAGCATTTCGGCGTCTTCGAACCGCCCGACATCGCGAAGCTCGATCGCGATGTCGGTCAGGCGAGATATATTCGTCGGATCCGCCTTCGAAGCTCGGCGGAAAAACACCAAAGCCTGCTCGCGATCGCCCTGACGCCGACGGATATTGCCCAGCGCGGCGAGACCCTCGGCATGCTCCGGCAGTCTGGAGATGAGTTCTAGCAAAAGTTCGGCGGCTTCTTCGAGGCGGTATCCAGCCTCCAAAAGGTGCGCCAGCGCGATACGCGCACCGTGATTGCCAGGCTCCCGGCGAAGAGCTTGACGTAAAGCTTCTTCCGCCTCGCCGGCGCGCCCAAGGCGGCGGAGGGCATAGCTCAGACCGACCAACGCGGCCGCGTTGCCTGGTGATCGATCGAGCGCGCCGCGAAACCGCTGCTCGGCCTCGGCTGGTCGACCAAGACGGAGCAGAGTATGTCCCGCTTCGATCAAGCCGTTTGGGTGGGAGAGATCATCGCAGGCGGCTTCGTCGAATGCGTCCAGTGCCTGCTCGACGTTGCCGGAAGCGCGCATGGCATAACCGAGGCCAAGATGAGCTTCGCGGCTTCGGGGCCACTCGCGCAGAACCTCTCTGAATTCGACGATGGCATCGCCGAAGCGTTTCAAGTTCTGAAGGCAGTGACAAACCTCGAGGCGAATATGGAAGGCCTTTGGGCTGACTTCCTTCGCGCGAGCAAACAGCACGAGCGCATTTTCATGGCGGCCGCGCTGCCGTTCGACGAGACCGAGCGCGTGCAAGGCTCCGACATTGGTTGGTTCGATCTCAAGAATTTTCTCGAAGCAGACCTGGGCAGCTTCAAGGGAATTTGCCTTGCGATGCGTCCACCCGAGAGCATTCAGCGCGCTGATATTGAGAGGCGCCTCCTGCAGAACCTTTTCAAGGACGTCCCGCGCCTCGTCGATGAGGTCGGTTTCACGAAGAAGATGCCCAAGCTCGATTCTGAAGCCGAGATTGGCGGAATCGAGTTCCGCAAGCTTTCGGAAAGTGTCGAGTGCTTCGACTGCCGCGCCAGTTTGCCGCAACAAACGCGCAAGCGTCAACAGATGGGCAGTGTTATTGGGGTCTTGCGCGACTATATCACGCAGCGCGGTGACGGCCTCCTCGTTGCGGTCGAGATCGCGCAGCATGTGCGCAACTTCAATATGTGGTCTGATGTCTCTCGGATTGGCGCGGGCTGCAGCCTGGAATGCTGCGAGCGCATCCTCGTTCCTGCCCAAGGATTTCAGTGCATAGCCTAGTCCTTCGTTGGCACCGGCATGGCCAGGCTCAAGTTGCAGGACTCGCTGGAACGATTGTGCGGCACCTTCGAACTCCCGCAGATGTCGCAGGGTATGACCGAGGCCGATCAAGGCCGGCTTGTTATCTGGATCCAGCGCGAGCGAGCGCTCGAACATGGAGCGGGCCTGAGGGATCTGTGCCAGATGCAGGTGATCATAGCCGCTTTCAACGGTTGCAATGACGTTGGAAGGGTCGCTCTCCGTCGCCCTGAGGAATGCGGCGAGTGAAGCTGTGCGATCACCCGTCGCTCGAATTCGCCGGCCTTGCTCGATAAGCATTTTTGCCGGCTGTCCGTCATTCATGCTGGGTGTGACTCCAGCGTTTGAATTGGACAGATCGAGCGCATCAGCCAAGCGAAACGGTCTTCAAGATCGAACATGACAGAAAAGCGACAGATAATCAGCTAAACGACGGGTGCATGCCTACGATCGGGCGGCTAAAACAACAACGACCGTTTGTTAAAAGCAGCTCAAAAAGACGGCTTAATCGTGGAGGGCGACGCAATTCATTATCCGCTGGCGTAGATGAACCGACATCGGTTGCGCGGGCTATTGCTGCAGTCGTCGTCCCGCAAAGAGGAATTGTCAACGGCCGGATTTATCGCGGCAAGATTGTCACGAAACGTCCAAGAGCCATTGCGCAAGTTGTCCCAACGCGTGAGACGAACCAGCGGGGGAGGGTAGGCTTGATCGTTTCGCCGTGAGCGCCTCGCGGGGCGTTTGGCCGTACGTGCTCTTAAAGGCCCGATTGAATGCGGGAATGCTACGAAATCCGTAGCGGTAGGCGATCGGGGCTATCCGTCTGTTGCCGAGTCCCCCAGCCGTGATCTCCTGTTGAACGCGGGCGAGGCGGCGTGCGCGGATGTAGGATGCAACACCGCCAGTTGGTTCAAAGAGACGATATAAAGAGGCTCGGGATAGGCCGAACGTCTTGACCAGACTGTCGGCGCTCAGGTCCTTCGCGGCAAGATGATTCTCAATGTAGCGACTGATGATGACAAAGCTGTCGAGAGGCAGCGAATCCGAAGGCTCAACGGCTGAATTGCGTCTCGCCTCCAAGGTCAGTATCTGTACCGCCAGCAACGCAATGCCCGACGCGATTTCATCCATCTCCGCGGCAGTGACAAGGTGGACCTGTGCAAGCATGGCCTGCAAGGCTGCGGAGACCACGGAGGCGCCCGGGGCGGCTGCCTTGGCCAGCGTGCCATGTCTGGCGGTCAGATCCGCGAACTTCGCCGGCAGGCTCGCTCGTGGTATCCAGAGCGTCAGGTCAGCACTGGGACCGTTATCGGTGCCGCGGATGAGCCGAACCGGCGCCTGAAGGTCCAACAAAAGCAAATCCCCGGCGCGGGCAGTCACCGTGCCTCCATGATGATGCATTTCAACAAAGCCGCCCATCACGACTTGGAGGGCGAAGTGATCGACTGCGCGGCCTGAGACCGCCGTTGCCCCCCGGACCAGCTCGGCATGCGCGCAGCTAGTCTGGCTAAGCACAAAGATTCGACCGGCCCAAATCTCTTGCGATCCTCCGGGGCCAAGGAGGGGGACTTTATTACTTACATAAATGGGATGGTAGGTGGCGAGCCATGTCTGCGCTTCTTCCTGATCACCGGCTGGCTTCCACCGGTACGATCTAATCATCATTCCAAATTATCTTTCAAAGCTAATATTATCAGTGATGATCGATAAGCGAATTTGCAGATTATCGCAATATTTTGCCGAACCGTCTCAGCGGCCCCTTTCCGGATTGCGCAAAGGTTATCGGAACGCTAACGTGTTTTTATAATGTTAACTTATCCATAACATTCAGAGTGAGGGGTTCGATGGCGACTAGCGAGACGTTTCACTACGCCTATGCATTGGCCTACGGCGGTAAGGCGAGCTACCGAATTGACGATGCCAATCCGAAGACCGATTTTGTGGATTACGTGGCAGGCGGCGTGAAGGTCAAAGATCCGAACGGCGGTGAGATCTTTGCCGGCGACAAGATCAAGGTCGCGAAGATTGGCGCCGATTTGGGTGATCTTGAGACGGGAAAATACACTTTCGTTGGCGCAGCGACCGTTCAGGATCACGGCAACACGATCAGCGGGATTATTATCCTGGACGGCGATGGACGTTCGTTTTTTTTGACCGACACCCAGTATTCGGGCAAGCTGAACGGGCATAACGGTGATGTGACCATTACCAGCGGCAGTACGACCATCTGTTTCATGGCCGGTACTCTGATTGGCACGCCGGCTGGCGAAGTACCTGTCGAGACTTTGACGCGCGGTGACCAGGTCTTAACTCAGGATGGTGGAGTGGCGACGGTCGACTGGCTCGGCATTCAGACGGTTTCGACGAGGTTCGCCGATAAGATGCGCGTCCTGCCGATCCGCATCAAGGCCGGCGCACTGGCTGAGGGCGTGCCCTCCCGGGATCTCCTGATTTCGCCGGACCATGCGGTCCTCGTCGATGGTGCTCTGATTCAGGCGAGCGCGCTAGTCAACGGCACGTCCATCGTCCGTGAGCACAATGTACCGACGACCTTCGCCTATTATCATGTGGAGGTCGAGGATCACTCGTTGATTTTCGCCGAGAGCACGCCGGCCGAGACGTTCGTCGACAACATCGAGCGGTCGCATTTCGACAATTGGGCCGAGCACGAAGCCCTTTATCCAAACGGTAAATCGGTCAGAGAGTTGCCATACCCGCGCGCGAAGTCGCAGCGTCAGGTGCCTGTTCGGACGCGCATTATGCTTGCCGCCCGGGTGCAAGCGATCGGCGCCAGCCAAACTGCCGTCGAGGTGGCGTAGGATTTGTTGAAGCCTCAACGTTGATCGAGACAAGACGGCCGCCGTCCGACCCGTCCGTGCAAAGGGCAATATCCTTTCGCCGACGTCGTCGGGGCGGCGGTTAGAGCGTGATCCGGAAAAGTGGAGACCGGTTTTCCGAAAAAGATCACGCTCAAACAAAGAGCTAGAGCGGGAGGACGATTCGAAGAAAAGTCATCACGCTCTAGGCGAGCTTGATGCTGTGGCCTGCGATGCCGCTAAAATCCTGGCGGTATGTCGCGTGCAGGAGGAAGATTGTTGAACCTGGGGTCGCGCGGTCCCGGGGGCCAAGCCAGGCCGCTATAGGGGATTCCATCGCGTGAGAGCTGCGGATTGTAGGTCGGGTCGTCATTGAGCAACTCGCCCCAGCGCGCGCGAAGCAGACTGAGCTCACGCTCGAACCGGTCTCGGCGATCCGCCCGATCGTCCTTGCCTCGGCTGGCGGATTCGGCGTGGACCAGCTTCGCGTGCGGCGTGAAGACAATGCGCTTTCCGGTTTGGCGCAGGCGGAGACAATAGTCGACATCGTTAAATGCGACTGCGAAGCGAGCTTCGTCCATTCCGCCGACGGCAAGATAGTCGTTTCGTCGGGTCACGAGGCAGGCCGCGGTTAGCGCACTGCATTCGTGCGCGACGAGTAGCTGATCAACAAAACCGGGATCATCGCCAAATCTATCGGTGTATGCGTGGGTCGCCGCGAAGTTCATTCCCAAGACGACGCCGCCATGCTGCACAACGCCGCCGGGCCAGGTTAAGAGCGCGCCGACGGCACCGACGTTCGGTTCGGCCAGCCGCGTCAGCATCTCCTCAAACCAGTCGTCCGAGCTTGCCTCGATATCGTTGTTGAGCAGACATAAGACGTCACTGTCGAGCATCGTGGCGGCTTGATTGTTGAGCCGTGCGAAGTTGAACGGCCCCTCAATCCGCAAAGTCCGGATGCCGCGTCGGCGCAGATCTGCGAAATAGTCGATCGTCTCCGGGTCGGCGCTATCATTATCGACGACGAGGATATCGGCACGGCAGCGCTCGACCGCCGGCGCAATGCTGTCAAGGCAGGTGCGCAACAACGAGAGGCGGTCGCGGGTCGGGATGATCACGGTCGCCTGCTCGTGCGCGATCGGCCGTTTGATTCGGACCGCGGGGAAGAGATTGCCTTGCTGCTGGCTCACCTCCGCCCCGATGCTGCGCGCGCGCAGATGCATGTGGCTCGCGGCGGAAAGCCGAGAGGCGGCATTCACCCGATTGAATTTCGGTAGCGTCGCCAAGGCTCCCGGCAAGTGCAGGATGTTCGCCTGTCGTGGATCGGTATGGTCGAGCAGGCAGTTGAAAAGTCGATAGAGATTGTCGGGACGAGCCTCAAGCCCGGCAAGCAGCGCTTCTCGTCGGACCGCGAACAGGTGTGCACAATACCCTTGCTCGAGCATCCTCTCGTAGTCGAACGCCGGAAAGGCGAGCGGCCACAGCCGGCCATCGTCGGCGAGGAAGTCAAGATCGCCGTACACGGCCGTAGCATCCGGATAGGCGTCGAATGCGGCTGCGATGCGAGCCAGCGCGTTCGGTTCGAGCGACATGCCCGCCATGGTGATGACGACGTGTTGCGCATCGGATGCGGCGTCTTCAAGAAACTCCAGGAGGACCTCGCTGTCGACGGAAAGCGGCTGACCATCGATCACGCCTGCGGTCCAGGTCCCGTGGCTCTGCGTTTCCAGGGTGGAGAGTGTTTCCTGAGCTCCGGCGGTGCCGGCGATAACGACGGCCAGTTGAAGCCGGCTCGTCTGCGGTTCTGGCAACGGGAAGCGATCGCGCCAATTCGCATAGTCGGCCAGGGGCAGGGAGGCCGGAATGAGCTGATCGTATAATTTGCCGCGGAGGCGCTCGGCGCCGTGCCCTCCGATCGCGTCAATCATTCTGGCAAGGCCATCGGGAAACGCGACAAAGACTGCCGTTGCCGGGACCTGCTCGCCGTCCTCTTTGCGCAATCCAATCCTATGGACACGTCCGTCGGCGAAGCGCTGCGGGACATGGAAATCGAAAGCGCGGGCGTTGCGGGATCCTTGCCCGTTGGCATTGTCGCCGATGTGCGTCCAGGCCGTCGCGCGGACCTGTGCGACGGTTTCTCCATCGACGATCGCTTCAAGGGTGGCGACGATTTCGCTGTCGATCCAGCCTTCGAAATGCAAACCACCCAGCCAGCGCAATTCGCTGGTCGGTCGAAGATCGACAAGTGCGCTGTCATTCTCCAGGTCGATAGGATGGCCGACGGGGGTTCCGAGATTGGCGAGGCGTGCCTCAAGGACGCTCGCGGCTTGGAGCAGATTCGGTTCGAGCGTCACCGCAAATCCGTAAGCGCCGTCTAGTCCTTGCTCAAAGAGCTCCATGACGAGGGAATCGGCGTAGGTCGTTCTCAGGACCAGACCATCGAGCAGGATATCGACGGTGAACCGGCGCTCCGGAGCCTCAGGATCGAACACGAAGCCCGATACCGTACTGTCGTGAGCGAGCGCGAGCCGGCTGATCAGTTTCGGTTTGGCCGCCGGTGCGGTGCGGGTGACGCGCGCGATGCTCATGATCGTTCGACCCAATCGACCACTGCATCGACAAGTCCTGCCTCGTCTGCATTGGCAGGAAGGGCAAGGTCGCCTTTGCGGGGGGTGAGTGATCCGCCCGACCAGTCGCGATATGCGACAGGTCTTAAAGCTTGCTTTGCAGTCTCAATCAGAGGATGGCCGAATATTGGTTCTTCGAAATCGGTGAGCAGCCAGCCCGGATCGTGCGGTGCCAGAATATCGCCGAGCTCGTCGGCTGCAACCGCGCCGGTTATGAAGACATTTGGGTACGACATCAGGCGATCGTCGTCACAAGTTGTGCCCGCGATAACGATCGATCGGGATGGTTCCCGCCGTTGCAGGCAATCCGCCAGGCTCCGCATGATGCGCAAGGATACGGGCGAGGGCGCAGAGGGAACGATGACAAGCGATTTTCGCGAGCCCGAAAACGGTGGCAGGTCGAGCGAGGGAGTTGGCCAATCCTGGAGGACAATGTTGCGTTTGGGCCACCGAGCCTGGGCAAAAGCCTTGGCCGCTTTGCTGGGAACGAGGAGGGGCGTCCCGCCGGGAAGCGAGACGGCCGCTTCGCCAAGGTTTCCTCTCACCAGCCAGAAATTGAGCGGAAGGTTGAGTGCCCGCATCAGATCGATCAGTTCCGGCAACGGATTCGGCTCGACGATGTCGACGCGTTTTGCATGCAGCCGTCTAAGGAGTTCGGCGGCGTCGGCGATGTCCGTTTCCGTGCCGAGCCTCAAATGAATCGATTGCGGGCTCGTGCCGTCCGCGGCCTTGAGATGGAAGACATCGCGCTCTCGCAAGAGCAGAAGCACGCGCTCGCCATGCCGCCGGAGGTGGCGCGCTCGCTCCTCAGCTATGGCTGCGCAGGAGCGTTGATTGCCGACGATCAGCATGGACGGTTCTGACGACCAGGGCAGCGTGCGCTCGAGTGCTGCGCGCGCTGGTCGTAGCGGATCGGCGCTCTCAAACGCGCGGCATTCGTTCCGATGGTTTGGGAATCGCTGGTCCAGAACGCCCAGGTTGCGAAGCACCAGGCTTCGCTTCTCGTGCTGGAAGGATTTAGAGCCGTGATGCCCGACATAGACCGACGGCGCGCAAACATTGCGAAAGCCCTTGGCGCGCGCGCGAAGGCAGAGATCGACATCTTCGAGATAGCCGCGCTCAAACGTTTCCGACAGCCCGCCTACGGCATCGAGACAGGCGCGCGTGATATAGAGACAAAACCCGATGCCGCTTGGGACGTCGATTGCATCGCCGGCGCCGAAAATGCCCGCGATACGATCGATCTCGAGTATTTGCTCATAGCTCGGCATCGGATTGACGTCATTCGGCATCGGGAACGAAAAGATATCGCCGTTATTGGAAAGCGGCGTGACCGTCCCGATATTCGGTGCCGAACGCGCCACCGTCGCCAATCGATCAACAAAGCCGGGTGCTACGACGGTATCGGAGTTCAGCAACACGACGTCGCCCGTCGGCGCCTCCTCCAGCGCACGATTGATCGCTCCGACGAAGCCAAGGTTTACCGCGTTCACAACGAGGTCGATCGTGTTGGCCGCAGCAAGCTCTTGGAGATAGCGTCGCAACTCCACCTCGGGGCTGGCATCATCGACGGCTAGAATGCGGAACGGCTCTTTTCTTGACGCGCGCGAAGCTCTTGCCTTAACGAGGCTTTCAAAGCAGTCGATCGTTGCTTGGACGTCGCGATAGACAGGAACGATGACGGTGGGGGCGGAGGTGCGAGGCCTTGGCCGAGCGGAGGGACGCGCGTGTGCTCGGACCCGCGCCTGCGGAGACTGGTTGGGGGCGAGCCGCCGGATCTGGAAGATCTCGCCGTCGAATTTCAATGTCAGCGTCTGAGGGGTCCTGGATGGTGGCCGCCTAACGAGAAAGGCGGTCGCCTGAACGTCCCTGCTGGCCAAGGGATGAAATGAATTGGGCTCGAGAAGGCTCGTTAACGTGCCGTCTTCGGTCGCAAGGCTCGCTTCGATCGTGGCCGCCTTGGTCCAGGCGATCCAACCTGTCACATGATTGTCAAACACCGAACAGGCGGCCCAATGCCGATTCCCGGCACGCCGAAGCTCAGCGATGGCAGCTCGCAGGATCGCCGGATTGCCGTCACGGCTTATCAGACTGGCAGCCGCGACCCGCCGCCGATCGTCAGTGGCCCAGGCAAGCATTCGACGGTTGGCGCCGACGTCGGAAGGATCGACAAGAAGCGCTTCGGTGAGGTCGGCGAGCGCCGCTTCGCCGCGTCCAAGCTTCCAGTTCGCCTCCGCGCGGAGAATGAAGCAATGGGCGGCCGGCGGCGGTTCAATACGGCAGCGCCGATCCGCATATTTGAATGCTGCGATAAAGTCCTGAGCGGTTAGCGCCTGCGCCGCCAGGCGCTCGAGCGCGATATGTGAGCGAGGTCCGACGAGCGCTGGGGCGCCAATGATGGTGCCGAGAACCATTTAACCGTGCCCTGACCGATTGCGGTCGCTTGCCGGCGCTCCGAAGTCTGAGTGTCCGGATCGCTTCAGGTAACCGGACTCTCTTGGCGCGGCCGGCTGCGGAACACACGGACCCGCCCCGAACCGGCAGGCTTTCGCGGCTTCATAGGCGCCGCGACCTGTTCCGCGGCTGCAATCCGTTCGATGCCAATGCGAATGCCAACCAGAGGTTCGCGATTGGTCGGACCCGACAGCACCACGCGTTTGCCGACTGCGCGCAAGGTCGGTGCGTTCAAGAACCCTGCCTCCGCGACGAACTCCAATTCGTCGGTGCCGCTCATTTCCAGGACCACGCCCGTAATGGGCAGGGCCCGCCCGCGTGTACCGGCGTAGGCGCCGAGCGGGACCATTCTGCCGCTCCCGGCCTGACCGTTGGCGAACTGAACCGCATAGCGGATATCAAGACCGACCGGCTTCTCCGGCCATTCCAGGGCCACCCCTTCCACGCGGGACGGTGCCGTTGGACCTGCAATCCATGCGTTGGGTCCGACAGTGACGTCGCCGCGACCCGCCACATGGCCAAGCACCTTCAGGCCTTCCGTCGTGGCATTGGCATGCAAGCCCAGGCTTTCGCTTTGCGCCGTGACGACGCGGGCTCGGCCGGATTGGATCGGTTCGATGCGAACCACGGCGGCTTGCGATCCTCCAAGTCGCATGGGCTGGACTTGGACCTGCAAAGTGCCGGGCGTGGTGACTCGGACAACCAAGCCGGAATTCGGCTCCCAAAGGGTTGGCTCGGTCGCATCAGGATGCAGGATGATCTCCATCCGCCTTTCGTGGCCCAGCGCCGGTGCGACCGTAACATGAGGTGGAGAGAGGGAGTCTTCCGCACTCCTGTAATTCACGAAGAACAGTCCGCGGTCGAGGTTCACCACTTTTTGCTGCTCAGCGTCGCTCATCAACACCCCCGAACAAATCGTAACAATTGTAATCTACTTCGGTTAGCGAGCATATCATATGTCGTCGCCCAAAAGTTAGACATGTTTGATATCGCGAGCTCAACAAACTTCGGGCAAATGGCTAAGCAGGCCATGCAACCACAGATCGCAATTCGTGTCTTTTCGCGTTTCAATCTTGGGTGTTGCAGCCGAACGTGCTCCGGCGCGCCGAAACGCAGCGGAGAGAACCATCCAAGACGCTTGAGGCGAGAATGATGTGATTGCCAACTCGACTTTGCCGAAGCGCGAAGCTGGTTATCCACAGCGAGACACCTGCTCCGTCAGCAACGGCAAGTCAAGGAAGTGCCCTCAAGCGTGAGGACGAGCGCCAATGAGTGGATACTGATGACGAGAGAGAGCGACGGATATACTCGGTCTCTGCACTCAATAATGCCACCATCCGCCGGAGCCTGTCGTTTTCATCTCTCAGCAGTG
This sequence comes from Bradyrhizobium sp. Crot121, assembly GCF_059512385.1. Lineage (NCBI taxonomy): Bacteria > Pseudomonadati > Pseudomonadota > Alphaproteobacteria > Hyphomicrobiales > Nitrobacteraceae > Bradyrhizobium > Bradyrhizobium sp. Crot121. The sequence continues at coordinate 101,402 of NZ_JCAMOR010000007.1, read as the reverse complement.
CGATGGAGTCGGCCATGTTCTCAGCGCTGCTCAGATCGAGATGCTGGATTTGCGGTTGGCAGTCGGAAGGAGGTCGTTTGAATTTCATAGCGTTGCCCACACGCTTGCCCTTGCATTCCTGAGACTACACTGAGTTTCAACATTTGGATGCCCAAAGCAAAACCAAAAGTTGCATGGAGTTGCGACTAATCGACGAATTTTGGGGCAGGAAGATGTCAGATCGAACGAAAGCTTCTTGCTGATGCAGAATTGCAGCATTCTAATCATAGGGAACTTTGTCATTACATAGTGCGAATGCCGAACTATCGTTCGGCGATTAGCGATTGATGCCTTCGCTACAGAAAATTCTTGCTATAACCACGACGCGCAAGCTTCAGTTCGTTCTGCATTGATCGTACCGCTTGAAGCAGACAGGCCACAGCATCGTCGATGAAGATTTTATTCGTTCACAATAACTTCCCGGCACAGTACCGCAATCTGGCGGCCGCGTTGGCTAACGAACCCGGCTTCGAGCTCGTTGCTGTCGGTGCATCGAGCGCGCAGCCGATGCCTTCGGTTAAGTTGATTAAATATATGCTCCCCGAAGCAGATGTTTCCGGAACCCATCCTTTCGCAAGGCGATTCGACCTTGAGTGCCGCCGCGCTGAGCAAGTGCTTTACAGTCTTTCGACCTTGGCGGCGTCGGGCTTCGCACCCGACTTGATTCTGGGCCATCCGGGATGGGGAGAGACCCTGCCACTGCGCACGATGTTCCCCAAGGCAAGATTGTTGGTCTATTGCGAGTTCTTTTACGGGGCCGAGGGGCGGGACATCGGATTCGATCCGGAATTTCCGATGTCCGGATTGGATGGCCATATCGGACTGCAGTTGAAGAATGCGACGACATTGCTAGCGCTGGCAGATTGCGACCTTGGAATCTCGCCTACCACTTGGCAGCAATCGACCTTTCCCTCGCATTATCAAAGCAAGATCGAAGTGATTCATGAAGGAATTGATACATCGCGGGTGCGACCGAATCCGCAGACGCGCCTCATGCTGCCGAACGGCCGGGAAGTGGGATCGTCGGACGAGATTGTGACGTTTGTCGTACGCAATCTCGAACCGCTCAGAGGCTATCACGTCTTTATGCGTGCTCTCCCCGAAATCCTCAGGCGGCGACCCAACGCGCAGATCGTCGTCATCGGCAGGGATGGATTGTCGTATGGACTTCCTCCGCCGGCTGGCAAGACCTGGAAGTCGATCTTCCTCGATGAGGTCCGCGATCAGTTGGATCTATCACGTGTTCATTTCATGGGTGGCGTCCCATATCAGACGTTCATTTCCGCGCTCCAGGTATCATCGGCACATGTCTATTTGACTTATCCCTTCGTGCTGTCCTGGTCGGCGCTGGAAGCGATGAGCGCCGGTTGCCTGGTGATTGGGTCTGATACGCCGCCAGTGCGCGAGGTCATCAGTTCCGGCGAGAACGGGCTGCTGGTTCCTTTTTTTGCGGTCGATGAACTTTCCGAGCGCGTGATTGAGGCGTTGCAGGAACCCGCCAAGTTCTCGTCAATGAGACAGGCCGCCCGCCGCTTCGTTATCGATCACTATGACGCAGAGCAGGTCTGCATACCGCGAATGCGTCGCCTTCTCGATCTGAAGTTGCCATCGATGTCATCGCCACGGAACCTTTGGCCGGGACGCTCGCTGTCAGACTTGCCGCAAGGCACCAAGCGTGCTTCCCGGAAATCGTCCGCCGCGGCGGGATTGGGAATGTAGGCGAAGAGGGCGCTGGCCCTTCGCAGGCCGCGCGGCACGCGGGACTCTATCCAGGACATCTATTTTCCGACGCACCGAAAAATGGCGACGTCGACCGTTATGTGTGCTGGCCATCCGAAACGGTTGATCGCGGTCGCAGGCATGTTGCTACGTTTGGCTCGTCGACGGCACGCTTATTTCGAGAAGTTCGTTCTCGCGGTGACACAGGCGTGATGATGTCGGACCCGAACGATCAATCGATCGCGAGCGACCACGAACATCGCCGTATCCGCTGACAACCCAGCGAGGTCAGGCGCGATGAGTGTGACTTCTCTCGGCAACGTGATGGTATGAGATAAATCATATAATTGACGTAGACAACGTCGGTCATATCTCCACGAAGAGCAGAACAATGATGTGGCTGGCATGGGGAGGCGCTCGCAACGTTCATCACCGATCGTTGCGCAGCGATTGTTTTCGATCGCAACGAGGAGACTCTGAATGCGATCAGCCTGCCCGCAAAATAATCATCGCGGAGATCAAAATTAGTGCTGCACCAGTGACCTGGTGGCACGTGATTTGCGAGCCTCGCGACCAGCATACTGGAGTTGGGTATCGGATATGATCACAGCACGGATTAGTCTTGGAATGAGTACGGATTGCAGGCGGCCAGCGCTTCTTATTCTTGCTGTCGTGCTGTCAATTTTTACATTCGGGTCCGCCCGCGCTCACGATTCTGGGCACCCCGAGTTGAACCATTGGTATGAGAGCCTGCACAGCGGCAAGGGCCCATGCTGTGACGGCACAGATGCCAAGCGCGTCGATGACGCTGATTGGGAAAGCAAGGATGGTCACTATCGGGTGCGCATCGATGGCGAATGGGTCGACGTTCCCAGGGAAGCTGTCGTAGATGGGCCGAACCTCTCGGGTCGGACCATGGTGTGGCCCTATTATCAAGATGGTCATCCGAAACCGCGATGCTTCATGCCTGGCAGCATGAGTTGATCTAGTCGAGCAGTTCGACCAGCTCGCGCCGACGAGTCCGAACGGGTTTGCGCAGGGCGTGTGATGACCGAGCCTGTCCGACTTATGGATGAGCCCGCGTCGCCGCCGGGCCCGACGTTGACGCTTCCGCAGGCCGAAGCGCCAACTGCGCTGCCGAGGTGAACACGCGTGACCGCATGAGGAGGGTAGCCGTGAGACCGGTAATCCCAGACGCAGCCAGGATCATGGCTACGACCACGAATTGGTAGATGGCGGCATAGACCGGACTCGCGCCGGAGACCATCATGCCGGCCATGACTCCGGGGATCCACACCAAACCGAGAGACTTCAGCATATCGAGCCGAGGCAGAAGGCTCGCATAGACGGCGCTCTGAAGATAAGGCGTAACCGTAACGGTGGGCTCCGCGCCCAGCGAGAGGCCTGCCTCGATCTGTCCGACATGGGCGACGATCTCGGCCCGGAAGCGCTCTGCGGCTTGCCCGCATGCATTCATCGCATTGGCGATGATCATGCTGCCGACAGGGACGAGGATCGCAATGTCGGCCCGAAGGCTCCGGGTCGCAAGCATCGCCGCGATCACGGTTCCGGCGCCGGCGGTGATCGCCCAGAAGCACAGCAGTAGCGCGCCTTCCAATCCCTGGAGGCGGCGAGCAGCCGTGAATGCCGCGGTGACCGTCATCATTAACAAGATCAGCGTGCCGATCAGCAAGTTGCCATGCAGCAACACCGCCAGCACCATCCCAACGAGAACCATCTGCACGAGGCCACGCGCCATCGACACGGCAGCCTCGCGCTCGATGCGGACGGCGTGCCACCGGCAAAGCGCCACCACGGCTGCGCATAGCGCGATGGCGCCGGCGGCTTGGGCAAGGCCCATCAGAACGTCGCTTCCTATGCTGCTCTCCAGCTCAGTCAGCATGCAGCACCTCCCTGGTTGCGCCGATCGCGACAAGTCGGCCTGCTTCCATGATCGTGGTTCTGTCTGCGAGACGGATGGCCTGCTCACGGTTGTGCGTGACGATCACGCAGGCCATTCGCCGTTCTCGGATGATACCGAGAATGAGCTCCTCGACCCCGCGCACGGACGTCTCATCGAGTGCGGAGGTCGGCTCGTCGAGCAGCAGAACCTCAGGAGCATTTGCCAGCGTTCGAGCCAGTGCCACGCGCTGGGCCTCGCCGCCGGAAAGGTTGCCGACGTCACGGTTAGCGAATCCGGATAAGCCGACCCGCTCGAGCAGCGTTGCGATCTGCGTCGGGGCCATGACTTCCCCGCGCTGGCGCGGTCCGAAAGCGATGTTCGCAGCGATTGTGCCGGGAAATAGAAAGGCCGTCTGCATGACCATGCCGACCCGCCGCCGCAACTCTTGCGGCGCAATTGACCGGTAGTCGGTGGACGCCAGCAGAACCGTGCCGGCCGTGGGTTCGTCGAGCCGGTTGAGCAGCCGCAGGAAGGACGACTTCCCGGCTCCGCTCGCGCCGACGACGGCGAGAATCTCACCAGCCGAGACCTGCACACTGACATCATTGACGAGCAGCCGCTGTCCGACGCTCCGCGACAAATGCCTGGTCTCAAGCATCGCGATCCCTGGCTTGGGACGGTTCTCGCCTTGGCCGGGCGCGTGCGCGAACGCTGCCGCCTCGCCGGGATCGTTCGATAGGGCAGGGTTTGTCACAGGGCCTCTTTCGACACAATGCGCTGATCAATCCTGGTACGCTAACTTGCGATCCCATCAAAATGGTGGCGGCTTCGGCTGCGACGGCTTCGGGCCGAAAGCCCGCGCAGTGTCCCGCTGTGGGCGATCAACCCTGGATAACGCGAGTTGCCGCGCGTACTCGTGGTCGCCGGCCTCCTTGTAGGGAGAACTTGTCAGTGAAGCAAGAAATGCGACCAGATCATCAATCTCTGCCTCCGTCATGGCCAACGGCTGGATGTCTTCGTCGAGCCAGGGATCGGTGAGGCCGTCACCCTTGTTGTAGTGATCGACGACGTCCCACAACGTTTGCATCGATCCGTCGTGGAAGTAAGGTCCCGTCACCAGGATATTGCGCAAGTCAGGTGTCTTGAATGCGGCGATGTCGTTCTGCCGTTTCGTGATCAGAAAACGCCCAAGGACAGACATATCGCTCGCGATCGCGGCGGTGTCGACATCCGGTAGGCGTCCTTGTGCAAGCTCGCGTTCCGCCTGCTGCGCCAGGGGGCCAACGCGGTGCCGGAGGATTCCGATGCCGATGTTATGAAAATCGTTATCGGTGAAAACAGTCACATCGCGTTTATCGTCCGCCAAGGCGTGGCAGAGGTTACAGCGGGCTTTGGTATTGAACAATTCCCAGCCGCGTTTGGCAGAGTCACTGATCGCGCCGGCGTCTCCGGTGATGAAGTGGTCGAAGGAAGAATCGAAAGACGCCAATGTCCGTTCATAGGTCGCGATTGCGCGCAGCATATCCTGTTCGTTCACGTCCCGGCCGAAGGCCCGCATGAACTGCACCTGATAGTCCTTATCGCCGGCGATCCGGGATATGGCAGCGGTGATACTGGACGAACCCATCTCGAACGGGTTGGTGATCGGCAGGGCCGCCTGCTGCTCCAGCGTATCGACCCGGCCATCCCAAAACTGCGTCTTGTTATAGAGCGCATTCAGAATGGTTGGCGCATTGCGTTGACCGGCGCGGCCATGGATCCCGATCGATACAGGCCGTCCATCGGTGAAGGCGCGTGCCGGATCGTGACATGTGGCGCAGGCGACGGTGCCGTCATCCGACAGGCGGGCGTCGAAGAACAGTTTCTCGCCCAACGCAACCGCGTCAGGCGTAAGCGGGCTGGCTGGTGGGATTGCCGATGCCGTCAGCGCCGCGGGAAAGCCGACCTGATTTGACGAGCGGGGCTCCGCCAGCGGCCCCGGTTGGGGCAGTGGGGGCGCCTTGCCTGGCTCCAGCGCCGGCGGTGGTCCGAAGCTGGTATCTTCGCTGACGGTCGAAGCCGCAGTCGCCGACAGAGTAGGCAACAGGAGTAACAAGGCCGCGAATGACGTGGCGCGCATCCGATATGCCTTTGCCGTTGCGCTGAGCAGATATTCCAAAGAAGGTGGATTCAGGACAACTTCGTCCTCGCGAGGAAGCGAGGCACGACCTTGCGGGCGGTCGGCCGTCCCTTCGGCATTCGCAAGGCACCGCTATTGCGGTAAACGTGTGGCGGTGGCCTGTATTTCCGATCCGCACGCAGGTTTGTCCGAACGAACGCGCGGCTGGAAGCGATCGTCCTACTGCTTCAAACGAGTGGACGCGTCCGCGATGCGCCGAGCGCTTGCGTGTAGCGCTGCCTCTTCCTGCTGGCTCATCTGCGGCGTGAGAACGCGCTCGACGCCGGCTGCTCCGATCACCGAGGGCAAGGAGAGGCTGACCCCAAATGCTTTTTGGGGACTCGATACCGGAAGCATAACCTTCTCATCCCGCAGAACCGCCTCGGCGATCCGCGCGGATACGATTCCGATCCCGTACTGGCTGGCACCGATGCCCTCGATGATCGTGATGTTGGCCTGCCGGACATCCCGTTCAATCTGCTCTTTCGTCTCCGCCGGCCGATCGAGAAGTGCTTCGACCGGACTGCCGCCAATTCGCGCGGAGGACCAGAGAAAGGCGCTTGAAGTGCCATGTTCGCCAAGCACCAAGGCATCTACGGCGGTCGGAGCAACGCCGAAGTGACGGGCGAGATGCGTCCGGAAGCGCAGGCTGTCAAGGAACGTCCCGGTGCCAAACACGCGCTCATGCCCGGCGGCAGTGCGGGCGATATCGGTGAGCGGGTCAGGTGGATCGGTCACGACGATGATCACCGCGTCCTGCGCAGCAGCGACGATGGCGGGAACGAGTTCCCGGTAAATCTTGGCATTGGCGGTGAGGAGCTTCAGCCGGCCTTCCTTGTCGCTCCGATCGGTTGCGCCTCCGGCCTTTTCGTTGACGCCGGCAGTGAGGAGAACGACCGAGCAACCGGTCAGATCCGCGATGTCGCCGCTTCGAACGGCGGTCACGTCCCCCATCGCCGCTCCATACGTAATATCCGTGGCGATCCCGACGCTCCTCGCCTGTGTCCTGTTCACGAGGACGACTTCGTCCGCACTGCGCCGAAGACCCAGCGCCATTGCGCAGGCGGCGCCGACCGCGCCAGCCCCGACAATTCCGACTCTTCGCATGCTCTATTGCTCCAGCGCAGGTATCGGACACACGCCCTTCCGCCACGTCAGTATAGTAGCAGCGTGCTGAGCGATAAAGCGAATGCACCGGCGCTTCAGCGCAAGCGTCGTGCTTATTCGAAAGTGCTGACGCGTGTGGCAGACGACAGTCCGTCGTGCGGATGAATTCACCAGCTAAGGCGATCGCGCGCCGATACGCTCGAACTGCCGTTCCTCGTCTTGGGCGGCAAGCAGGGCGGCCAGCGTGGAGCATTGAGTGCGGATATCGGGAATCGCAATGATCTCCCGGAAGGCGGCGCGGGCGAGTGGACCCACGGCGAATAGCCGCTGGGACGGAACGCCGTCGCGATTGACGATCGCACAATCGCGCCGGTCTCGATGCCGATGCAAAGCGGATCGACGCGGGAAGCGCCACTTGGAAGCAGGTGGAAGCTCGCGCCAGAGCCGCTGGGTATACGGCCGGATGCCGTCGATGACGGATCGTGCATGGCCTGGAACTATGTACGATTCTCGACGACCATTTCGGTGAATCGCTCTGACAGAGCGTCGGCGATGCGTTCGAATAGCTCGTCAGCTTGAGCAGGATCAAAGTCCATCCTGAATCGTTTCTTTACGCCGAACTGCGTGAGATCGTAGTGACTTGCTGCTTGGACACCGTGTCGCGCCAGGCAACTCTGAACACATTTGAGCGCGCAGCCATCGATCGCGACGATTGGCCGCCCCGAGGTCGCAACTCGTACAAGCGAAGGAACGTCGCCTCCGACCCCCGCGATGCAGGACATTTCTGCTTTCCCGGTTCGATCCAGTCGGATCGCGAGATGGTTCGCCAGCTGAGCGGCGCTTGAACAGCCAGAGCAGGAATAGACCAGGGGCAGATCGGTTCGTCGCGCCATTTTCCGTTCCTTGTCGCAGGTCACCAATTGAGCCAGAAAAATCGCCTCAGGCGTTGCCGCGTGGAAATGCCTGACCTGCCGCCAGCGCGTCGGCGAAGGCATGGTGCAGGTCGCGGTGGATGGCCTCATCCTCGCGCATGGCGAGGATCATGTCAGTGACATCCGAATCCGGCGGTAGATTCCAATACGCGATGGCTGATGCGGGTGCCGCGTCGCTGCTGCGATCATCAGATCCGAGCCGAATGAGGTATTCCGAGTAACCCCGGACCGCTTGCTCGGCGAAATATCCGGCCAGGCGATGGGCTGTCCGGGCGGATATCAAGTAGAGAATGAAAAAAGCATTGTAGAATGCCGCTTGCGCGATGGCGATCAGGATACGTTCCCAGGCGCGAGGCTGAGCCAGCGCAATAAACGACATCAGATGAACGCGCTGGTTCTCCGCCTCGTCCATGAAGGTCCGGATCCAGCCGCGATCGTCGAGCATTAGGCGCAGGCATTTGAGATGCAGCAACGTTGCGGCGACCATCGGCGGGACCGCGGCCACGGTCTCGAGCACAACGACACGATGGCCGTATCGACCGCCAAAGAGGGCGCCGGCCATCGATGCGCCCGCGCGCACGATGCCCAGCGCAATCCGGTCAGCCAGAGTGTCTGGCATGTGATGTCGAAACAGATCCGTCTTGTTGACGAGCAGCATTTTCGATCCCGTGTTGGGGCACGCCTCGGCATCAGTCGCCCCGTCTCTGGGTCGGCGGGCAGGGGCTTTCCTCTTGTAGGACAAGCCTTGGCATTATCGGGAATAATCGACCCAACTATTTGCGCTGGCTCAAATTGGAGGGCATTGCCCCACACTACTATGTGACAGCGGAGGTACACCGCCAGATGTGTAGCATGAAGTCGGCGGCATGGATTACTCTCCGGACCTCGATCTTTTCGCCCGGACCGAACTGTTTCAGGGGACTCCTCCGGAAGCGCTCCGATTCCTTCAGGCGTCAGCGGGACGAAGGCGGCTCGCCGCCGGCGACATCCTGTTTCAACAGGGCGACCGCACGACGTCCCTTTGTGTCGTGATCGCGGGCCGGTTGCGGGCGTCGCAGATGGCCCAAGACGGTCAGCAGATTATCATCCGCTATATTGGTCCGGGAGAGGTCGCAGGCTATGCGGCACTTGTGGGCAGTGATACCCATCCCGGCACGGTGACCGCGGTGGACGATAGCCATCTGATCGGCTGGACGAGTGCCATCGTCAGACAGATCATGGAGCGTTATCCCGTTGTTGCCATCAACGCCCTCACGTTGTTGGGGCGCCGGTATCACGAGATGCAGATCCGTCTGCGTGAATTGTCGACCGAACGGGTCGAGCGTCGGATTGGTCATACCCTTCTTCGCCTGGCGCATCAGTCGGGTCGCCGAACTGCGCGCGGCATCGAGATCGCCTTTCCGCTATCCCGTCGTGACCTCGCCGAAATGGTCGGAACCACCCTGCATACCGTCAGCAGGACGCTCAGCGCCTGGGAGGAGCGGGGCATCGTCAGTTGCGGGCGGTGCCGCGTGGTCCTGTGCAAGCCGCATGCTCTCGTGGCCATCGCAGACGAGGAGGAAGAATAGTTCGGGCTCCGAGTCCGAAACCAGCGTGTCCCATTGCGGCGCGTGACTACCTACTCCGTCGTGATTTGCCGCAATGCCAAGACCCCGGCGAAGGCGCTATCGACGATTTCGGAAAATACAAGCTCCATCTCTCTGAACACGGTTCGGTCGGGTTCGCTCTCGGTAAGCGCGTCAAGCTCGGATAGAAGCGATAGAAAGGCAGCGATTTGATTTCTGCAGTCGCGTGCCTGGACAAGCTGCCGCCGGGACAAGCGGCGCTTTTCAAGCGTCGCAAATCGATCGAGGGCCCCAGCCAGAGAATCCTGACACGTACAGTCCAGGTTGACCTGCGTGAGAACATGCCGCAGCCGGTTGACGACATCGATGGTTCCGTCCTGCGGTAGGCGCCGTGCTGCAATCGCCATATGAGGCCCCAAAGGTTGCTAGAGCATGTGCGGTTTAATCGGTTCGCGGAATTGGTGTGGCTGGCCGGACCGGGCATCGGGTGCAACGGAGAGAAAGCCGGCTCTTCCGTGGAGAAACCCGTTGGAAAATGGCACGTCCGGATAAAGCTGCGCGAGATGTCGCGTTCCGCTCTCCACATCCTCGCGGCCATCAAGGACCGCGCGGAAGATGCTAATGACCGCGACCATGTCGCAATGCTGTGGCGAGAGGCGGAATGACCCGACGCCGGCTTCGCGCAAGGCTTCGGCGTCGCCCAGTAGGTTGGCGCAGGTGGACGACAGGGTCTGAACGCCGTTGACCGTCAGGAACTCGGCGCCATCGAGCGTCTTCAGCATCAGTCCATCCGGGTCCTGCTCGCAGACGAACTGGCAATTGTCTTTTGTCAGCTTGTGAAGGCGTGCGTGATAGCAGCGGGCAGAGATGGCCAGAGGCACCCGGCCGAAGGCGAAGATATCGATCAGGACGTTGGGAAGTGCGGCCGCAATCGCCGCGATCGACGACAGCGGCAGCTCCGGGGGCAGGCAGATTCGTATCGCTCCGCGCTGGGCGTGGAACGCGGCGCTGGCTTCGTTGTAGATGTTGATGAACGGACCGATCGCATGAGGGCGACCGACAAGTGGCTTGAGACAGGTCAGATCGTTCACCTCGACCAGGAGCTCTGCCGTGTTGACGAGTTCGGCCATCTGGCGACGCTCGCGGGGCAACGAGGTCAGGATCAGGGAGCCGAGCAGGACCTGTTTTCCGGCGGCACGGAGCCGCTCAACGACCGCAGGCAGATGTGGAGCGATGAAGGGCGATCGCTTCGAGCAGACGATCTCTCCGATCACGACGGTGTTGACCGGCGCTTCGTCCGCAATGCGAAAGTAGAAGTCGCGCCAGCGTTCGGACGCCCAATTGTAAAGAACTGGGCCGAGGCTGAGCTGCATGAAACCATTCCTCCGATCGGTTTTCTTTAGTCGTTCAACTAGAGGCCCTAGGCACTTACCTCCAGGTCTTGCGATAGGCACCCACAGTTGTGGCCTGACCCTCGGTGAATGGTACAAGTTGCCCGGCATCGATCGGCAGGCCGGAGTCCAGCGCGTCAAGAGCTTGACGAAAATGCCGCACGACACCCTCGACATAGGCCCGGCCGCGCTGGCGCCCTTCGATCTTGAGCGCCGTAACGCCGGCGTCGCGCAGACCGGCAAGCAATGTTGCCGCGTCAAGGCTCACGGGATCCTCGAAAATATAACCGGTGCCGTGTTTGGTCGTGAAGCGGCCCTTGCAAAGCGTCGGATAGCCGGCAGCTTCACCGATCTCGAAGCTGTTGATTGTGAATCCGCCGAGGCTCGACTTCGTCCTGCCGTCCACCTGTTCATAAGCGACATGGCTCGCGGGAGAGCATACGCCCTGCATGTTCGGCGACTGGCCGGTGGCATAGGATGACAGCGAGCAACGGCCTTCGGCCATCACACAAAGGCCGCCGAAGACGAACACTTCCGTCTCACAGGTCGTCTCGCGGACGATGCCGGCGATTTCCGCAACGCTCAGGACGCGGGGCAAGACGACGCGGCGGGCGCCGAATGTCTCGGTGTAAAAAGCGATGGCATCCGCGTTGGCGGCGGCGGCCTGCACCGAGACGTGCAGGCGTTGGCCAGGATGGCGGCGCGCTGCATATTCCAGCAGTCCGACATCGGCCAGGATCAGCGCGTCGGCCTTGGCCGCGACGGCGTCGTCTATCGCCCGATGCCAGAGACCGACGGCGCCCGCGCGCGGGAATGTGTTGATGGCAACCAGGACCTTCACGCCGCGGCGATGGGCAAGGGCGATCGCATCGCGGAGCTCGTCGCGGCTGAAATTCAGACCTGGAAAGTTTCGTGCATTGGTCTCGTCGTTGAAGCCGCAATAGATCGCATCGGCTCCGGCATCGATCGCGGTCTTCAATGCGGCTGGTGTGCCCGCGGGACAGATCAGCTCCATCGTCAAATCCCTTTGTGCGATCGATTTGAGGCGCTGGCCACCGTTCGAGCAATCTGCAACGTGCGTTTCAACGGTTCGGCCAGTGGTCCGAATATGCTGGCGATCTCCGCCATCGGGTCGAGTTGCGCGTCATCAATCGCGTTGCGAAGCGCGAGCACCGCCTCGACATCGCCTTCCACCACAAGGTCGCGGGAAAACAGCAATGCATCGCCGTCAAGGTGGCCTTCGACCAGACCAAATAACCCGGCCAACGGACTGGAAATCCGAGCATCAACATCATCCGGCAGGTTGCGCACCACCGACAGGCGCGGGCGGGAAGGGGCGGGCTCGAGCAGAAAGCCAAAGGGCAGATCGGTCGGCTTGATGCCAAATCGTTTTCGGGCATGCTCGCCCAGCCTGTCGAAGATCCTCGGATGTTCCCTGCAAATGCGAAGCAGCACGACCGTGAGTACGGTGTGAAGCGGCAGCAGCGGCAACGGGCGCACAGCAAGCGCCAGCAATGGAGGCACCGGCAACGGTGACGGCGCAGTCGGGGGCACTTTCGAAAAATTCATCGTGTCAGAATAGAGCGATGATCCCGGGCATTGTTTGCGCAAGAACAAAGAAGACCTGGAATTTTGCTGCATAGGAGTCTCTGTGTCTTAAGGAGAAGCCTCTTGCTGCGCCGCGACGTGCCGCATTTTCAGGAAATGCACGACTTTCTGGTTTTTCTCGAGAGTAAGGGTCAATTGCGACGCATTCGCGAGAAGGTTTCGGTGGTGCACGACATCACGGAAATTCATCGTCGCGTTCTTCGCCAGGAAGGACCGGCCCTTTTGTTCGAGCGGCCGATCAGGGCGGATGGGGCTCCTTCGGATATACCGCTGCTGACCAATCTCTTCGGTACGATCGAACGGGTGGCCTGGGGATTTGGCGTGCGGCCCGACCGGCTGAGAGAGCTTGGCGAACTGATGGCCGAACTGCGCGCGCCGCGGCCGCCGCAGAACCTGATCGATGCCTGGCGCAAGCTTCCCCTGGCAAGGGCCGCACTGGCGACCCGGCCGCGCACGATTTCAGCGGCGCCGGTGCAGGAATGTATCGCAACCGGCGACGCCATAGACCTCGGCATTCTGCCGACCCAGGTCTGCTGGCCCGGAGAGCCGGCGCCCCTGATCACGTGGCCGCTGGTCATAACTGCGCCGCCCGAGCCAGCCGCTTCGGGCCAGGACAACATGGGCGTCTACCGGATGCAGGTGCTGGGCCGCGACAGCGCCATCATGCGCTGGCTGCCGCATCGCGGCGGTGCCCGTCATCACGATCAGTGGAAAAAGCTTGGCCGGGACATGCCGGTTGCTGTCGTCATCGGCGCCGATCCTGCGACCATGCTGGCTGCAGTCTTACCTGCGCCGGAATCCATTTCCGAACTGCGGCTGGCCGGCATGCTGCGCGGGCAGCGGCTGGATCTGGTCCGCTGCATCACCGTTCCGCTCTCGGTGCCAGCCACGGCCGAAATTGTCATCGAAGGTTATGTGTCCGCGACGGAAACGGCGCCCGAGGGTCCTTATGGCGACCACACCGGCTATTACAACTCCGTCGAGGAGTTTCCGGTGTTCCGCGTGACGGCGCTGACGCGGCGGCGCAGCCCGGTCTATCTCTCGACCTTCACCGGACGTCCGCCGGATGAGCCATCGCGCATCGGCGAGGCGCTCAATCATCTGTTCCTGCCGCTGGTGCAGCAGCAGTTTCCGGAAGTCATCGACCTCTGGCTGCCGCCGGAGGCGTGTTCTTACCGGATCGCGGTTGTCGCGATCTCCAAGCGTTATCCAGGGCAGGCGCGGCGCCTGATGCTCGGGCTATGGTCGATGTTGCCCCAGCTCACCTACACCAAGTTTCTCATCGTCGTCGACGGCGATATCGATATCCGCGACTGGCGAGCGGTGATGTGGGCGGTCGCGACGCGAAGCGACAGTTCACGCGATCTCGTCACGCTTGCCGATACCCCGATCGATTACCTCGATTTCGCCTCGCCAAAGCCCGGTCTTGGCGGCAAACTCGGCATCGATGCGACGGCAAAGATGCAGCCGGAGACCGAGAGGGCCTGGGGTGAAGTGCTGGCCATGGACCCCGCCGTGACGGCACGAGTCGACGCTATGTGGCCGGACCTAGGTCTGGGTGGATAGACCTTTGCCGGTCTTCTCAGGAGATCAGACCCGGTTTCTCGGGGACTAGCGCATCGGCGGCATCGCTCACGCCGGCGTAGATCTCATTGAGGTCCGCCGCTGTAACGCAATACGGCGGCATGACGTAAATCGTGTTACCGAGTGGCCGCAGCAAGAGATTGCGATCGCGGAAAAAGGCCTGGAGCTTCGGGCCAATGTCAGCGAGGTAGCCGCTGTCGGGTACGGCCAAATCAAGGGCTGTGATGGTGCCGATCCGGCGAACGTTCTTGAAGCGTGCGTCCGCGCGAAATCGTTCAATTCCGTTTTCTTGCATTGCAGCCACGGATGCGATGCGCTTTCGAACGTCCGGATCTTGCCAAAGATCCAGGTTCGCCTTCGCTGCTGCACAGGCGATCGGGTTGGCCGTATATGAGCTCGAATGAAAGAAGGTCCGCGTACGATCTTTCGAATAATGTGCGTCAAAGATGTCGGCGCGGCAGAGTGTCACCGCGAGCGGAAGCGATCCGCCGGTGAGACCCTTGGAATAGCAGGCGATGTCAGGCGACACGTCAGCCTGTTCACACGCGAACAATGTTCCAGTCCGGCCCCAACCGGTCATGACCTCATCGGCAATGAACAAGACATTAGAAGCCTCACAAATCCGCTTCATCTCTCTCAGCACCCACGCTGGATACATCAGCATCCCGCCTGCGCCCAGGATCAGCGGCTCCACAATAAAGGCTGCCGGATTGTCGTTGCGGCACGCAGCTTCAAGTGCGTCAAGCGTTACCTGTTCGTGGCCGCGCTCCGGAAACGGCACTGAGGTGACATCGAACAGCAATGGTTCGTATGCCGCGTTGAACACACCCCGCGCGCCGACCGACATCGTACCCACCGTGTCGCCATGGTAGGAGTGCTGCATCACGACAATGCGCGAGCGCGGCTCGCCGATGTTGTGCCAATAGCCGAGTGCCATTTTCAGCGCGACCTCTACGCTGGTCGAGCCGCTGTCGGAAAAGAACACGTAGTCGAGGCCACGGGGGGCCAATTTCAGAACCAGGTCAGCGACCTCTTCGGCCGGCTCGTGAGTATGGCCAGCGAAGATGATCTGGTTGAGCTGCTCCGCCTGCTTCTGAATGGCGCTTACGATTTGCGGATGGCAGTGGCCGTGGGTCACCACCCACCAGGATGCGATTGCGTCGATGATACGACGGTCGTCTGCGGTATAAAGATAGGCGCCTTCGCCGCGGACAATCTTTGTCATCACGCCTTGCAGCGCATGCTGGGTGAATGGATGCCAGATTCGCGACCGCTTCTCGTGCATCATGGCTTGAAATCATCGCGGTTGAATGAGCCTTCGAAGGCGGTCCGCAACGCGTCCGGGCCCAGAGGAGAAAGCCAGGGCAATCGTCCAAGCTTCCGTATCCGTCCGATCCTACAAATCGTGTTCTCGGTATCGACGTTTTCGTCGCCAATGAATGCAATCCCGAGAATACCGATCCCGCGATGTCGCAGCGCTTCGATCGACAGCAGCGAATGATTGATGGTGCCGAGCGAGGTGCGCGCGCAAAGAAGGACCGGAATCTGCCAGCGCGCAAAGATGTCGATGTACAATGTGCTGCGGCTAAGCGGCACCATCAGCCCGCCCGCCCCCTCTATCACAAGCGGGCACGCACCGGTATCGGGCACGTGGAGTGACTCCGTGTCGATACCAACCCCGTCAATCTCAGCAGCCAGATGGGGCGAGGCCGGTGTTCTGAGACGGTAACGCTCTGGCACGATGCGATCGCAGGAGAAGGCTCCCAACCGCGCGACGTGCTCAGAATCGGTCTCCCCGTCGAGACCCGCTTGAACGGGCTTCCAATATTTGGCGCCGAGGAAACCGACGAGGCCTGCCGCGAAGACAGTCTTGCCTATCCCGGTGTCCGTGCCAGTCACCACGATCCGCTCGCTCATGGGGGCGTGGCCCTTGTCTCTTCGGACAGGGCATCGAGCATCGCCCGCACATCATTCTCGCCGACGTTGAGGGTTATGGAAATTCGCAACCGTGCTGTGCCTGCCGGTACGGTTGGCGGCCTGACTCCACGGATGTCGAAGCCTCGAGCCTGCAACGCAGCCGCCAGAGCCATCGCACGGGCGTTGTCGCCAACGATATACGGCACGATCTGCGAGCGTGAAGGATTTTGGCTGCCGCGCACGGAGAGCTCTCGATGCGTGAACGCGACCAGGCTCGCCAGACGTTGCTGTCGGTCAGGTTCCTGCTGAAGGATTGATAGCGCTTCCCGCACAGCAACTGCCATCAGGGGGGAGGGAGCGGTAGCGAAAATAAACGGACGGCAACGATTGACCATGAAGTCGCGCAGCACGCGGGTCAAAGTGACGATTGCACCGGCTGCACCCAGCGCCTTGCCGCAAGTATGAATGACAATCAGGTTTTCGCGCCCCTCATAGGGGGCGGTCAGTCCGCGACCCTGCGCACCGTAGACGCCGGTGGCATGAGCCTCATCCACAACCAGGAATGCATCGTGCCGGTCTGCTATCGCGACGAGTTCCTCAAGCGGCGCGAAATCGCCGTCCATGCTGTAGATACTTTCGACCACGATCCAAACGCGGCCCGTTCCGCCTTTCGCTCGCCAGTCGCGAATCCTGTCCTCAACCGACTTCGGGTCATTGTGGGCGCTCTCGCAATACTCAGCCCGGCCAGCGCGCGCTCCTTCATGAATGCTCGCGTGAACGAGAGCATCGAGCACGAGCAGGTCGCCCCGTTGCGGCAATGTTGTCAGAAGCGCAAAGTTTGCCAGATATCCGCCGCCGAAAAATAGAGACGTCTCGGCTCCGAAGAACCTGGCAGCGTCTGCTTCGAGCTGTTCGTGCTCCGCGCAGTTTCCGCGCAGAAGCCGTGACCCGCCGCTTCCGATCGGTGTGCCGGCCTCGAGTGCGGCAGCGACAGCGTTCCTCATGCGCGGCGCGCTCGCCAGCGCAAGATAGTCGTTCGACACGAAATCGATGCCTGCGCGCGGCTTGAGGCCGCGCAGCCGGTCATCGTCTTTCAAGGCCTGCAAGGCGGTGTGATAGCCGACAGTTTTGTCTGCATGGATTGCGTTCATTGCCTCGTGTCCCGGACAGGCGATCAGTTGGGCAAGTTGAGAGGGGGCTAAGCGACGCGGCTCTGGCCAAGCTGGGATCTCATGCCGAGCCGCTGCAGCAAACTCGCGTCGCGATCGCGTTGCGGGTTCTTGGTGGTCAGGAGGACATCGCCGATGAAGATGGAGTTCGCGCCAGCAAGGAAACACAGCGCCTGGAGTTCGTCGGTCATGTATTGCCGTCCAGCGGAAAGCCGCACCACGCTCTTCGGCATCAGGATGCGGGCGACCGCGATCAGCCGCACCAGCGCGATCGGATCTGGCCGCTCCGCGGTGTCATTGACCGGAACGCTCTTGACCTCGTTCCAGAGGTTGATCGGCACGCTCTCGGGATGAACGGGTAGATTGGCGAGCAGAACCAGCATGCCCAGGCGGTCATCAACGTGTTCACCCATGCCGATGATACCGCCACAACAGACCTTGATGCCGGCGTCGCGTACATGTGCCAGCGTATCGATGCGATCCTCCAGGGTGCGGGTCGTGATGATCTTGTCGTAGTACTCGGGCGACGTATCGATATTGTGATTGTAGAAGTCGAGCCCGGCTTCGGCGAGCCGCGCGGCCTGGTCGGGCGTCAGCATGCCGAGCGTGACGCAGGTCTCCATGCCGAGGCCTTTCACCGCGCTGACCATATCGCAGACCTTCTCGAGGTCACGGTCTTTCGGATTGCGCCAGGCGGCGGCCATGCAGAAGCGGGTGGCGCCTGCCTCCTTCGCGCGCTCAGCGGTTGCGATCACATCCGCGTGGTCCATCAGGCGCGTGGCCTTCAGACCGGTGTCGTAATGTGCGCTCTGTGAGCAGTAGCCGCAGTCTTCCGGACAGCCACCTGTCTTGATGCTGAGCAGGCTCGCCGTTTCGACATGGTTCGGATCGAAATGCTCGCGATGAATGCTCTGGGCCTGAAAGATCAGGTCGGGAAAGGGAAGGGCGTAGAGCGCTTCGGCCTCAGCGCGGTCCCAGTCGGTGCGGACCGCTTCGATATCGCAGGTGTTGCTTTGTTTCGCTTCCACGGCATGAACCATAAGACTTGCCCTCTCTTGGAACCCTCATTATAGATAATCTGAGATATTATCTATGATCGAGGCCAGAAGCAGATGCTAGCTGAGGCCGCGGACGTGTGCACCTGATTTTATGATAGATAATCTATGATGGCCGACGAGAATAAAACGACAGCGGGACGCATTGCCGAGTCAATCGGCGCGCGCATCATCAGCGGCGCACTGCAGCCGGATGCGGCGCTCCGGCAGGACCACATTGCGCGGGAATTCAGTTCAAGCCACGTCCCGGTACGCGAGGCGTTTCGGCAACTGGAAGCTCAACATCTTGTCGTCGCTGTGCCCCGTCGCGGTGTGCGCGTTGCGCCGCTCGATACCAACTCGGTGAAGGAAATTGCCGAGATGCGTGCGGCGCTCGAAGTCGTCGCGCTGCGGAACGCGGCGGCGAAATTGACGTCAGCCCATCTGGCGCGGATCGAATTGGCGCTGATCGAGGGAGACAATGCCGAGACGATCCAGGACTTCGAGGCTGCCAACCGCGCCTTTCACCACGCGTTGGTGGCTCCTTGCGCGATGCCGCGCCTGCTCGCCAGCCTCGACGGTTTGCAGCTCGCAAATTCTCGCTTGGTGTTTGCAATGGCCCGTAATGCCGGCTGGCGACCGCGGTCCAATCAGGATCACCGCTTGATCCTGCAAGCGCTGCGAGCGCGTAATCTCGATCAGGCCTGTGGTTTGCTCGCCCGTCATATCCAAACCATCGAGCGCCTCGCAATTCCCACCTCGTGAGCGGAAGTGTCCTATTGCGGCTCGATTCCCGCGGCCTTGATGATCCGCGCCCATTTGTCGATTTCGGTCTTCAGGAAAGCTTCCAGCGCTTCGGGAGTTGCGCGTTCGGTCTCGACCGGGGTCATGCTCAGCTCCGCAAAGCGGCTGACGAGTGGCGGGTCCTTGAGTGCCGTCTGCAGAGCACTGACCAGCACGTCGACCACGGGCTTCGGAGTGCCACGGGGTGCGTAGAGGGCATACCAGGTGGTCACATCGAAGGCGGGAACGCCGGCTTCCGCTGAAGTCGGAACGTCCGGCAGCGTGGCGACGCGCTTCTTGCTGGTGATCGCATAGCCCTTGATGGTGCCAGACTGGATATAGGGCGTAGGCCCCGTAGCCGGATCGCAATAGACATCGATATGGCCCGCGATGACGTCGTTGAGCGCCGGCCCGCCGCCCTTGTAATAGACCGACGTGAGCTTGGTGTCGGTCGTGCTGATGAACATCAGGCCGCAGAGCTGCGAGGCGGAGCCGAGGCCAACATTGCCGAATGTGACCTTGTCGCCGTCGCTGCGGATCCGCCCGACCAATTCCTTCAGATCCTTGGCGGGAAAGTTCGGCCGCGCGACCAGGATCATCGGCACGTCGGTGACGAGGCCGATCATGGCGAAGTCGCCGACCGGATCGAACGGCAGTTTGGCGTAGAGCGACGGGGCGGTCGCCTGACCGACATGCATCAGCAGCAGCGTGTAACCGTCAGGCGCCGCCTTGGCGACGCGGTTGGTGCCGAGTGTGCCGCCGGCGCCGACCACATTCTCGATCACGATCGACTGTTTCAGCGTTGCGCTCATCGCGCTGCCGAGAATTCGCGCAATCACGTCACCGGGACCGCCGGCCGAGAAGGGCACGATCATGGTGATAGGGCGGGAGGGATAGTCCTGCGCGAATGCCGTCGCGCACGGCGACAGCAGCAGAAGCAAGACCAGCGATCGTACCAAAGACATCATCACGCGCTCCCTCCCTTTGCGCTTCGCCTATGGGTCGGGAAGCGTCATTTCCTTGGCTGTTGTCCGCTCGATCATGTCGAGCGCGGCGACAGCCGCGGCGTTGACGTGATCGACGCAGCACCGTTCGGCGAGTTCCTCGTTGCCGCTCTGGATCGCGCGCCAGATCGCCGTGACCTCGCGCAAGCTCTTGTTGATCCGCTTCGGCTGCGACATCGAGGTGATCCGCAGCAGCGTGATCCGGTCATGCAATGGCTTGAGCATGCGTTCGACAAAGGCGTTGCGGCAGCCGCCGATCAGCGCGCCGTAGAAGTCGGTCTTCGCCTCGAGACACCCAGCGAGGTCCTGTTTCGCGGCCGCCGCTTTCAGGCGGGTCAAGGCATCGCCGATCCGGCGTACCACGTCGGGATCATGCAGACGGGCACATTCGCGGCCTGCAAATCCCTCGAGCACCGCCCGGGCGGCATAGAGCTGCCGGGCCTCCTCGAGGCTGATCCTGCTGACCACCGGGCCGCGGTGGGGAACCGTGTTGACCAGCCCATCAGCCTCCAGCAGCCGCAGCGCTTCTCGAATGGAGGGGCGACTGACGCCCATCATCTCGCACAGCTCGCGCTCGACCAGCCGCTGGCCGGGTTTAAGCGTCCCGGACATGATCGCCTCGCGCAGCTTTTGCGCGACCATCTTCCTGACGGTCGGGACGGCTTCGATGCGAAGCGTGGACTGCAGTTCGGCGCGTCGGTCCATTTGCGAGATGCCTTCGTTCTATCGCGGGTTCACCAGCGATTTACCGGCAGAATCAGCATTTGTCGCTCTCTCGAAATCGGCTTTATTCATGCGATTGACCAGCCTCCATCGATCGGTAGGCTGGCCCCGGTGATGTCCTGTGCGGCTGCGCCGCAGAGGAACACCACCAGAGCGCCAACGGCTTCCATCCCGATGAACCGGCCGGACGGCTGGCGCTCCGCGAGGTATTTTTCCGTGGCGCGCTCCAGGGACTCGCCGGTTTTGGCAGCAATGGAGGCGATCTTGCTCTGGATGGCGGGGGTCGGCAGCGTTCCTGGGGAGACCGCATTGCAAGTGATTCCGGTGCGCGCGGTTTCGAGCGCGACGGCGCGGGTGATACCGAGGATTGCCGTTTTGGTGGTGACGTAGTCGATGCGATCTTCGACCGCGCGGGTCGAATAGATGGAGGCGATGTTGATGATGCGGCCCCAGCCGCGTTGCTTCATGGCGGGTAGCGTAAGGCGGATCAAGTGGAAGGGCGCAGACACGTTCACCGCCAGCGCGTGCTCCCATTGATCCGGTGGAAAGTGCTCGAGATCAGAGAAATGCCGGACCACGGCATTGTTGACGAGGATATCGATCGCGCCGCAGCGGCGAAGCAGGTCGGCCAGCATGGCCTCGATGGCGGAGCGCTGCGACAGGTCGGCTCCCGCAGTGATCACGTCGACGCCGAATTGCGCGCGCAACCGGTCAGCGGATTCGTCCGGCGCGACGAGATCATGCAGGACAATATTGGCTCCCGCGCCGGCAAGGCTTTCCGCCACCGCCAGTCCCAGGCCGGCGGTCGATCCGGTTACGAGGGCCCATTTGTCTTTCATCGTTCGGCGATTCCCTATCAGCTCTTCGGCCAGAACGGCTGCGCCAGTGCAAGCTCCGGCGGGAACACCGTCACCGGCACACCAGACTGCCACTGCACGATGGTCATGCCGGCGCCGACGCGGCGGCCTTTGTCGTCGAACTTGATCTCGCCTAGCGGGTAGTATTTCGAGGGACCGGCATCCATGCTGCGCAGGGCTTCGGCGACGGCAACGCGGTCGGCCTTGCCGGCTTTCTCCAGCGCGTCCTTGATCACCCACATGTCGCCATAGGTGGAGATTGCGTTCTGCGTCATCCACGGCTCCTTGTAGCGGCTCTTCAACTCGGCGATCAGCGGCTCGTGTCCCTTGGCGCCCCAGCTTGCGACGCAGGTCAGGACACCTTGAAGGAGCTCGGGGCTGACGGTCTGCAGCATGTCCGGTTCGGCGATCGCGATGCCGAACGAGATGGTCGGCACCTTGCCTTGGCCGAGGCCGAACTCGTTCATCTTTTCCAGCAGCAGTTTCGCGTCCGAAATCACGGTCGGCAGGAAGAATAGAAGATCGGGCTTCGCGGAGCGTATCTTCTGCACCAGCGACGTCGCATCCGCGAGTGGCGGCGTGAACGTCTCGTCGACGATCAGTTGCAACTGGTTTTCCGCCAAAAGGCCCTCGCGCATCGATTTCGCGGATGCGATGGAAGCCGCCGTATTGTCGGTGAGGATCGCAACTGTCTTCGGCCGCTTGCCGGAAGCCGTCTCCGCCAGCTTGATGATCTGCGGCAGCGCCTGGCGAGCCTGCGAGCCCGCCGTTGCCGAGGTCTGGAAAACGTATTTGAAGCCGCGATCGGTGATCAGGTCCGAGTAGGAGAGGGTGAGGACGGGCAGATTGGCGCGCTCCGTCACCTCGGTGACCGCGAGCGTGAACGAGGAGAGATAGGCGCCGCTCGCCGCGACCAGATCGGACTCCTGGGCCACCATGCGCTGGGCGGCATTCTTGGCCTTTTCCGTGGTGTCGCCGGAATCCAGCACCACCAGTTTCAGCTTGGCGCCGCCGAGCGCCTTGATGCCGCCTTGGGCATTGATGTGATCGACAGCCATTTCGGCGCCCTCACGCATGACCGTTCCCGGGCGCGCATAGAGCCCGGAAATCGGCACCAGCAAGCCGACCTTCACCTCCGGTGGATGCTGTGCCCACGCGCGGGATGCGATCAGCGTGCTGGACGCGCCCACAAGCAGCGTTCGCCGCGTCACTGTGGTTCGGTTCCTTCCAGTCATGACGATTCTCCTCCGCGAATGGTCACGAGGCTGCCGTCAGGATTTCTTCGGCCAGAACGGCTGCGATTGCGCGAGTTCGGGCGGATAGACGGTGACCGGCACGCCCGATTGCCACTGCACGATGACGACGCCGGCGCCGACGCGGCGGCCCTTGTCGTCGAATTTGAGCTGGCCGCCCGGATAGTATTTCGACGGGCCGGCATCCAGTGTGCGGAAGGCCTGCGCCACGGCCTGGCGATCAGCTTTGCCGGCCTTCTCCAGCGCTTCCTTCATCAGCCACATATCGCCATATGTCGAGATGACGTTCTGCGTCATCCAGGGCTCCTTGTATTTGGCCTTGAGCTCCGCGATGAGGTCCTCATGACCCTTTGACCCCCAGTTCGCGACGATCGTCATGATGCCTTGCACGACCTCCGGGCTGACGCTTTGCAGCATGTCCGGTTCGGCGATGGTGATGCTGAAGGAGACGGTCGGGATCTTGCCTTGGCCGAGGCCGAATTCGCTGATTTTTTCGAGCCCGAGCTTCGCGTCCGAGACGGCGTTAGGCATGAACAGCAGCAGGTCGGGCTTCGCGGAGCGGACCTTCTGGATCAGGGGAGTGGCATCGGATAATGGTGGCGTCCAGACTTCCTCGACGACGAGCTGCAATCCTTCCTGTGCGAACAACTTCTCCTTGAGCGCCTTGGCTGTGGCGACCGAGGTCGCGGTGTTGTCCATCAACATCGCCACCGTTTTCGGCCGCTTGCCGGAGGCAGCTTCCGCGAGCTTCATCAGCGTCGGCAATCCGAGTTCGGATTGACGGCTTGCCGTTGCGGCGGTCTGGAAGATGTACTTGAACCCGCGGTCGGTCAGCAGATCCGAATAGGACAAAGTCAGCACTGGCAGTTCGGCGCGCTCGGTCACCTCGGTGACAGCCAGTGTGAAGGAGGAGAGATAAGCGCCGGTGGCGGCGACGAGGTCGGGCTCCTGCGCCACCATGCGCTGGGCTGCATTCTTGGCCTTCTCGGTGGTATCGCCGCAGTCGATCACCACTAGCTTCAGCTTCGCGCCGCCGAGCGCCTTGATGCCGCCCTGCGTATTGATGTGCTCGATGCCCATCTCGGCGCCCATCTTCATCACCTGGCCCGGCCGGGTATAGATACCGGACAGTGGTACGATCAGGCCGACCTTGACCTCAGCCGGTTGCTGTGCGCGCGCCACCTGCGTGAGGCCGACAGCGGCGGCTCCTGACAGCACAGTACGGCGGGTCAATCCGTTGGTCGTCTTGTTCATCTTGTTTTCTCCCTCCCCATTGTTCGTTGGCTCGTCACATGCCGAGATAGGCCTTGCGCACGCGGTCATCGGCGCGCAGGGTTTCGTTGTTGCCTTCGAGGACGACGCGTCCGGCCTCGAGGACATAGCCGTGATCTGCGGACTCCAGCGCCTCCGCCACGCGCTGCTCGACCAGCAGCATGGTCAGGCCGGACTGCCGGCGGATCTCGATCAGCCGCTCGAAGACGAAATCCGCGGTCGACGGCGCAAGCCCCATCGAGGGCTCGTCCAGCATCAGCAGTTTCGGCGAGGAGGCGAGGCCGCGTCCAATCGCGAGCATCTGCTGCTGGCCGCCGGACAAGGTGCCTGCGAACTGGCTGCGGCGCTCCGCGAGCACCGGTAGCCACGCGAAGATGCGTTCGATGTTCGCCGCCCAGTCGCGTCGGCCGCTCTCGGTCATCGCGCCCATTTCCAGGTTCTCCATCACGGTGAGCGAAGGAAAAACCTGGCGGCCTTCCGGGACGTGGGCGATGCCAAGGTGGGCGCGCTGCGCAGGTGGTACTGCGAGGAGATCGACACTGTTAAAGAAGATCCCGCCGCCGCTCGGCCTCAGGATGCCGGAAATGGTCTTGAACAGGGTCGTCTTGCCGGCGCCGTTCGGTCCGACGATGGCGACGAACTGGCCTGCATCGACATTGATGGACACACCGTTCAAGACGGGCTTTGCAGAGTAGCCCGCGCTCAATCCCTCAATGCGGAGCATGGGCCATCCATTTCTTGCCGAGATAGGCCTCGATCACGCGGCCATCGCGCGTGACCACCTCCGGCTCGCCCTCGGTGATGACGGCGCCATGGTCGAGCACGAGGAAGCTGTCGACCAGACGAACCATCGCCTGCATCGTGTGCTCGATGATGGCGATCGTCATGCCGTCGCGCGCAAGCTGCTGGATCACGGCGACGACCTCATCCGCCTCGCCATGGCCGAGGCCCGCGAGCGTCTCGTCGAGCAACAGGATGCGCGGCTGGCCTGCGAGTGCGCGCGCGAGCTCCATCAGCCGCAGCTCCTTGGTCGAGAGCTCGCCAGCGACGCGGTCTGCCACCGCAGAAAGGCCGACGCGCGCGACCGCGTCGGCGGCAAGCTTTCGCGCCTCTTCGTCAGTTCGTGCGCGCACATAGGCGCCGACCACGACATTGTCGAGGATCGACATGCGCAGGAATGGACGCATGACCTGGAAAGTGCGGCCGACGCCGGCCTCGCAGATCGTATGCGGGCGCTCGCCGGACATGTTGCGGCCATCGATCAGCACTTCGCCCTGGTTCGGTCGCAGGAAGCCGTTCAGGAGATTGAAAAGCGTCGTCTTGCCGGCGCCGTTCGGGCCGATGATCCCGAGGATTTCGTTCTTGTGCAGTTTGAAGCTGACGTTCTGGACGGCTTTCAAGCCGCCGAAAGAGCGAGAGAGGTTCCGGACCTCAAGCACAACTTCGCCGGTTGCGGCTCGCTGTCGGGCGGGCCGGGGCGACGTCACGGTTGTCGCCGGAGCTTGCGATCGATCCACCATCGCGGCCGCTTTTGGCGCCAGCCGCTTGCGCAGGAGATCTCGCAATTTCCAGAACAGTCCTTCCGGAGCGACCAGGATGACGCAGACGATGGCAAATCCGAAGATCACGCCCTGGATGCCAGGGAAACGTGCGCCGGCCTCGGCATCCAGGATCTCGGCCAGCGGGATCAGGATCACAGAGCCAATGACAGGGCCCCAGACCGTGCCGACGCCGCCGAACATCGCAACCGTCAGCGCCTGAGCCGACACCAACATGCCGAACACCGATTGCGGGGTGACCACCAGCAGCACCTGCGCATAGAACGCACCGATGGCGGCAGCTATCGCGCCGCTGAGCGTGATCGCGCGCAGCTTCCAGGCCAGCGTATTGATGCCCGCGGCCTCGGCTGCGGCCTCGTTCTGCTTGATTGCCAGCAGCGCCATGCCAAAGCGGGAACGTTCGATGACCCGCGTCAGCAGGATCGTGGCAAGCAGGATCGCCAGCGCCAATAAGGTGTAGAGCCGGGGATCGGCAAACTGCATATAGGCGATCGGGGCGTCGCGCTTGATCGGGAGCGTGACTTCCTGGAAGCCGAGCCACTCGAACACGTAGAGAATGGCGAGCGGATAGGCCAGCATCGCGAGCGCGAAGTAATGCCCCTGCAGACGAAAGGTCGGAAATCCGATCAGCAGCCCGGCAATGCCACCAAGCATTGCGGCGACCGGAATCAGGAGCCAAGGCGACAGGTCGAAGTAGATTTGTCCGAGCGCTGTCGTATAGGCGCCGATCCCGAAAAAGGCGGCGTGCCCGAACGAGATCAGACCGGTGTATCCGCTCAGCAGATTCCAGGACAAACCGAACACCGCCCATACCGGGACCAGCGTCAGAACCAGTTGATAGTACGAGTTGGTGACGCTGAGCGAGATCGCCGCATAAACGATCGTGAAGACGAGAGCAGGGACCAGCGAGCGCAATTGGTGCACGGTCATGTCCTCTCGACCATGCGCCCGAAGAAGCCTTGCGGGCGGAAGAAGATGATGAGGAGGAACACCACAAAGATCGCGGCGTTCTGCAACTGCGTCGGCAAAATCAGTGTCGACATCTGCTGGACCAGCCCGATCGTCATGCCGCCCCAGAAGGCGCCGATGATGCTGCCCATGCCGCCGAGAACGACGCCGGCATACATGACGATGACGTATTCGAGCCCGACGAAGGGATGGAACGGATAGTTGGTAGCGAGCAGGCCGCCGGCAATGGCCGTGATGCCGGAGCCGAGCGCGAAGGCGGTACGGTGCGCACGATCGACGTCAATGCCCATATAGGTCGCGGCGGTCGGATTGTCGGCGGCGGCACGAAGCGATTTTCCGATTCGCGACCGCGTGATCAAGAGCGACAGCAGCGTCATGATCAACAGTGAAACGACAGCGTCGATGCCGCGCGCCTTGTTGATGAAGATGCTCATATCGAAGACCGGGCCGAGTTCCCATGCCGAGCTCGACAGTGGCGTGCGGATCGAAGCCAGCACCGACCCGAAGATGATGAGGCCGCCATTCTGGAGGATCAGCGCGATGCCAAGCGTCAGGATGAGCTGAGCATAGTGACCTTCACCCTCGAGCGAGGCCGTGCGTGTGCCCGACACATGCGAAATCAGGGTAAGGTGGACGAAATAGCCGAACAGCGCGAGCACAGGGCCGGCCAGCAGGATCGCGATGAACGGCCCGACGGCATTGCCGAAGACGGCTTGGACGCCGGCGGCGGTGAACAGGTAGAAGGCGACATACATGCCAAGCATCATGAAATCGCCATGGGCGAAGTTGATGACCCGCATGACGCCGAAGATCAGGCCAAGTCCGACGCACATCAGGCCGTAGACGGCACCGATCAGCAGG
The DNA here is from genome assembly GCF_059512385.1 of Bradyrhizobium sp. Crot121. Lineage (NCBI taxonomy): Bacteria > Pseudomonadati > Pseudomonadota > Alphaproteobacteria > Hyphomicrobiales > Nitrobacteraceae > Bradyrhizobium > Bradyrhizobium sp. Crot121. Next base: position 73,995 of record NZ_JCAMOR010000007.1, on the reverse strand, counting down.
CCTGCGGCGAGCGCTTGCAGAAATCCTTCCATCAGCAAGATCTCCGCGGCGCAGGGATAAGGCCATTTTGCCGGCCGTCCTTCGCTGTCGTCGCTGCAACGCTGGTCTCCCGGTCCGCCATTTCACCTCCGCAATGTCTGGCGTTTCCTAGGACGCCGATCGCAAAATCCGCTCCGGCGAGTCCAGCCGGCATTGCGCCGCGATCACGCTGGCATCGCCAAGCTGCTCGCAGCCATCGACGAGTTGTTCGAGGCGTTGCGCGCGGTCTTCGCCGATGACGCGCGTTGCCGCAGTTCGAAAACGTGCGCGAATATCTGTAGGCGTTGCCGGAACGACATCGGCCAGGGCGTGTCTGATCGTTCTTCCGTCACGCAGAAACACAGTCACTTCCGCGCCTTGCTTGCCGGGGAAAGAGGCGGTGAAGCCGGGATCACTCTGCAGGATGGTTGCTGCAACGAGACGGAGGATTTCGGGATCGTCCAGCTCCGCGTAGTTGTCTTCTTCGATCTCGCCCCGCGCGAGCGTCGCTGCGACGCTGAACGGAATGCTCATCTTGGCCTGCAGTGCGTTCCGGTAAGGCCCCTTCGAGTCGCATCCGGGATAGCGAACGGCGGCATCCGGAGCGCGAATGATGATGCGATCGACGTCATCCGTGTTGGCGAGTTCGTGCGAGGCTCGAAGCGCGGCCTGCGCCGCGGTTTGGGCGAAGTTACAGGCCGGTGCCGGCTTGTTGTAGACGGCCATGATCTCGCACTCGCCGCCGCCGAAGAGTTCGATGCTGATGGGCGCCGTCTCGCGCCGATAGGCCGCGAACAGGCCGGCTTCGCCTTCGAGGATCATCTCTGACCCGAATGCGCCGGCTGCGGCGAGGCCTATTGCCTTGACCGCATTGCTTGTAGCGAAGCCGGGATGAAAATACATGTCTGAGGCGCCAGTGTGTGGCCACTGGTTCAAGCCGCTTGAGGTGTTGGCGGCGATGGCCATGGCGCTGGTCGCGGCGTCCTCGGACAGCCCGAGTGCGAAGCTTCCGGCCAGTGCTGCACCAAGCGGTGCAACCAACCCCGTCGGGCGGTACAAGCGTGCGAGCTCGGACGTAAAGAGCGCCCGGCCAATCCGCGCACCGGTTTCGTAACCGATGATGGCGGCGGCGAGCAGGGTGGTGCCACGCAGCGGAGCCTGCTCCGATAGCGCGAGCAGGGTTGGCCAGATCACGACGCCATGATGCGATATGCTGGCGGCATGCATGTCTTCTCGCACCAGCCCATGCCCCATCACGGCGTTGGCGAAAGCGGCGTCAGCCGGTGAGGCAAGCCGCGAGCTACCGATGATGGTTGCGCCGTCGCTAGCGGCGTGCGCGATCGTGACAGCCTGACGGCTCCAGGGGTGAGTGCCTGCCTCGAAGGCGCAGGACAGGAAATCGAGCAGGCAGGCCTTTGCTTTCGCGATCACGTCGGGCTCGAAATCCGCGAGATCGACGGCAAGCGCGGATCGCGCCATCTGCCGCGCGAGCGATGCCTTGCCGGATCCGGTCGGGCCGATCGTCATCGCAATCGCTGCTCCCTGAAGCCTTGTGATCAGCCGCGCATCTGCACTCCGGCCCACTCCTCGACCACCTTGGCGATCGAGGTGAAATCGGATGCGGCGCCATATTTGGCATTGGTGATCGCGAGCATTTGCCGCACCACGGCGCCGCACACCATGGGCACGCCCATGGCTTCGGCCTCATCGACGCACAGCCGGACGTCCTTGTAGGAGAGGCCGGTGGTGAAGCCGAAATCGAAAGTGCCGGGCAACACCGAACGCGGGAACTTGTCTTCGGATGCGCTGTTGCGGCCGCTGCTGGCATTGATGATATCGATCAGGACCTTGGCGTTGACGCCGCCCTTCACGCCCATCGCCACGGCTTCGGATGTGATGACCAGAGCCGCCGCCGCCATCAGATTGTTGGCGAGCTTGGCTGTCTGCGCCACGCCGGGCATGTCGCCGGTGTAGAACAGCTTGCCGAAGTTCTTCAGGATTGGCTTGACAGTCTCATAGGTCGTCTGCGGACACGACACCATGACCGCCAGCGTGCCGTTGACAGCACCTTTGATGCCGCCACTCACGGGCGCATCGACCAGTGTCATGCCTTTTGCTTGCAGGCCCTCTGCCACGAGCTTGGCTGCGCCCGGGCCGGTGGTGGACAGATCGATCACGATTCGCGCGCGGCTTCCGCTGCTGATCCCATCCGGACCGAGCGCGACCGCCTTCACAATGTCTGGAGTGGGCAGGCTGGCCAGCACGATATCCGCGCGAGAGGCGACATCGGCGGGCGACTTGGCCAGCTGTGCACCGCGCTTGACCAGCGGCTCCGTCGCTTCGCTCTGTGTATCGTAGACGACCAGCGAATAGCCGGCGTCCATCAATCGCCCCGCCATGGGGCCGCCCATGCGACCCGTGCCAATGACGCCGAGCGTCTCTCCCGCCATCGTTCACTCCCGTGCCCGCGCGTTTCCAGGACGAACGCGCTCTTGTTGTTGTCGTTTGTCGTCATCGAGGCAGCAGTTCCTGCACCCGCGATCCTCACTGTTCGGATTGTCAGTCAATCTGTCAAGCAGAACATTTTGTGGTCGACAGTTGGCCGCGGGTCGGCTTATGGTTTTTGAAAACCGAGGAATCCGCTCAGGTGACACAAGGCGAGGTTTCAAGCGTCAGCCGGACGCTCGGCGAATTTGTCGCCGCCACATCATGGGCGGATGTCGCGAGGCAAGGTCACGACGCCAAACGGTCCATTCTCAACTTCTTCGCGACCGCACTGGGTTCGGCCCACGATCCGGCGGTGACGACCGCCCTGCAGACATTGTCGCCGTTCAGCGGCTCTCAGACCTCCGCGATCATCGGCCGCTCCGAGCGGCTCGATGCCCTGTGCGCGTCATTCATCAACGCCATCTCCGCCAACCTGCTCGACTTCGACGACACCCATCCCGAAACGATCATTCATCCGGCCGCGCCGGTTGCAGCTCCGGTGCTGGCACTCGGGCAGGCGCGCAAACTGTCGGGACGCGATGTGTTGACGGCCTTCATCCTCGGCGTCGAGGTCGAGTGCCGCATCGGCAATGCGGTCTCGCCGCGCCACTATGCGCGCGGCTGGCATATCACCTCGACCTGCGGGATATTTGGCGCGGCAGCCGCCTGTGCAAAGCTGCTGAGACTACAGGCCGACGGCATTGCCGACGCGATCGGGATTGCCGCAAGCCAGTCGGCAGGCAATGTCGAGAACCTGCCGACCGCCGCCAAGAATGTGAGCGTCGGCAATGCCGCGCGTAACGGGCTTTTTGCCGCACTGCTCGCTCAGCAGGGGTATGCGGCCGCGCCCCGCGCCATCGAAGGGCCTCTCGGATGGGCGCGCACCATGGGCGACGAACCCGATCTCGACCGTCTGCTTGGTGGCCTCGGCAATACCTGGGAGATCGCAAGAAATACCTACAAGCCCTATCCAGCCGGCATCGTGTTCCATGCCGTCATCGACGCTTGCTTCCGCCTTCGCGATCGGATCGGTGAGCGAACCGATCAAATCGATTCTGTGACGGTGCAGGGCTCGGCGTTGTTGCTGGCGCGAGGTAATCGGCCGGTACATAACGAGCGTGACGCGCGCGTGAGTATCCATCATTGCGCGGCATGCGGTTTACTGATCGGTGCGGCCGGCATTGGCGAATTTGCGCACAAGACGGTGTTCCGACCTGACGTCGTGCAGTTGCGACAGAAGGTGAGGGCTGATCGTGACGACACGATGCCTGATGGCGCGGCGCGGGTGAGTGTGCGCCTCGTGACGGGCGAAGTCTTCACTGAGACCGTCACGTCGCCACGGGGCAGTCTGGCCGATCCGCTCACCGATCACGATATCGAAGCGAAGTTGCGCGCGTGCGTGCGGGCCGGTGGAAGCGATTGGGACCCGGACGATGTTATCGAGGCGGTCCGGCAAATCGATGCGCTCGATGATGTTTCCAACTTGATGCAACGCTCTCCAAACCTGAAAGGACGATTATGAGCAAAAGCGAGTTGTTCGAAAAGGGCCTCAAAGTTCGCAAGGAAGTGCTCGGCGAGGACTACGTCAACAAATCGATCGCAGGCGCCGACGAATTCACTCGGACGATGGCGGAATGGTCGACCGAGTTCTGCTGGGGTGCGCTGTGGACAAGGCCCGGGCTCGATCGGCGTACTCGCTCGATCGTCAACCTGGCCATGCTCGGCGCGCTTAATCGGCCGCATGAACTGAAGCTTCACGTCAAGGGCGCCCTGAAGAATGGACTTACCAAGGACGAGATCAAGGAAATATTGCTACAGGTCGCCGTCTATTGCGGCGTGCCCGCCGGCATAGACGCATTCCGCAACGCTCGCGACGCTTTCAACGAAGTTGAGACGAAGTGACCTGCAGGAGGCTTGTCGGCCCGCTTTTGGGCGATGGCCGACGGGCCTCCTCGGATCAGGCCGTCGGGTTTCTGATCAGTTCTCTCGCGACCTCGATAAACCGCGCGGTTAGCGGGGAAAGGTTGTCCTCTCGCCAGGCCAGCGCGATATCCAGGGTTGCTTTGGCATCTTTGATTTCGAGCGGCTTGATTCCCGGTGGCAGTGTCGGAATAAACGACGCATCGAGAATCGTGCAACCGAAGCCCGATCGTACGAGTTGAAGCAGCACCGGCAAGTCGTCGGCCTCCTCGATAACGTTCAATGTCACTCCTTTCGCTGCCGTCATATCGTCGACAAGCATCCTGAAGCCGCGCCATCGACTGGCGGTACCGATCACGATCGGCGCGGTCGCCATGCGTCGCAGCGTTATCGATCGTTGCTTGGCCCAGGCGTGACTGGCGGGGACAAGCGCGATGAGCCGCTCGCGCGAGATGGGGATGCTCTTCTGCGGACCCGACGACACATTGGCCATCATGAAGCCGAGGTCGATAGTGCCTTCGTTCAGCGCTTCGGATTGCTCCGATGATGCAAGCAATCGTAGGCCGACTTGAGCTTCCGGGCACTTCTTGCGGAACTCTATGATGACATCCGACATCGGGCCCGTTGCGGCGAACGTAGAGTAGCCGACCATCACCGTGCCGCTGAGACCCTGCGCCACAGCGCCGGCGCGGGCAAAGGCACGTGTTAACCGTCGCATCGCTTCGGCGGCTTCGCGATAGAGGGTTTCGCCGGCAGGGGTCAGCGCCACATGACGCGTCGAGCGCTCAAACAGAGGAAAGCCGAACTGCCTCTCGAGGTGCCGGATGCTGCGACTGAGAGCCGGCTGAGCAATTCCCAACATCTGAGCCGCTTTTCGGAAGCTCAGCGTCTCCGCAACCGCAAGGAAATACTGCGTCTTGGCGTGAAGCGAGGGATGGATCATCTGGGGAACTGATATCATTTGGTTATCAATTGGCGTCCATTTAGTATTGGACAGGCATGAATACAATTTGCCAAGTCGGTAGGCAATGGCGCGCGTGCGGGACGCGGCCCGTGGTTCCCTGCTGCCGCGGCCGAACCAGTCAAACGAAACGGAGGAAACATGCCCCAAGCGAAGGCGATGATCGTCGCGGCACAAGCCGAAGCGGCGGAGGCAGGGGCGACGATGCTGCAGGCCGGCGGCAACGCTATCGATGCAGCGATCGCGTGCGCGCTCGTGCAGGGCGTGGTGGACCCGCTGATGACCGGCATCGCCGGGTTCGGGAGCGCCGGCATCTACTTCCCGACGCAGAATTTTCACAAATATCTCGACTTCCATGCCCCGTCGCCGGCCGCTGCGCGACCCGATATGTGGGCACACCTGATCGAAGGCGAGGCGCGGGACGGCTATGGCTTCATTCTCAAGGGCAAGGTGAATGACGTCGGCTATCAATCGGCCTGCGTCCCGGCGTCGCTGAAAGCATATTTTGAGGCACACGCCAGATTCGGTGTGCTGCCGTGGCGCGACATTGTGGCTCCAGCGATCGAGTGGGCTGAGCGCGGCTGGATGGTGCGGCCGCATGTCGAGTTTTTCTGGTCCGATCCCGGCACGATGGGGCGTGCGTCCGGTGTGGAACGATTGGCGTTCTCGCCGTCCGGCCGAAGCCTCTATTGTCGCGACGACGGCACGCCGAAGCGCGTGGGCGATCTCGTGCGCAATCCGGACTATGCCAAGACGCTCCGCCTGATTGCCGAGGGTGGCTCTGACGTTTTCTATAAGGGTGAACTGGCGCAGCGCATCGCACGCGATATGCGGGAGCATGGCGGCCTAATCACCGCTGAGGATCTCGCATCGTATCAACCAAAATGGCTCGATCCGCTGCGAAGTACATATCGCGGCTACGAAGTCACCACCAATAATCCGCCCGGCGGCGGCCTCATGCTCGTCGAGATGCTCAATATGCTCGAGCGTTTCGATCTGGCGGATATCGGACATAACAGTGCCGAGTATCTCCGCGTCGTATGCGAAGCCATGAAGCGTGCGACCATCGACAAGGATAACTTCATCGGCGATCCCGGCTTCGTCGACGTTCCCACTTCACGCTTGGTGTCGAAGGACTACGCTGCCGCCATGGCAAAGGACATCGCGGCGCGGATCAAAGCAGATGTGCCGCGTCTCAATTCCGGATTTCCGTCGAAGGACACGACCCAGGTTTCGGTCATCGACCGCGACGGCAATTGCGTGACCATGACTCATTCGCTGGGAATGCCTTCCGGAGTTATCACCGATGGCCTTGGCTTCTTTTATAACGGATGCATGGCTGTGTTCGATCCGCGGCCGGGCCGGGCGGGTAGCATTGCGCCCGGCAAGGCGCGCTTCACTTCGGTATGCCCTTCGATCATTCTTCGTGATGGCAAGCCTTACCTGGTGATTGGCGCTCCGGGCGCCACCCAGATTGCAATGGGTGTGCTGCAGGCGATCCTCAACGTCCTCGATTTCGGTATGACCATGACCGAAGCGGTGAGCGCGCCGCGGTTCTCGGCAACCAGCAACGCGATCGATGTCTCAAATCGGATCATCCATCGCACCACCCGACAGCTCGAGGCCGAGGGATATGAGGTGATCCGCAGTCCGTACACGTTCGGATTCGCGGCCGTCCACGGCATCCGCATCGATGGCGACAAGCTCGACGGCGGAGCCGATCCCGGACACGACGGGATCGCGCTGGCCGTGTGAGTCGCTGAAAACAACGAAATTGGAGAGGGAAGAACGATTGTGAAGACATCAAGCCTGGGAATGGTCGTCGCGGCTGTGCTGGCGTCGTCCGCTAGCGCGTACGCGCAGGTCTCCGACGACGTGGTCAAAATTGGCGTGTTGACGGACCACTCGGGCGGATTCGCCTATCTCGTCGGCAAGCATTCGGTCGAGGCCACGCAGATGGCCGTTGATGACTTCGGAGGGAAGGTTCTCGGCAAGCCGATCGTCGTCGTCACCGCGGATCATCAGAACAAGGCTGATATCGCCTCTACGTTAAGTCGCAAGTGGTTTGACGCTGAAGGCGTCGATGCGATCACGGACGTTGCCGGTTCTGCGGTCGCGCTGGCGACGCAGGAGATTGCGCGTCCGCGCAACAAGATCCTGCTGATCTCGGGCGCAGCGACCACAGAGCTCACCGGAAAGGCCTGTTCGGCGACCACGACGCAGTGGAGCTACGACACATACGCGTTCGCCAAGGGCACCGCCAGCCAAGTGACCAAACAGGGTGGCACTTCCTGGTTCTTCCTGACCAGCGACTATGCCTTCGGTCACTCTCTTCAGAATGACGCGAGCCGCTTCGTCGAGGCGAACGGCGGCAAGGTGGTCGGCAGCGTGCGTTTTCCCTTTGGCTCGCCGGACTTCTCCTCGTTCCTCTTGCAGGCGCAGGCGTCCAAAGCCAAGGAAATCGGACTGGCGATGTCAGGCGCCGATCTGCTGACCGCCATCAAACAGGCTCGCGAATTCGGTGTCGTCCAGTCCGGGCAAAACCTGGCGAGTCTGGTGATCTATATCAACGATATCGAGGGGCTTGGACTTAACGTCGCCCAAGGTTTGACGCTGACCACGTCATTCTATTGGGATGCTAACGATGAGACCCGGGCCTGGGCCAAGCGCTTCATGGAACGCTCCGGCGGCTTTATCCCGAATCTGATCACGGCCGGCACTTATGCCTCGGTGATGCACTATTTGAAGGCCGTGCAGGCGGCCGGTACCGATGAGGGCAGGGCTGTTGCCGCGAAGATGCGGGAAATGCCAGTGAACGACTTCTACAACAAGAACGTTGAAGTCCGGGTCGATGGTCGTGTGATGCACAAGACCTACCTGATGAAGGTGAAGTCCCCCGCCGAATCCAAATATCGCGGCGATTTCTATAAGGTGTTGGCTGAGATGTCCGGCGAGGAATCGTTCCGTCCGCTCCCCGAAAGCCAATGTCCGCTGGTAGGGAAATAGCTCTGCGTTGGTCCTGGGGCGTGATACTTGGGGAGCGCCGCGACCAGCCTGTTCAAGTCAAGCCGATGGTCTGGTGAAAACGTAGACCAGACCGGTAAGCATCAGCACTCCGACGCTTGCCATCAGGATCGGGCCAGGCGCGGCTCCGATCCAGAACAGCAGGAATCCAACGCTCATGCCGGCAAGCGCCAGCAGCTTCGCCCTCAGGGGGATCGCGCCGTGCTCATGCCACGCACGCAGGGCTGGCCCGAAGCGGGGATGGGAGAGAAGCCAATTCTCGAGCCGCGGTGAGGACCGTGCGAAACAGGTCGTGGCAAGAATAAGGAACGGCGTTGTCGGGAGCACCGGCAAGAGTGCTCCGACAAAACCGGTGGCGACGAAAATAAAGCCAAGAACAAGATAAACGCGACGCATCAGCCGCAACCACCATGGAGCGAGGGCTTGTGACGGATGCCGAGCTTATCATAGTTCCAGATCGGCGGCGCAACCGAGGCGAAAGGGCTAGCCGTCTTCTGGTGCGTTGTCTTACGCGACCAGATCAGACGCATATCCGCGCGCATCGATGAGATGTACCCGTTCGATCCTCGCGGGCATAAGCAGTGATCGGATGCGCGGCTCCGTCATGAGACTGAAGGCGGTGGACATTGCATCGGCGGCAGTCGCATCGGCGGCGATGGTGGTCACGCTGCGGTAGCGCCCGGCGCAGCCGCCGCTCGACGGGTCGAACAGGTGGTTGAAGCGACCATCGGCATCGAAACAGAAGCCATAGCTGCCCGATGTCGATACCGCGCGGTCGACGATCGGAATGACCGTCGCGGTGACCCCTACCGAATCGGAGTCGGCAATCCCGATTTCCCAAGGCTGTCCATCCGGACGCGGTCCGATGGCGCGGCTCTCGCCCATGTCGACGAGACTGCGCGCGATACCTTGCGCGCGCAGGAGGTCGACGATCCTGTCTGTGACATAGCCTTGCGCGATGCCGTTCAAAGTGATCGCAGCACCGCGCGGCATCGCAATGCGGTCGCGGCTGACGTGAAGGCGGCGGTAGCCCACATTTGCGAGGGCGAGCTGCACATCGGCCGGGGCAGGGCCGTTGCGATCGGCGTGGACGCGCGAGAAGTGATCGGCATAGAGGCGCCACAACGGCTGCACGGTCGGATCGAACGCCCCGTTGGTCAGCTCCGCATAACGCAGGGAGATTTCCAGGAGATCCACGAGTTCGGCAGGAGGATCGACCAGCACGCCCGTCCGGTTCAGCTCGACCAGGGCGGAGTCGTCCCGGTAGAGGCTGAACAGCCGCTCGAGCCGTCGCGCTTCCGAGCAGGCAACCGCGATCAGGCGTTCCGCTTCACGCGGGTGCTCGTGATGGATCTTCAAGGTGGCGATGGCGCCGAGCATCGTGCCGCGCCAGGTGACGAGGTTGGTGTCCGCCTTTGCCCCGCGTCTGAAAGGGACGAGAGAAAGGCCCGCCGCCGCGGCGCTGATACGGATGAAGCGGCGGCGCGATAACATCTCGGGCATGAACTCCTCCTCAGTTTGTCGAGCCCGGCGCGGCCGTCTTGTCATCCGTCGATGCGCTGGACTCGTTCGATCCCAGCACGTAATCCCGCGGCACCTCGCTGAAGCCAACGATGTGCCCGCCATTTTCGGCGACAAACTTTTCGGCGGCGCCCCGGTCCGAGAACGGCACGGCTTCGAGGCCGCCCATCCCGCTCTTGACGCGGCTGCCGATCACGAACAGCGCCTTTCGCGCCTCGACCCAATTATCCGCGCCGGGCTTGTCCCAGCTCGCCGCCTTCGCCATGTCGGAGACATAGATGGCCTGGATGTCCTTCGGTTCGTCCGGCAGCATCGTGAAGGCGATGGCATCGCGCGCCGAGGAGAACCAGACCGGCTCGATCAGGCTGGCTACCAGGATCTGTCCCTTCGGCCCCGGGTGCTCGAGCACGTTCATGCCGCAATAGCGGCCGATCGCCTCTGCCGTCATCGCGTGCGGCAGGGGCAGCGCGGCCTGCCGTTTTTCGTTGCAGCCTGCAAGTAGGATCAGCGCGAGCAGCGCATGGACAACAGCAACACGCTTCATAGCTCCCTCCGGGAGAAGGACAGGCTTGCGGCTGTCAGTGGAATAAAGGTCCATAGCGCGAGCGCCGCCACGAGGACGGGGACCGACAATGTCGCGCTGCCCGCAAGCCCCGCCATGCCCGAGAGCGCGCTGACATTGGCAAAGCCGGTCAAATTGAGGAGCCTGTAGATGTCAGTCGGATTGAGGAGGAGCAAGGTGTTGAGAACGGGACCCGACATGTTCTGCCCCTTGTCCAGGACGAGGAGGCCGAGCAACGCCATGTCATAAACCAGCACGAGCAGCAGCCACAGGCCGATACAGACGCCAGCGGCGGTGCCGCGGTCGCGCACCTGCGCGCTGACCCAATAACCGATTGCAATGAAGACCGCTCCCAGCAGCACGGAGGAGCCGATCATTGCGATGAACGCCGCCAGCCCCTCGCGATCCATGTCACTGCCTGTCGCCAACAAGGCAGCGACCGCGGCCCCATAGCCGAGACTGGTCGCGAAGGCGAGCACGGCGAGATGTCCGCAGAATTTCCCGATCAGCACCTGCCAGCGAGCGACTGGGTAGCTCAGGAGCAGGAGCATGGTGCCACGTTCCATGTCCCCGACGATGGCATCGTGCGAGATCAGAAGCGCAATCAGTGGCACCAGGAAGATCGTAAGACTAGAAAGGCTGACGATGATCACGTCGAGCGGACGTGCGCCCACATTGCTGCCGCTTGGCGCGCTGCCAAGGAAGGTCAACGACAGCGCCAGGGCGGCCAGCAGCAGCGTTGCAGCAAGCACCCAGCGGTTGCGAACGGCCTGGCGGATTTCCTTGGCCATAATGGTGAGAACGGCATTCATCGCTGCCCCTCCGCCGATCGCAGGAAATGCGCGTAGAGTTCGTCGAGGTTCGGCGACGTCACGTCGATATCCTCGACCGAGGTGTCGGTTGCAGTCACGCGGCGCAATAGTTCGATCTTTTGCTCCGGTGCCGCATCGATCTCGACAACGTGGCCGTTGAGCCGCCGGTGCGGAGCGGATGCGGGTAACCAGGCCGGTATCTCGCCGGGAGCAAGGCCGGATATTTTCAGCCGGATCCGGGTCGGCAGTTGCGCCAGCCGCCTCAGCTCATCGAGCGAGCCATCGGCGACCTTGACCCCGCGGTTCATGATGATCACGCGTCCCGCCCGTTCCTCCAGCTCCGTCAGCGCATGCGAGCAGAGCAGAACCGTGGTGCCTTCGGCTGCAAGCCGCTGGATCGCGTCATAGAAGGTCTGGCGCAGTTCCGGATCGAGACCGGTGGTCGGTTCGTCGAGCAGCAGCAATTGCGGCCGTCCGATCAGCGCTTGCGCCAGCCCGAGGCGCTGGCGCATGCCTTTCGAATATGTGCCGACGCGCCGGTCCGCGGCTGCGCCGAGCCCGACGACCTCAAGCAGGTGCTCCGCCTTTGCGATCGGCTCATGCTTCAGCCAAGCATAGAACCGCTGCGTCTCGCGGCCAGTCAACGTTGCATCGAAGGAAACGTTTTCCGGCAGGTAGCCAAGCCGGCGCCGTGCCGAAAACTGACCAGCGGCGGGATCCTCGCCCAAAACCCAGATCGTGCCGTGCGTCGGGTGAATCAAACCCAGCATCAGTTTCATCAGCGTGGTCTTGCCGGCACCGTTGTGGCCGATCAAGGCGACCATTTCGCCTTGGCCAAGCTCGAACGAGGCGCCGGACACCGCATTGATGCGCCCATACCGTTTGCTGACGTCCGTTATTCGTACCGTGCTCATGGCCGAATTCCTTCCGCAAGCTTGCGGCGCGCTGGCGGCGACATCAGCGGGTGATTGTCGACGACGCCACCCGGCAGCAGCGCGGGAAATTGTCCCTGCGCCCACCGGATCGCCTGGACGGCGGGACTGTTGATCAGAACTTTGGCCGCAGGCGCGGTCCACAACACCCGGTCGATCAGGTCGTTGGGCCGATACGCCGTATCGGCAATGCCGTCGCCGTTGAGATCGAAGGCCGGATTGTCGCTCCAGTAATTGCCGCGCCCGCTTTTCGACCAGTCGAGATAGCGGGTGCCGGCATACTTGACCTGGTTGACGTTGTTGACGAACGCATTGCCGGTGATGGCGTTGCCTTCGGAACCTGCGGTGAAATGCACGCCGATTTCGCAGCCTTCGAACCAGTTGTTCTCCAGCCGATTGTTGTTGGTGTTGTAGATGAATACGCATTTTTCCGGGCCCAGGCGTGGAGCCTTGGTCTGGCTTGCCTGCGCGGTGGTGCCGGCGTCCGCTTGCGAAATGCCTTCTTCCGCGCGGCTGTCGGAAGTCGCCCAGCGCTCGGCCGGCTGCAATCCGCCGATCACGGCATTCCCGAGGATTTTCGAACCGTTCGCAGCGTTGAACAGCATGCCTCGATCGCGATCGTGGTCGGAAACGTTGTCCCGAACGACGAGCCGGTTCGAGAACATGAATGCGAAGCCGATGGTGTTCCCGGTCGAAACGTTGTTGGTGACTTCGCCGTCATTGGCGTACATGTAGTGGATCGCCAAGCGCAGGTTGCTGAAGCGGTTGCCGCTGAACACATTGTTGCGGCTCGATATGACGAAGATGCCGTCGCGCCCATAGCGGACTTCGTTGTCGATCACCTTGGCCCCGGGGGCATTCCACACCGACACGCCGTTGCCGGCCTCGCTGATGCGGATCTGGCGCAAGCCGGCAATGCGGTTGTGGCGAACCACGGCATCGGGAGCTCCGTGGACATAGACGCCGAACAGATTGTCCTCGAGAAGATTGTCCTCGATGACGGCGTCGCGCGCGGATTGCTCGACAAAAATGCCGGAGTCCATCGTCTCGAGCGAACGCCCGGAGCCGCGCACTTCAAGGCCGCGCACTACGGCGCCGGGGGCGGTGACCGTCACGACGCTGCCCTGGCGAGATCCCGCGATGACAGCTCCGGTTTCGCCGGCAAATGTAATACGGCGGGCGATCCGCAGCGGTCCGCGATAGGTGCCGGCGGAGAGGCGCACTTCATCACCGTCCACCGCCTGGTCGAGCACCGCCTGCACGTCGCTGACGTCCGGCGCAATCGCAAGCTGCGCTGCTGATGCCTGCACGACAAGGCTGGCGGCGGCAAGCGCCGCCAGCCCGAAGCACGCCATATGGTGTGCTGTCCGCTCCATCATGCGTTTCGCGGGTGCACGAACATGCGCCCGCGCATTTCCATGTGCATGGCGTGACAGAACCAGGTGCAGAAGTACCAGTACACGCCGGGCTTGTCGGCGACGAACGTCACCGACGACGTCTGCTGCGGGTCGATCTCCATGTTGACGCCATAGTTGACGATGCAGAAGCCGTGGGTCAGGTCCTCGACGTCATCGATATTGGTGATGTAGACGGTCACCTCATCGCCTTGCTGGACGTCGAATTTGTCGAGCGCGAAAGCGGGCGCAGCAGAGTACATGTAGACCCGCACCTTGTTGCCGTCGCGGACGACTTTGGCGTCGCTTTCGAGCTTGACGCCGTCGGCGACCGCCTGCTTGCGCGCGTCCTCGAAGAACGGGTCGTCGCGTTTCCAGATGCTGAGAACGCGGCCGTCGAGCTTCGAGCGATGAATGATCACCGCGTCATGCGGCTCCGCGAAACTCGGGCCGTCATGGACGAGGCGCATGCGGTCCCCCGAAATGTCGATAAGCTGATCGTTCTCCGGCTTGAGCGGACCGACGTTGAGGAAGCGGTCCTTGGAGAACTTGTTCAGCGACAGCAGCCATTTTCCGTCGGCCTCTTTGGTCTCGCCCATCGAGGAATGGTTGTGACCCGGCTGGTACTGCACGTCGAGTTTCTGGATGATCGGGTTGACCTTCTCGCCCTTGAACGCTCGTTTGGCTTGATCGATGTTCCACTTAGCCACCTGGCTGTCGAGAAACAGAGTCGTATAAGCGTTGCCTCTGCCATCGAAGGCCGTATGCAGCGGTCCGAGTCCGAGTTCGGGCTCGGCGACCACGACATCGCGCGGCTTGATCTTGTCGTCGAACAGCTGATCGAGCAGGCGGACGTCCAAGACGCTTACCGTCGGGGCCAGTTTGCCGTTGGCGACGACGTGAATCCCGTCGGGCGCGGCGTTCAGTCCGTGCGGGCTGTTGGAGACGGGAACGTAGCGCGTGCAAGGCGAACCATGCCGCCCATCGATCACGGGCACGCCATTCATCTCCTTGTAGTCGCCTTTCTTGACGGCCTCCTCGATCCGCTTGATGTTGAACACGGTGACCCAGTCCTGCTCGCTTGCGGTCATTTCGGCCAGCGTCACGCCCTTCTCGGAGTTGTAGCAGGTCGCGAACGCATATTTGCCCTGGTAGTCGGCGTCGGTGTTGTCGAGGTTGCCGTCAACCATCACCTGCCACGCGATCTTCATCGTGTCGCCATCAACGGCGGTGAAGATCGACCAGTATTTGCTTTTGTCGTCCAGCACCTTGCCGTCGTTTGGCAGCGGCACCTCGTACTCGCCGTTACAGAACACATATCCGGTGCGCGGATATCTCTGCAGGCGCATGCCGTGGATCGTGTACTGGTTGGGAATCTCGATGATCTTGTCGCACTTCATGATGTCGGTGCGAATGCGAGCCAGGCGGGTATTTGCCTTGTCGTTGATGAAGACGTAGCGGCCGTCATAAGTCCCGTTCGTGAACGACATATGCGGATGATGGCAATCGCCGTTCATCCAGATGCCGAGACGGTCTTTCAGCCGCTCGCGGGTCTCCGGCATCAGACCCTCGGTCATGATCTTGCGGCTTTCGTTGGTCTGGCCCCAACCAGTCGCGCTGCAGCGGTTGAACACGGGAATGCGCATCAATTCGCGCATCGAGGGCATGCCGACGATGCGGACCTCGCCGGTCTGGCCGCTGGAAAAGAACGTGTAATATTCATCGAGCTCGCCTGGCGCGATCTCCGACTTCAGGCCACCGGCGCGCGCCGGTGCTGCCTTGGTCTGTGCCGCAGCCGGCTCGGGTGCAAGACCCCTGCCGATGCTCAGTCCACCGGCGATGCCGGCAGCGCCGATCGCTGCTGTTCCTACCATCTGACGACGGCTGATCGCCGTCGACTTGTCATCGTCATGTTTCTCACTAGCCATGTTCGTCTCCTTTGTGTGAACGGCTGGTTGGAGCTTGTGAGTGCGCGGCGGCGAGCACCGGCTTTCCGGCATGCGTGATGACCGTCTTCGGTCCGCTTCCGCCCGCGCGCATCGAGGGCGATGACATGGCCTGGAATTTCTCGCGCTTGAGCCGCACTTGGATCATGTGCGGGCAGCGCTGGTCGTCGTAGTAGAGCTCCTGGCAGTGCATGCAGTAGATGCACTCGTTGACGTTGATGTGCCCTTCAGGATGGATCGATTGCACCGGACAATCCTTGGCGCAGCGCTGGCAGGGCGAGCCGCACTCTTTCCAGCGGCGCAGCCACTCGAAGGTCCGGATGCGTCCGGGGATCGCAAGTGCAGCGCCGAGCGGGCAGAGGTAGCGGCAGAAGAAGCGTTCGATGAACAGGCCGATGAAGAGCAGGGCGCCCGCATAGGCGACAAACGGCCAGCCGCGCGCGAATTTCAGGATGATCGCGGTCTTGAACGGTTCGACTTCCGCGAAGGTCTCTGCGAGCGCAACGGAGTAGAGCGACAGACCGAACACGGCGAGGAAGATGATGTACTTGATCGGCCAGAGACGTTCGTGAAGGCCCCAGGGCACCGTGATCTGCGGTACCTTGAGCCATTTCGCGACCGTGTTGGTCAGCTCCTGCAGCGCGCCGAACGGGCACAGCCATCCGCAGAACGGACCGCGTCCCCAGAACAGAAGCGCGGCGGCGGTTGCCGACCAGAGAATAAAGATCAGCGGTGCGGCGAGAAAGAACTCCCAGTGAAAGCCCGTCACCAGCGCGCTGGTGAAGGTCACCACGTTGACGACGGAGAGCTGCGCGTTGGCGTACCAGCCAAGCCAGATCAGCACAAAGGCGAGATAACTCCGGCGAACCCAGGTGTAGAGCGTCGGTCGTCGCACCAGGATGTTCTGAAAGAAGAAGATGGCGGTCAGTGCAATCAACGCTATCGCCGTGATCGCGATCGAGGCCGGCTGCGAGCGCCAGATCCGCATCCATAGCGGCTCTTCGTCAGCATCCGTTGGCAGGGAAATCTGTGCGGAGGGGACGGACGTCTGCCTTGCGGGCGCAGGTGGGCTGGACGGCACCGTCACCGCATGTTGCTCGGATCGCAGGTAGCGATTGGGCAGATTGTAGTCGAGATCGAAGGTGAGAAACGCCTTGTCGCGGCTGCCGACGTTTCTCTGCACGAGCAGTTGCAGTTCCCAGGGCTGGGTCGGATCGAGCGTGAATTCGGGCGGCGTGACGAACAATCCGATTTCGTGGAAGTCCGGCGCGCCGTCGGCGGCGAGCGCGCCCAGGCGGGTATGATTCCGGTCGCGGAAGCGGGTGCTGGAGCCTTCCTGAAGGATTTCGACGCGGTCGAAAATGCCGCCGCGCACATAAGCCGAACCCTTGAAAGAATAGAGGCCTTCGCCGGCGATCATGATCGCCTGCTGTCCCGGTTGCAGGCGCTCCTTCAGCCGCTCATAGCCGTCGTCGCCAAGCAGGCTGCGGCCGATCGTCGGGGCGCTGGCAAGCGCGACATAGAGATCGATGAAGGTATCGCCAGCGTCGCCTGCTTCAGGGTTCTGTGCGGCGGCCGCATTTCCTGATTTGGCGAACGCTTCATTGACCTCGCCGATCGTCAGGTGCAGCCGCCGCACCGAGCCGTCGCCGACAAGGCTGGCCCAGTCACGAATCTCGCTCTTTCCGAGGTCAAGCGTCTTGGTAACGGGCGGCAATGCCGCCGCCGCGGCGGCGCTTCCGCCGCCAATTCGTCCGGTTCGGATCAGCCGTACCGCGGAGCGTACGATGCAGTCGCCCATGACCAGCACGGTCACGGTCGCGCCGCTGACGATGTCGACCTGCGGCGGCCGTTCCGAGCCTTGCGCGATCGGCCTCATATCCTTGCCGATCAGGCCGTTCACGGCGGCAACGATGCGCGGCTCAGGAATTCCGATCAGGACGATCGGCTCCTTGTGGTCGACGAGCCTCAGGCCTCTGACGATGCCATCAGTATCGATGCCGACCAGGATGTGAATCGGCTTGCCGGAATAGCCGATCGAATTGGCGAAATCCGAGTTTAGATAGACAAAGCCCTGCAGTTGGTCGCCGCGATAGATGGGGACGATCGGCGGGTCTCCTTGCGGCGGACCAAATCGATCCGCACCTGTGAAGAAGTCGCCGGGGTGGATTTTTGGCAGATAGGTGGCGAGATCGCTCGCGGCGAGGGCCGCGCGTGTCCAGAAGATGATGCCGACGGCGACAATCACGGCCAGCGCGAGTGCGGCCGCTCGTCGGGGGCCATGACACGCTGAACTGGAACAAGGGGGCGTCGGCGCTGACAACCCTAAAGGGATCCCCGATCCAACCACCGAAAGTTTGACTCCTGTTCAGACCGGCTGTCTAGTCGTAACCGAGACAAGTGAGTTTGTTCTGGATCAAACACAGCTATGCAGGTGGCTCATGCTGCTGACGCGAGCATTGCTTTTGAAAGACGAGCCGGCGGGAACCTTGCAGTCGCTGGATGAGCTGTTCGCTCTTGCCAATGCGATGGAGAAGGAGGCCGCGGATCGCTATTCGGAGCTTGCCGAAGAGATGCGGGCGCAGGACAGAGATGATCTTGCAGCAGTCTTCGCGCAGCTTGCGGCCGCCGAGCGCGAGCATGTCGATAGTGTGACACGCTGGTCGCTGTCGCGCCGTGGCAAAGCGCCTGATCCGGCACTCGTACGCTGGGATGCGCCGGAGACTTTCGATGCCGAGACCATGGCGGAGATCAAGGCGTCGCGGCTGACGACACCTTATCGAGCCCTGGCGATGGCGGTGCGCAATGAAGAGCGCGCATTTGCCTTCTGGTCTTATGTCGCGGCCTTCACCGCGGATCCCGAGATCAGGAAGGCCGCTGAAGCCATGGCACGGGAGGAGCTTGCGCATGTGGCGACCCTGCGCAAGGAACGCCGCAGCGCCTATCATCTTGAGCACAAGGAGCGCGCGGGCGAGGGGGCCGCTGACGCGGCAGCTCGCGTGGATGCCGGCGCATTGGAAACTCGTCTGGCTGTGCGGCTTGCGGACCTCGAGGCGCGACTCCTGGCACGTTCGCAGAGCCGCGCTCGCGAGCTTCGCGAAGAGGCCGAACTGATGTCGGCCCGCGCCGCCGGATTCGGATCCTTTCCTCCGGCGCTGCTGCAGGCAACTGATGCCCAGGCCATCGCCGAGGCTCTGACCGACGCCTATCTCGACGGTGCCGAACGCTCGGACGATCCGGCGCGTCTTGAGCTTCTGCAGATGCTGGCCGAGCGTGCCATCGCCCGACTTGCCTGGCTGCGCAGCCTGGAGCCTGCCGTCGAGCCTAAAGCGCGATGATCTTGGGAAACAATCATCCTCGCGCTTGCCTCACACGATCGGTACCCCATCAGGAAAACGGCCAGATCACGCTGACTCCCGCCGAGTAAGGTGGTCAAACAGATTCATCGGGAGCGGAAAGACCACGGTCGAGGACCGTTCGCCCGCGATGTCGTGCAGCGCCGCGAAATAGCGTAGCTGCATCGCCTGCGGCTCCTGTGCGAGGATCCGGCCGGCCTCGACGAGCTTCTCGGCGGCCTGCTGTTCGCCCATCGCATTGATCACTTTGGCGCGTCGCAGCCGTTCCGCTTCGGCCTGCTTGGCGATTGCGCGCACCATGGTTTCGTTGATATCGACATCCTTGATCTCGATTCCAGTCACCTTGATGCCCCACACATCGGTCTGCTTGTCGAGGATCTCCTGGATGTCGGCGTTTAACCTGTCGCGTTCTGCCAGCATCTCGTCAAGTTCGTGCTTGCCGAGTACCGAGCGCAGCGTGGTTTGTGCGAGCTGGCTGGTCGCGGCCATGTAATCGCCGACCTTGATGATCGCGCGCTCAGGATCGACGATGCGAAAGTAGAGAACGGCATTGACCTTGACCGAGACGTTGTCGCGCGAAATCACGTCCTGGGGCGGCACGACCTGCACCATCACTCTGAGATCCACCTTCACGAGTTGCTGCACGGCCGGAATGAGGATGATGAGGCCCGGGCCCTTCACTCCGGTGAAACGGCCGAGCGTGAAGATGACGCCGCGCTCATATTCCCGCAGGATGCGAATGGCCTGGGTCAAGAAAAGGATGACGACCAGCACAAGCGCTGCATAGGTCAAGTAATCAAGCATCATGATTTCCCTCCTTCGCCGGTCCGGACTGGCGCGCGCCGCACCACCAGCGTCAGATCGACGATGTTGGCGACCTCAACCATCTCACCCGGCCTGAAGGTTTCGGTGCCGCGTGCTTGCCATCGCTCGCCGTGCGTGAAGACATGACCTTCATTCTCGGACCAATCGAGGACCTTGGCGGACAGGCCTCGCATGGCTTGCGCGCCGACCCGCACGGGACCGGTGCGAGCGCGCCGAAGCGAGCCGAGCACGACGAGAACAAAGCCGATGAACGTCGCCGTCACGACGGCGATGAGCCACCACGAGAGTCGGTAGCCGGGCGCTTCGACCCTGAAGAGCATGACCGCTCCCAGTACAAAGGCGATGACTCCGCCGAGCCCGATCACGACCGTCGGGTTGAAGGCCTCGAAGGCAAGAAGCGCGATCCCGACCAGCATCAAGGCGAGGCCGGCGTAGCTGATCGGCAGCAAATTGAGGGCGTAAAGGCCCAGCAGCAGGCAGATCGTGCCGACGACTCCGGGGGCGACCGTGCCGGGGGACATGAATTCGAAGATGAGCCCGTAGACGCCAACCATCAGGAGAATGAACGCGACGTTGGGATCAGTGATGACCGCCAGGAACCGGGAGATCCATCCGGGATCGATTATTTCGACGACCGCGTCTTTCGTCGCCAGACGTTGTGTCTTGCCACTTGCAACCTCGACGACGCGACCATCGACCTTCGCGAGCAGTTCGGCCGGATCGCGTGCGATGAGATCGATGACATGGTCCTGCAACGCGCCGTTGGCGGAGAGGGTCGCGGCCTCGCGCACCGCCTTCTCGGCCCAGTCAGCATTGTGGCCGCGCAGTTCGGCGAGGCTGCGGATGAGGGCGACGGCATCATTCGTCACCTTTGCCGTCATCGCATCCTTTGGCTCGGGCTGGTGGTCGCTATCCTTCTTGTCTTTGCCGTCCTTGTCCGGAGTACCGCCCGGCAGGCCCGGTATCGGACCGCCAATCTGTACTGGCGTCGCGGCACCGATATTGGTGCCCGGCGCCATTGCCGCGATATGGGTCGCGTAGAGAATATAGGTCCCGGCGCTTGCGGCATGGGCTCCGGAGGGAGCTACGTAACCTACGACAGGAACGGGCGAAGCGATCACATCCGAGATGATCTCGCGCATGCTGGTGGTGAGACCGCCCGGTGTATTCAGACGCAGAATGACAATGTCCGCGCGTCGTTCGGATGCCTTGGCCAGAGCGTCCTTCACGTAACTTGCCGACGCCGGTCCGATAGCCCCGTCGAGCGAAATGGTCAGTGCAAGACTGCGGTTCTCCTCCGCTAAGCCGGGAAGGAGGGAGACAACCAGAGCGACGATTGCAATCGCCGCAACGAGGGCCGCCTTTACGGTCTGCACGGCAAGGACTCCCTTGTCAAAGATATGGGGTTCCGCCAGGAACCTCAATGGCCGTGGACCACGTACGCGGATGCCGTTGTGCGGTGCGATAGCTAGTCGACGTATGCGCCGCGCGCGGAGTTTTCATCAGGCGCCTGCTTCCGTTCTTGAAAAGGCTGAACCGATCCCGTGCGGCAGACTGCAGGCGAAGCGGGCGCGGCATAGTCCTCGCTTGGTTCTCGCCTGGGTTGGTTTCTTTCGATTGGGCTGATGATAGGCTGATCGCCTGGGTGGAAATTTACCAACTGCTTGGGGCTTCTCTAAATGACGGCCGCATCAGGCCTGCGCCCCATCTATGCATGCGCGGGATGGGAAATCGATCTTGCCAGACGGGAATTGCGCTCTCAGGGAGTGCCCGTGCCGTTGGGTGGACGGGCCTTTGAGATCATTGCGGAATTGGTCCAGGCAGAAGGCGAACTGGTTCCCAAGAGTGATTTGACCAAGCGGGTCTGGCGGGGGGTATTCGTCGAGGAGGGCGCGCTTCGTGTGCACATCGCGGCGATCCGCAAGGCCCTCGGTTCGGATCGCGACATGCTGGCCACGACGGTCGGCCGGGGATATCGCCTTCTGGGACCATGGCAGATCCGGCATGTCGATGCGCCGGCTCAGCCGGCTGCGCCTGAACTGTCGCCGTCGACCAACATTCCGGCCGCGACGTTCAATCTCATCGGCCGCGCTACGGCGATCGCTCACCTGTGGGAGCTTCTGTCGGCCTATCGAGTCGTGAGTCTCGTCGGGCCCGGCGGGATCGGCAAGACAGCGCTGGCGCTGCAGGCGGCCAGGTCGCCGCCGGCCGGACTGACGGCCGACCGGTTCCTCATCGAACTGGCCTCGCTTTCAAATCCCGAACTCGTGCCTTCAGCGGTTGCCGGCGTGCTCGGCATCAAACTGGAAGGTGAAGATATCTGCGCGGAGGCCATCGCGCGTGCCATCGGAGCGCGAGAGTTGCTGGTCGTTTTCGACAATTGCGAGCATGTCATTGGTGCCGTAGCCAGGCTGACCGAGACGATCGTCAGCCGCTGCCCCGGTACGACCATTATCGCGACCAGCCGCGAGGCCCTGCGTATCAATGGCGAACATGTCTATCGCGTGCCTCCACTGGAAGTGCCGCCTGAGCCTCTGCTCGCACCGGACGCCATCTTTGAACACACCGCAGTCGAACTGTTCATGACCAGGGCGAAGGCGCAGGGTTCTAGCTTCGAGCGCGACGAGGAGAATCTTGGCGCCATCGCCGCTATTTGCCGCCGGCTCGACGGCATTCCGCTCGCCATTGAGTTTGCCGCGGCACGCGCGGCGATGCTTGGCCCGCCCAAGATCGCGGCGCTTCTGGACGACAGATTTAAATTCCTCACGACGGGCCGGCGCACTGCGCTGCCCCGGCAGCAAACGCTGCGCGCGACGCTCGACTGGAGCTATGACCTGCTGCCGGAGGCGGAGGCGCGGGTCCTGCGGCGGCTCGGCATCTTCGCCGGCGATTTCCTGCTCGACGCAGTGATTGCGGTTGCCGGCGATCACGAGAGGGACGAAGTCACCGACCACCTCGCCAATCTGGTCGCAAAATCCCTTGCCGTCGCCGACATTCGTGGCGACCGGCCGCACTACCGCCTGCTGGATACGACGCGCGCTTACGCGCTGGAAAAGCTGCATGGCTCAGGGGAATATTTCGATGCAGCGCGCCGTCACGCGCAATATTATCGCGTCTTCTTCGCCAATGCAGAAGCCGAAAGCGAGCTGAAGCCGCAGGCGGAGTGGCTTGCCATTTACGGCCGGCATATCGACAACGTGCGTGCCAGCCTTGATTGGGCATTCTCCCCCAGCGGCGATGCGCAGACTGGCGTGGCATTGACCGCGGCCGCGGTGCCGCTCTGGGTACAACTGTCGCTGCTCGCGGAGTGCCGCGAGCGCACCGAGTTGGCGCTGGCAAGGATCGATGAAGCTTGCCCGGAAGCATTGCGCCTGCGCATGCAGCTTTCGGCCGCACACGCCTGGTCGCTGATGTATGGCGTCGGTAGGGCCCGCGAGGCCGGTCCCGCCTGGGCCTTGGCGTTGCAACTCGCAGAGCAACTCGGCGACGCCGATTATTTGCTGCGCGCGCTGTGGGGACTGTGCATCGATCAGTTCAACAACGGAGAATTTCGCAAGGCGCTGGAGTTTGCGCACCGCTTCGCCGAAATCGCAGGTGGCTCGAGCAACTCCGTCGACCTGATGATGGCCGATCGGCTGCTGGCTACCACGCTGCACTACCTCGGCGACCAGAACCTCGCGCATCATTACATCACGCGGACCTTGTCGCGCCTTTCGGATCTATCGCCAAAGCCGCAGGTGATCCGCTTTCGCTTCGACCTAAGAGTATCGGCGCACTATTTCCAGGCTCGCATCCTGTGGCTCATCGGGCTAGCCGACCGGGCCTTGCGCGTGGTCGAACACAACATCGAGGAAGGCCGAGCGAGCGGCCACGCGCTGACGTTCTGCAGCGTGCTGGGGCAGGGCGCCTGCCCGATCACTTTCCTTGCCGGCGACCTCGATGCGGCGGAACGCTACTGTGCACTGTTGATCGAGCATACCGAGCGGCACCCGATCCGCCTGTGGAATTTGTGGGCCCGCGCCTTCAGAGGCATGGTGATGGCTAAGCGCGGCGGCGTTGCCACGGGATTGCCGGTGCTGCGGAAAGCGCTCGAGCTGGCGGGCGAGGCGCGGTTTTTGCCGCGCTTCCTGCTTCCTCTTGGCGAATTGGCGATCTGTCTCGGCGAGGCAGGCGACGCCGCGCAGGGGCTTATTGCCGTCAATGAGGCGCTTGCGCGTTGCGAGGCGAGGGAAGAGCAATGGTACCAGGCCGAGCTGTTGCGCATCAAAGGCGAGCTGCTGCTCCACGCCGGTGAACGTGGTTCGGTTGTCGCCGCCGAGCAGTCCTTCGACAAGTCGCTCCAGGTGGCGCGCAGCCAGGGCGCGCTGTTTTGGGAGTTGAGGACGGCAATCAGTTTTGCGCGATTGAGAGCCACTCAGGACCGTCCTGCCAACGCGCACCACATCCTTGCCTCCGTGTACGGAAAGTTCACCGAGGGGTTCGAGATTTCGGACCTGAGAAGCGCAAAAGCAATGATGGCGCAGTTTTCCAGCGAGTGAGCCGCGAGCTGCGGCTGCCCACGTCGTCCAAGTCGTGTCACCGCCCCCCGTGTCGCCATGCGCGACCTTTCTGAATTTCCCGGTTTTTGCATTCGCGCGTCTTGCAACGGCCGGACCATTGAGATATTTGTAATACATCACTACTATACTAAAAGGAATGAAGGTTGGACGCTCGCGGTTCCATTCGAGTTGATAGCGATGTCTTGATTGTCGGGGGCGGAGCAGCCGGTGTTGCGGCAGCTATCGCCTCGGCGCGCAAGGGGCTGAGCGTTACGCTGGTCGAGCGCTACGGATTCTGTGGCGGCGGTGCCGTCGCCGGGCTCTCGGGCACTGTCTGCGGTCTTTACGAAGCGACAAACAATGTTGCGGTGGGCCCGCAACAGGTCGTTTTCGGCTTTGCCGACGAGTTTTGCCGTCGGCTTGAGGCGATGGGAGGGTTGGGCGAGCCATTGCTCTACGGCAAGACATGGGCTCGCGTCCACGATCCGCTGGTGTGGCGTGAGGCTGCCGACGCGATGCTGCGGGAGGCAGGCGTTCGCGTCATCTTCCATGCCGTCGCCCAGTCCGTGCGGATGGAAGGCGACAAGGTCGAAGGACTTGGCATCTGGACCAAGCAGGGGCCGGTGGATGCACGCGCGAAGGTCGTGATCGACGCGAGCGGCGATGCCGACGTGGTCGCGATGGCGGGACTGCCGAGTTTCATCGGCGACAACGGAGCGGTGCAAAATCCGACGATGATCTTCCGTATGACGGGAGTCGATGTCGACCGCTTTGTCGGCGAATACGGCGTGGACACGATCATGCCGGAGAAGGTCTCCGCGATGATCCGAGCCAAGCATAATGCCGGCGACTACAAGCTCCCACGCGCCAAGATCTGGTTGTTTCCTACCACTCGTCCGGGAGAGCTACTGTGCAATTGCACGCGGGTGATCGGGCCCGATGGCCGAGAGCTGAACACGCTTTCTTACCAGGACTTTACCGACGCGGAAATCGAAGGTCGGCTGCAGGCTCGTGAATATGCGCGCTTCTTCCGTGACAATCTGGTCGGTTGCGAGAGCGCTTTCCTGAATGACACCGGCGTTCAGGTCGGCGTGCGTCAGACGCGTCAGGTGTCAGGTGTGAAGACGCTCGCGAATTCAGACGTCGTTGGAGGTGCCAAGTTCGCCGACGGCATCGCCGTGTCGCCCTGGCCGATCGAGTTGCACTCGGGAGACAAACCCAGGGTAGAGTGGCTGCTGAATGACTATTACGAAGTGCCTTACGGATGCTTCGTCCCCGAGCGTGGCGAGGCGCTGCTGGTCGCGGGTCGGTGCTTGTCGGCAGAACATGAGGCCGTGGCCTCGGCACGCGTGACCGCGCAATGCTTTTCCTATGGTCACGCAATAGGTCTCGCCGCGGCGATTGCAGTTCGCGAGAACGTGCTGCCCCGCGCTATCGACGGCAAGGACGTCAGAGCCGCGGTCAACGCGGACGGCGCACGCATTGGATGAGGACAATCCCGAAATGATCAAATTTGAAATCAATGGGGCGATTGCGATCGTCACAATAAATCGTCCTGAGCGCCGCAATGCGTTGGGGTCTCAGTTGATGCGAGAGCTCGGGGAGGCGCTATCCGGTGCCGAACAGAACGATGCGGTAAGGGCGGTCGTGTTGACCGGTGCGGCGCCGGCATTCTGCGCCGGGAGCGACCTGAAGGAACTGGCTGGTCTATCGATAGCGGATATGTGCAAGCATGAGTCGGAGACGGCTGCATTCGCGCGTGCCATTGGTTATCGCGCAAAGCCGGTCATCGCCGCCGTGGAGGGGTATGCACTTGGCGGCGGCTTTATCCTTGCCGCATCCTGCGACATCGTCGTCAGTGCCTCGACGGCGCGCTGGCATTTGCCCGAGGCGCCAAACGGCTGGCTGCCTCCCTGGGGGCTGGCAGCGCTGCTGGCGCGAACTGGACCCGTTCGAGCGCGCCGTTTGACCTGGGGTGCTGCGCCGATCGACGGTGTCGAAGCGGCTCGTATTGGACTGGTTGACGATGTGGTCGAGCCGGGTGCGGCGCTCGAGCATTCGATCAGTGTGGCCGACGGGCTCGCCGCGGTGCCACGGGAAGCGATCGCGTCCACCAAGCGATTCTTTGAACCATTCATCATGGCGGATGCGGAGCGCCTGGATGAAGTCGCATCCAGGGAGTTCGCGTTGAATTGCGAAACGCCGAGCTCGCGCAAGACCTTCGAACGTTTCATGGTGAAAGCGTGAGCAAGATTGTTGATGCCGCGACCGCGGTCGCTTCGATCCCGGACGGATCCACTGTCGGCTGCGTCGGTGTAATCGGCTGGGTGACGCCGGATGCGCTGCTCAGAGCGCTCGGAGAACGTTTCCGCAAAACGGCGTGTCCGAAAGATCTGACGTTCTATTTCCCTGTCGGGACGGGCGATGCCCAAGGCATCAGGGGAATGGATCACGTCGCGCAAGAAGGCTTGATGAAGCGCATCGTCGGCGGATCCTACATCAATCCGGTCGATCCGACGACGGGCAAGCGCCCGGAGTTGATGCGCTTGATCCGTGAAAACAGAATCGAAGCCTATTCGTGGCCGATCGGAGCGACCATGCATTGGCTTCGCGAAGTTGCGCGTCGCAGCCCCGGTTACATGACACGGATCGGTCTCGGGACCTACATCGATCCCGAAAACGGCGGTGGCAAGTTCACCGAGCGCGCACAAGATGATCTGGTCCGGCGAATCGATTTCGAAGGTCAACCGTATCTGTTCTATCCGACGTGGAAGCTGGACACGGTCTTTGTCTACGCCTCGTCGGCGGACGAGGAAGGCAACCTCTCATTCGAGAACGAGGCGCTCGTCTCCTCCAACATCGCGCTGATACTTGCGGCCAAGGCGCATGGTGGCCGTGTCATAGCTCAGGTGCGCCGAGCGGTACCCCATGGAACGCGGCCCGCTTCGGAGGTGCGGATTCCCGGCATGTTCGTGGACGCCGTCGTGGTCGATCCGTCGATGATGATGACGACTGACGTCAAGTTCGAGCCAGCCTACTTCGGCGGAGAACGGCGTCCCTTGTCGCAGCTCCCGCCCATTCCGATGTCGGCGGACAAGGTCGTTGCGTTGCGTGCAGCGAAAGAAGTCCGCAAGCGAGAACTGTCCATCTTCGGCTTCGGGGCTGCCGCCGATGTACCTTTGGTGATGGCCGAGCAGGGGGTGTTCGAGAACGGTGGCCTCAAGGACTACTGGTTCACGACCGAGCACGGTTCCTACGGGGGCATCGTGATGTCCGGTTGGCAGTTCTCAGCCAACCTCAATCCCGATGCGATCTTGGACGGGGTCTACCAGTTCGATGCCATCGACGGCGGTCTTTGCCGGTTTGCAGCGCTGGCCTTTGCCCAATTCGACCGGGGTGGTCTGGTCAACGTTTCCAAATTCGGTGCCGCAAATCCCGGCGCCGGCGGCTTCATCGATATCGCGGAAAACGCGGAGCGGCTGGTGTTCACGGGCACTTTCACCACCGGCGGCCTCGACGTCGCATTCGCAGATGGAAAGCTGCGCATCATCAAAGAGGGTAAGGTACGCAAATTCGTCAATAAGGCCGAACACATTACCTATTCCGTGATCGATGGTGTAAAGCGTGGTCAGACGGCCCGCGTGATCACCGAGCGCGCCGTGTTCGAGATCGCGGCCGAAGGCCTGACCCTGACCGAAGTCGCGCCAGGGATCGATGTTCGCCGCGACGTGCTCGATCAGATGGAATTCGCCCCATGGAAGGTGGCGGACGACCTCAAGCTCATGGATGAGGCGTTCTTCCTGGATATACCTCGCCAGGCGAGGGCCAGTTGAAGGTCGCCAAACACTGATTCGATCAGGCTACGCCAGTCCGATCCCGCGCTCGAAGATCTTGCGCGTGTAGCCTTCGATCTGGTCCATCAGGGCCGTAGCGTGGGCAAGCGCCTTCTTCTCGTCCTGCCGTGCGACGGCGCGCGCCCGCTCGGCATGCAGTTTACCCATCGCTTCGAGGTTCTGCAGGTCGGACTCATATTTGTAGTAGAAGCGCCGGGACATCGCGTGGAGCGGTGAGATCGATCGGGCTGCAAAAGGATTGCCCGCCGCCTTCGCGATGAGCTGATTCGCATTGAACACCTCGCGTAGGTATTTTTCCAGATTACCCTGCTTGCCGGCCGCATCGATTTCGTTGGCCGCCGCAATGAGCCGCTCGCGATCGGTAGCCATGATCCTTCGTGCCGCTCGTGTGGAAATGAAAATCTCAAGTTCCCTGCGGAATTCGATGACGAGCAACTGCTCATGGAGATTGATCTCGGTGATCATCAAGCCGTGCCGCGGCAAGATACTGACCAGATAGTCTGCTTGCAGGCGCTTGACTGCTTCGCGGACCGGCGTGCGGCCAATCCCGATCTTGTCGGCAAGACCCTCTTCGGACCAGTGGCTCCCAGGAGGAAGCTGCAAGGTGACAATCATCTCTTCCAGGCGTCGATGCGCAGCATCGGCCTGTGATTCTGTTGTGACATCGATCGCAGCTTTCTTACCCATAAGATGTCTAAGCCTTTGCAGTACACCGGGTCGTATTGAAGAACTCGCAAGCACCAGTCAACCGAGCAGCGCCTGATCTATACCGGTTTGTTGTCCGTCGCCGTTCCCGCGACCTTTCTCCGACAGCCTTAGCCGACTGCTCTTCGGTCGCTCGGCATGCGAACGAGGCCGCCAGGCTTGACGCTTGGCCCGTAAGATATTACTAGTACGTTAGTGAGATAATACAAATATCGTCAGGGAGAGAGACGTGCTCGGGTCAAGAGGATTTCTGCTCACAGGATTGATGGCGTGCAGCCTGCTCGCGGCGCCGGCTGTTCGCGCGCAAGATGTTGTCAAGATCGGTCAGATCGAGGCTCTAACGGGCGCCACCGCCACTTATGGATGGATGTCGGCGCAAGGCACCAAGGTCGCCGTCGAGGAGATCAACGCCAAGGGCGGCTTCAAGGTCGGCGACAAGACCTACAGGCTCGAATTGATCCAGGCGGATACCCGTGGCGAGCCGCGCGAGGCGACGGTTCAGTTTCGCAAGATGATGGAAGACAAGGTTCGCTTCGTCTTCGGTCCATTCCTGACCAATATCTTCAACGCCATTGAACCGATCGCGAACCAGAACAACGGCAAGTTCCTGCTGTTTTCAGGAGCCACATCGGCCCATGCCGCGCTTGGAAAACCGGATCACGACTATCTGTTGCGCACCTGGAATTGGGATGCGGGTTCGGCCGGGTTCGGCCAGTTGATGGTCGACTACCTGAAGAAGCTGAACACCAAGAAGGTGGCGATGCTGTTCCAGAACGATGCCTTCGGTAAAACCGCCGTCGACATCTATACGGGGCTGTTCAAGACTGCCGGCATCGAGCTTCAGGTCGAACTCTTTGAACCGGGCACGAAGGACTTCAGTGCGGTACTTGCGAAACTCGCCGCCGGGAAGCCCGATATTCTCTTCCCCGGCTATTCGGATGCGGTGCTCTACGACATCGTGCGGCAGGCGACCGAATCCGGCTTCGCGAACCGCTTTTTCCTGGTTCGTGGCTCGATCGGGCCCGCGCTCAAGAACAAGGACGCCATCGCGGACTACGTAGCCTACGTTCCGAAGTACTTCGAGGAAGCGGAAAAGAGCGAGCCGAAGGTCAAGGCGTTCATCGAGAGTTACAAGAAGACTTTCAATCGGGAATTCCCCTACGATCAGGCGCCTCTGTGCTCGTCGTCCTGCTACGACCATGTCTACATGCTCGTCCAGGCGATGCAGAGCGCAGGTACGGTCGACGACATTTCCAAGATCCGGTCCACGTTGCTGGCCATGACTTACGACGGGTTGTGGAAGATCCGATACGACAAGACCGGGGAGGCGGTGTTCGGGTTCGACGTCGTGCATGTGCGCAAGGGCGGTTCGATTGAAATCGTCAAATACGACCCGACCAAAGAATAGCTGAGATTGTCGCGCTTCGGCTTTCCCGGAATGCTCGTCCGGGAAGGCCATTCCATCGGTGAGGGAGGGGCACTTGCCCCGGCCCGTTCTCCCAACGGACACAGTATCCATGTCGCAGCTAATTATCGGGCAGATGCTCAACGGCGTGATCGTCGGCTCGCTCTACGGCATCATCGCGCTCGGCGTGACGCTCACTTTCGGTTTGACCGGCATTGTGAATTTCGCGTTAGGCGCCTTCATGATGCTCGGCGCCTACGCAACGTGGTATTTCTACGACGTACTCGGCTGGCCATATGCATTGGCCGTGCTTGGTGCCGTCGGCGCCGTCAGCGTCGTCGGTTACGTCTCGGATCGTGCGCTGTTTCAGTTCACGCGCGGCAATCTCGTCAATGGCCTTCTTGTGTCGATCGGCATGATCTCGGTATTCGAGGCGCTCGTGCTGGCGGCCTTCACCACGACGCCGAAGGACCTCACTTACGTGCTGCCTGGCGCGTTGAACATCGCGGGGATTGTCCTTCCCAAGATCAAGGTCGTTGTCTGCGTCGTCTTCCTGGCCGTGATATTCGGCACTTATGTCGCGTTGACACGCACCTGGCTTGGCCGTGCGGCGTTCTCTTATGCGCAGAATCCCGAGGCCGCTGCGCTGATGGGGGTTCACACCGGACGGCTGCAGACGATCGTCGTCGTGTACTCGACAGCGCTCGCAGGCCTTGGTGGGGGACTCTACGCCAGCATGTACTCCATCGAGCCGACGATCGGCTCCGGATACATCCTGAAGGCGGTGGAAGCTGCGATCCTTGCAGGTGTCGGCAGCGTCATTGGAGCGCTGGGCGGCGGCATCATTCTCGGTATCAGCGAGAACATAGGCTCCGTCTTCCTTCCATCCGCCTTCCGCGACGCCTACGGGCTCGTCTTCCTGATCGCGATTCTCCTCGTTCGTCCGGCTGGCCTCTTTGGAGATCGGCCATGAGATATGCGATCGCCGTCGGATTGCTCGTCGCGCTCCTGGCGCCGCTCACAGCTCATAGCGCTTCGGTTCTTGCCATTGCGATTTACGCCTTCATGGCCGCATCTCTGGCCGTGAGCTTCAATCTGATATTTGGATTCACTGGCCAGTTGTCGATGTTCCATGCCGCATCGTTCGGCATGTCGGCCTATATCGTCACGATCCTCGTCACGACGTTCGGGTGGAATTTTTGGTTGGCCATAGCGCCGGCTCTGGCCGTCGTTTTCGTCCTGTCGCTGATCGTTGGAACGATCTGTTTCCGATTCAAGCTGAAGGAATTCTATTTCGCCGTCGTCACGATGGCGTTTTCGGAGGTGCTGCGGCTGATCATACTGAACTGGAACGGAATGACGAACGGCTCACTCGGCATCACCGTTGTCGACAAGCCGAGCCTCTGGACGCCGATTGGCAACGTTGCGATTTCGGGCGGGGTTGCCTGGTACTACCTGACGCTGGCGCTGTTGGTTATCGTGTATGTTGTCTGCCAAGGGGTCCTTTCATCGTGGATCGGACGCTGCCTTGCGGCGATCCGCCTGAATGACCAGCTAGGCGAAACCCTGGGTATTGATGTTTTCAAGTACAAACTACTGAGCTTTGCGATTGGAAGCGCGCTCGCAGGCTTGGTTGGAGCTTTCTATGGGTTTTATTCAGGTTTCGTTGAGCCGCACTATCTCTCGATACCGCTCGGGCTTGACATTATTGCGATGGTTCTGCTCGGCGGGGTTGGGTCGCTGATCGGGCCCGTGATCGGCGCGTTCGTGTTGACAGCGCTTCCGCACGTCATCGAGTTGAGCGCGGAGCTCCGCATCGCGCTCTACGGTTCGATTCTGGTCTTTGTCATCCTGGTCATGCCGAAGGGCATCGTGGGCCTGATTGGGAGCAAAAGAAATGCTGCTTGATATCCGGAATCTGACCAAGCGGTTCGGCGGCCTGACGGCCGTTTCGAATGTCTCCTTCGGAATCGAGCGGGGCGAAATCATCGGGATCTTCGGGCCCAACGGCTCCGGGAAGACCACGACGCTCAGTCTGATCGCGGGAATTCTCCAGCCGACACAGGGCAGTATTCTCTGGAAAGGCGAGGATATCAGCGCGCTTCCGCCGTTTGAAGTCGCGCAGCACGGATTGGTGAAGACGTTTCAGAATCCGCAACTGTTTCCAGAGCTGACTGTCGCCGAGCACATGCGCATTGCGTGTCACCTCCACATCAAACGCACGTTGGGCTTCGGTCGCCTGTGGACATTGTTCGGAGGTATGCCCGCTGCACTGAACGGTACGTTGACTCGCAAGATCGACCAGATGCTCGAACTGTGCAGGCTGGCCGACAAGCGGAACGAAGAGGCTGGGGCTCTGTCCTATGGCGGTGAGAAGATGTTGGGCGTGGCGATGGGAATGGTCTGTGAGCCGGAGTTGCTGTTGCTCGACGAGCCGGCCTCGGGTCTTGGCCACGACGAGATCATGAACCTCGACGCGGTGCTGCGCGATTTGCGAACGCACGGGGTGACGCTCTGCATCATTGATCACAAGGTCGGGTTCCTGGGCCGGCTGGCGGATCGGTCGATTGCACTTCATCACGGCGCGGTCATCGCCACCGGCAAGACCGTGGACGTTCTAGCCAACGAGGCAGTCGTCGAAGCCTATTTGGGCAAGAAGCATGCTTGATGTCTCCGATCTCAACGTCAGTTACGGCAAGCAGAAGGTCCTTAGAGGCGTCTCCTTCGAGCTTCAGCAGGGTGAAGTCGTCACGCTGATCGGGCCGAATGCCGCCGGAAAATCGACGACCTTGCGCACGCTTGCCGGATTGAAGAGGAACGACTCCGGCAAGATCGCCTTCGATGGCAGTGACATGGCTTCGATATCGACAGCCGAGCGTGTCAAGTGCGGGCTGGTGCTCGTTCCGGAAGGCCGCCAGATCTTTCCGCGAATGTCGGTCCACGAGAACCTGTTGATGGGAGCTTACCATCGGTCCGATCGCGACCATGTCGAAGGCGACATCGAACGAATCTTTTCCATGTTCCCTCGCTTGCGCGAGCGCAGCACACAGCGAGCTGGCTCGATGTCGGGTGGCGAACAGCAGATGCTCGCCATCGGACGTGGATTGATGTCTCGGCCGAAGTTGATGCTGCTCGATGAGCCGACGCTCGGTCTCGCGCCGATCATTATCGAAGAGCTTGGGCGGATCATCCGCGAACTGGCCAAGGAGGGCCTGGCGATCCTGCTCGCCGAGCAGAATGCGGTGATGGCACTGGGATGCGCGGATCGCGCTTACGTGCTGCAGTCCGGCAACATCGTGACATCGGGTGATGCGAAACATCTCTCGGAAGCTCCCGAAGTCAAGCAGATGTATCTCGGCGCGTGAAGTCTATTGGCTGGTGATCCATGAACGAAAAGCTGGAAGTTGTTGGTCTCGAGAAGCGGGGGGATGTTGCCGTCATCACCTTGTTGAGGTCTTCGCGCCGCAATTCGATGAATCAGGATCTCGTGGACAGGGTGAAAGCGGCCCTGATCGAGCTGGATCGCGATGACAGTGTCGGTGCGATCGTTCTCGTCGGTGCGCCCCCTGGCTTTTCCGCCGGCAGCGACCTGAAGTTCATCGGTGCGCTCGGTCTTGAGGCGATGGGGCGGTTCGAGCAGGAATGTGGAGACTTGGGCCGCCTGATCGGTTTCATCAGCAAGCCCGTCGTTGCCGCGGTCGAAGCGTTCGCGATCGGCGGCGGATTTACATTCGCCACCTGTTGCGACGTCGTTGTCGCGGGGCGCGGATCGAAGTGGAGCCTGCCCGAGGTCCCGCATGGCTGGCTCACCCCCTGGGGCATCAAGTCGCTGGTTGCTCGCGTAGGGTTGGTCAAGGCTCGCTTGCTCTGTTTCTGCCTTGAGCCGCTGACCGCCGAAGGGGCGCGAGAACTCGGCGTGGTTGACTATTGTTGCGACGATGGCGAGGCGCTTTCGACCGCTATCAGTATCGCTGAAAAGCTGGCCTCGCTTCCGCGGCCGGCGGTTGCGGCAACCAAGCGCTTCTTTTCCAGCTATCTGATGGAAAATGCCGAAGCGATGGACTTCGAAGCCAATCGCCTCTTCCTCGACAATTGTCGGGAGAGAGCGGCCCAGGCGACCCTCGACAAGTTCCGGCACCGTTGATGGCTGCCATCCCAACCAGGAAGGACTGGACCGATGCTTCTTGACCTCAACGAAGAAGAAAGGCTCCTGAAAGAAGGTCTTGAACAGTTCGCAGAAGGCTCAATCCGGCCGAAGATCAAGCCGTTTGTGGATCGGCATGAGTTTCCCACCGAACTTGTCAGAGAGTTTCTCTCACTCGGCTTCATGGGCACCGCCTACGATCCGGATTTTGCCGGCGGCGGACTTGGCACGCGAGGCGCGGCGATCGTGGCCGAGACGCTGGCTCGCGCAGAACCGGGATTCGCCGCGATCTATCTTTGCAACAGCGCACCGATGACGGTGATCGCGCGCTACGGTTCCGACGAAGTCAAGAAGAAGTGGCTGGAGCCGCTATGCCGCGGCGATTTCATCGCCTCGTTCGGTGTCACCGAGCCCAGCGGCGGGTCGGACGTCGCCAGCATCAAGACACGGGCTGTGGAAGATGGCGATTCCTTTGTGCTGTCGGGATCGAAGGTGTTCTCCACCAATGCCGGCACGCCTCTGCACGGAGCATCGACGTTCGTCGCTGTCACTGACCCCGAGCTGGGCCCCAAGGGACTCTCGACCTTCGTCGTACCGGTTGGAACGCCTGGCTTCAAGGTCGGCAAGCCCGGCCGCAAGATTGGCTGGCGGATTGCAGATTCGGTGGAACTGTTCCTCGATGAATGTCGCGTACCCAAAGCGAATATGATTGGCGAGCGCGGGGACGGGCTGAAGCAGATACTGACCACCCTCAGCATCGGCCGTATTCTTGTCGGTGCCACTGGCCTGGGGCTCGCCCGCAAGGCGATGGACCTCGCGAAATCCTATGGGGCAGGCCGCAAGGTCGGCGGGGTGCCGATATTCAAACACCAGGGACTGACATTCCCGCTGGCCGATGCGCTTACGAAAATTCACGCCACCGAGCTCATGATCCGCAATGCTGCCTGCTTGGCAGACGCAGACCGGCCATTCCGTCTCGAGACATCCATGGCCAAGTTGTTTGCGACCGAAATGGCAAGTGAGGTTGCCGATATCGCCCTGCAGGTTCACGGCGGCTACGGTGCGTTCGAAGAGTATGAGGTATCAGGGCTTCTCGGCGAAGCGCGGGTCCTTCGTATCCTTGAGGGAACAAGCGAGATCCAGCGTCTGGTGATCGCGCGTGAACTGATGGCGTAACGCTCCGCTAAGAGTAGAGGTGCTCGATAGTCGGAGCGCGTCGGCGCTTAGCCCAGCGCTGAACCGATCACCTTCAGAGGTGACGTCAGGTGGCGATCCATTACCCCTTCACTGACTCGCGCTGGTCGCGGCAACAGGTGTTGTGGCGGTCGCCCGCTTGCCGACTGCCAGATATACCGCAGCCGATACGCCGATGCCAAAGAGCCAGCTCAGATCGGCGCCGCCGAGCAGACCCGTCGAGATTGGTCCCTGCAACGCGCTGACGAGGCCGTCTTCGACCGACCAGCCTGCAACGAGACCTGCCAGGAAGGCGATGATTCCGCCCCAATTGATATCGCCATAGGCGCTGGTTTCCGGCGAGCGGTAGAGCTCGGCGACGTCGATCTTGCCCTTTCGCTTGATGTAGAAATCGGCGAGCACGACGCCGGCCCACGGGCTCATCCACAACAACAGGCTGATCATCCAGTTGTCGAACGCCTTCGCAAAGGACGGCGCGAAGATGAAGTAGAGCGTGACCAGATAACCGGCGATGCCGACGATGATCGCTAGCGCGACGCGCGAGAGCTTGAAGCCTGCGCTGAGCGCGGCGAGCGCAGCCGAATAGACATTGAGGATATTGGTCGCAATCGGTCCGTGCAGCACCATCAGCAGCACCAGGATGCTGGTCGGACCGCCGAACACCGCGCTAACCATCTTGGCCGGATCGGTATCCAGCGTCGTGCTGGCGATCGTCGCTCCCAGGATGGCGAGCCACACGCTCGGGACGAACATGCCGACATAGCTGTACCAGAACACAGTGCTCGACGGCACGCTCCTCGGCACGAAGCGCGAATAGTCCGATGCCCAGGTGACCCAGGAAATGCCCCAGCCGACGCCGATCGCCGTCATCAGCAGCGTCAGCATCGCC
The DNA here is from genome assembly GCF_059512385.1 of Bradyrhizobium sp. Crot121. NCBI lineage: Bacteria > Pseudomonadati > Pseudomonadota > Alphaproteobacteria > Hyphomicrobiales > Nitrobacteraceae > Bradyrhizobium > Bradyrhizobium sp. Crot121. The sequence continues at coordinate 37,508 of NZ_JCAMOR010000007.1, read as the reverse complement.
AGATGCGCGCCACCCGAGAGGGACGTGGTGAGCCCCCAATTGACGACGCCGGGACGCGACCACGCCAGCACGCTCATCAGGATCATGATGGCAACCGTCGCCGGCACCGTGTACTTCTCGAAGGTCCGGATCGCGTAGAAGCCGTACACGCCGATCCCGACCTGAAGCACCATCACCAGCGTGATGACGATGATCTCGACCAGCCAGCTGTCGGGAATGCCGAACTGGCCAAGGATGGCGACTGCGATCTTCACGGGGAAGTAGGTGTTCACGCCGATCCAGCACAGCGTCATCAGGAACATCAGGATGCTCGGCAGATAGGCGCCGCGAACGCCGAAGGCCGAGCGGCTCAAGACCATTTGGTTGACGCCGGTCCTGTGGCCCATCACGGTGAAGGACGCAAAGATCGCGCAGCCGATGATGTTGCCGATCACGATTACCGCGATCGTTTCCATAAGGCCGAGCTTCAGGATGATGCCAAGCGCGCCGAGGGCCCAGTTGACCGGCGCGATATTGGCGCCTGCCCAGATCCACATTTGCTGCGGTCCGGTGGAGTCCCGGTCAGCATCAGGAATAGGCTCGATGCTATGAATATCGGCGCGAAGCTCGGAATCCGTCATGACATCCCCCGTTCAATACGAAGCACGCTTCGTAATCGGCGGACGCAGCAACAATCGTGCCATGGAAGTAGGGTGTAGCCGCGAAGCCTGCTGCTCCGCGCGCCGACGCGGCGGGTGGTTCGAAGAATTGACCCTGTCTTTTCAAGGCCGAGACGGCATCGCTCTTGGTCGATGTCGACGTGCAGGCCGGCTGTTGCATCGCTTGGTCATGCCAGTCCGGGCGTCAGCAGAGCCGGGACCGCAATAGCGAGCGTGCGATCACGGATTGTGCAGCCCGCGCCAAAAAGACAGCCAGCGGCTCGTGTTCCATCTAGTCGAAAAGGGCAGTGGCGCTGTCGCGATTGGCGTTGCCTGCAACGATGCGTTGCATCATTTCGATGAACAAGCCGCGTTCCTTCTCTGTCAAGCCACCGAGGGTTGTGCGGTGTGCGGCGCGCGCCGATGCTTCAATCTTGTCGAGCAGGGCCTTTCCGGTCGATGTCAACCGGCACAGCCGGGCGCGTCGGTCGTCCTTGTTGACGGCCCGTTCGACCAGATTTCGGGCGGCGAGTCGCTTCAGCGCACCCGTCGTCGTGGTCCGATCCAGCGCGATATCGGCCGCCAATGTGGTCTGATCGGCGGTTCCTCGCACCGCCAGCGCCGAGAGCAGGCTGTATTGCAGCGGCGTTATCTCGAATTCTCCGCACGCCTCCTGGAACAGCGCGACGTGAATCTGATGCAGGCGCCGGATCAGGAACCCCGGCCGTTGTGACAATGGCCATGGGCGATGCCTGGTCTCGCCGCGACGCTTCTTCGCTTGCTGCAACGCACAATCTCCAGTCTTGGAACGAGGCGCGAGTAGCCCGATTCGAGCGCACGCGCCATCACCAGATCATGGCACGAAGCTTGCTTTTTGAAAAATACGAAGCATGCTTCGTATTTCCGCGAGAGCGGGACCAACCCGCCGGCGAGAGCTTAAGGAGAACGTTCATGTCCATCAGCGCCAGCTTCGACCTGCTTTTGCGTGGCGGCCGCGTCATCTGTCCGTCCTCCGGCATTGATAGCATCCGGGATGTTGCCATTCGCAACGGCAAGATCGCGGCGGTGCAGGCCGATATCCTGCCAACCAGCGCGAGGGAAGTGATCGACGTCGCCGGCAAGCTGGTGTTGCCGGGACTGATCGATACGCACGCGCATGTCTATCAATATGTCACCGGACGTTTCGGCATGAATGCCGACATGGTCGGAGTGCAGTCGGGCGTCACAACGCTGGTCGATCAGGGCGGTCCGTCCTGCATGACGCTTCCGGGCTTTCGCCACTTCATCGCCGAATCTGCGAAGTCGCGCGTCTATGCGTTCCTGTCGGCCTATCTCGTTGGCGGGCTCGAAGGACATTACTATCCGCAGCTCTATAGCCCCGAGGGTGTCGACATCGATGCCACCGTCAAGGCGGCGAGGGCCAATCCTGATATCGTTCGCGGCATCAAGGCGCATGCTGAGATCGGCGGCTTTGCGCGCTGGGGCATTCGCGTCATCGAAATGTCCGCGGAGATCGGTCGCCGCGCCGATCTGCCTGTCTATGTCCATTTCGGTCAGCTCTGGGGTCTGCCCGAAAGCGGTGCGAACGGCGAGGATGCCGACACGATCCTGACGCGTGTGATCCCGCTGTTGCGCGAAGGGGATATCCTGGCGCATCCGTTCACGCGCCATCCCGGCGGCTTCGTCAACCGCGAGGGCGAGGTGCATCCGGTGATCCAGGCAGCGCTCGACCGAGGCCTCAAGGTCGATGTCGGTCATGGCAGTCATTTTTCCTACCGGCTCGCCAAGAAGGCGATCAGTGCCGGCATCGTTCCGACCACGCTCGGCGCCGACATCCACGGCTACAACACCCATGTGCCCGCGCCGGCCGGTACACCGGAACAGCACGAGGATGAAGAAAACCATCCGTTCGCCGGCCAGGCAAAGTTCAGCCTGGTGCAGGCGATGAGTTCGATGATGGCGCTGGGGCTCTCGCTCGAGCAGGTGGTGCCGATGGTCACCTCCAATCCGGCGAAGATGCTTGGCCGTGATGAGGAGATCGGCGCGCTCAGGGTCGGCAGGGATGCCGATGTCTCGGTGCTCACGGAGCACACCGGCCGATTTGTCCTTCGCGACAACGAGAAGACTGAAGTCATTGCCGAACGGCTACTGCAGCCGACGTTCTGTTTGCGTGCCGGCACGCGCTACGACGCGGTCGCGCCGATCCTGCCGCAAGCGGTCGCGGCGTAGGGAGGCCGTAGCAGCCCGATCGGGGGACGCCACTATGCGCAACGAGCGTGACTTTTCTTCCGCACCAGGGGCAGGCGCCGGGCAGGGCGTCGGCGCGCGGCTGCCGCGCAAGGAGGACGATCGGTTGATGCGTGGCCGCGGCCAGTTCGTGGCCGACATTCGTCTCGCCGGGCTGCAGGATGTTGCGTTCGTGCGCAGCCCGCTGGCCCATGCGCGCATTCGTGGCATCCATGTGCCCGAGCAATACCGCGCAAGCGTGTTCACCGCCGCCGATCTCGTCGGCGTCAAGCCGATCCGCGCGGTGTCGGCGCTGCCGGGCTTCAAGATTTCCGAACAGCCGGTGCTCGCCACCGGCAAGGTCCGTCAAGTCGGCGAACTCGTCACGATGTGCGTGGCGCCGACGCGTGCCGAAGCCGAGGATATCGCGGCTTCTGTCACGCTCGATCTCGAAGAGCTTCCCGCGGTCTACGACATGCTGAAGGCGCGCGAACCTGGTGCGGCGCTGGTGCACGAGCACTGGGGCGACAACGTCTTCCTCGAGACCAATTATGAGGTCGACATCTCAGCAGCGCTGGATGCGCCAATCAAGGTGACGCGCGAGATCTCGACCGCACGACAATGCATGTCGCCGCTCGAAGGGCGCGGCGTGGTCGCCACTTTCGATCACCGGCTCGATCAGCTCACGCTCTATTCCGCCGCCCAGATGCCGCACGTCACCCGCAGCGGCCTTGCCGAGTGCCTTGGCATGGAGGAGGGGAGGATTCGCCTGATCTCGCCCGATGTCGGCGGCGGCTTCGGCCACAAGGGAATTCTGCTTCCCGAGGAAGTCTGCCTCTCCTGGCTGACCATGCGCTGTGGCCAGCCGGTGCGCTGGACCGAGGATCGCCGCGAACATCTCACCGCGAGCTCAAACTGTCGGGAGCATCATTACAAGATCACGGTCTATGCCAACAGTGACGGAACGCTGCGCGGCATCGATTGTGAGGCAACGGTCGATTCCGGTGCCTACTCGTCCTATCCGTTCTCGGCATGCCTCGAGGCGGCGCAGGTCGCAAGCATCCTGCCCGGTCCCTACCTGATGCCGGCCTATCGCTGCCGAACCTTTTCGGTCGCGACCAACAAGTGCCCGATCCTGCCCTATCGTGGCGTCGCGCGCACCGGGGTCTGCTTTGCGCTGGAACTGATGCTCGATCTGGTTGCGGCGGAGGCGGGCCTCGAGCCAGGCGAAGTGCGGCTACGCAATCTGATCCAACCGGAGCAGATGCCGTTCGACAACATCACCAAGAAACACTTCGACAGCGGCGATTATCCCGAGGCGATGCGGCGGGCTCTGGCGGCGATCGATATCGATGCGGTGCGCGAACGCCAGCGCGCGGGAGAGCCTGATGGACGGCGGATCGGCATCGGCGTCTCCATCTATTGCGAGCAGGCGGCACACGGCACTTCGGTCTATGCCGGCTGGGGCATTCCGATGGTGCCGGGCCACGAGCAGGCATCGGCACGGCTGACGCCCGACGGTGGTCTCGAACTGCGCGTCGGAGTGCATTCGCACGGGCAGAGCATGGAGACGACGCTTGCCCAGGTCGCCCACGAGATGCTCGGCGTCGATGTCGGAAGCGTGCGCATCATCCTTGGCGACACCGCGATGACGCCCTATTCGACGGGTACCTGGGGCTCGCGTTCGATGGTGATGGCGGGTGGCGCAGTCGCCACCGCGTGCCGCGAACTCGGCGAGCGCGCCAGGCGCATCGGCGCCAAGCTGTTGCAGCACGACCCGGCAGCGGTGGTGCTGCAGAACGGCGAGGTGCGCGGCGTCAACGGCAGCGTGACGTTGAAGGAGATCGCCTACACCTGGTATCGCCGCCCGCAGGACCTGCCTGCCGATGTCGATCCCGGCGGGCTTGAGGTCACCGCCGGCTACAAGCCGCAGCGTGACAGCGGCACCTTCAGCTATGCAGCGCATGCAGTCGTTGTCGCTGTCGATCGCGATTTGGGAGAGGTCGAAATCCTCGACTATGTCGTCGTCGAGGATGGCGGCGTGCTGGTCAATCCGATGGTCGTGGACGGCCAGATCTATGGCGGCCTCGCGCAGGGCGTCGGCACCGCGCTTTACGAGGAGATGCCGTTCGATGCGTCCGGCCAGCCGCTCGCGACGACGCTCGCCGACTATCTTCTGCCCGGACCGACCGAGGTGCCTGCGGCGCGCCTCGACCATATGGAGACGCCGTCACCTTACACGCAGTTCGGCGTAAAGGGCATCGGCGAGGGCGGCGCGATTGCACCGCCGGCCGCGATCGCCAATGCCATCAATGATGCGCTGAGACCGCTTGGCGTCGAGATGATGCAGTCGCCGATTACGCCGCACCGTATTGTCGAGGCCATCCTCGCCGCTCGCGATGCAGAAAGGACGGCGGCATGAAACCCGCGCCCTTCGGCTTTGAGCGTCCACGCGATCTGCCGGCGGCGCTTGCGCTGTTGGCCGAAGCCAACGGGTCGGCGAAGATCATCGCCGGCGGGCAGTCGCTCGGTCCGATGCTGAACCTGCGGCTGGTTCAGCCGGAGCTGGTCGTCGACATCACCGGCCTTGCCGAACTGAAACAAGCCGAGCGACGCGGCGACGAGCTTGTGCTCGGGGCCTGCATTACGCACGCCGACATCGAGGATGGACGAACGCCGGATGTGACGCGTGGCGCCATGCGGGGTGTCGCCGCCAACATTGCCTATCGCGCCGTGCGCAACCGCGGAACGATCGGCGGCTCGCTCAGCCATGCCGATCCGGCCGCGGACTGGGTGTCGGCGCTTGCAGCTTTCGGCGCCCGATTGACGCTGCGCAGCCTTGCGGGGACACGCACGGTCGCGCTGGAAGATTTCATCCTTGGAGCCCTGGAATCCATTTTGCGTCCGGGCGAGATCGTCGCGACCATCCATGTTCCGGCGCGGCCGCCATCGGCGCATTGGGGCTACGTCAAGAGCTGCCGCAAGACCGGCGAGTTCGCGCATGCGCTCGGCGCCGTCATGATCGATCCGAGCGCCGCGACGGCGCGCGTGGTGATGGGCGCCATCGACACCGCGCCGATCGTGATCACGGATGCTGCGGAACTGTTCGGTGGTCGCGTCGTCGGCGATTTCAAGGAACGTTTTGACGTGCGCGTCGCCGACGCTCTTCTCGCCAAGGCCGGCATCGGCAATCCGGCCGACCGACATATCCATGTGAGCGTGCTCAGGCGCGCCGTCCGTGAGGCGGCCGCATGAACACGATTGCGCTCAACGTCAACCGACGTGCGGTGCAGGCTGAGGCGGAGCCGCGCATGAGTCTGGCCGATTTCGTTCGCGACAAGCTTGATTTGACCGGTACGCATCTTGGTTGCGAGCATGGTATCTGCGGCGCCTGCACAGTGCTGCTCGACGGCGTGCCGGCGCGCTCGTGCATCACTTATGCCGTGGCTTGCGAGGGGGCCGATGTCACCACGATTGAGGGCCTCGATGAGGATGACATCACGACCGAGCTGCGCGCTGCCTTCACCCGCGAGCACGCCTTGCAGTGCGGCTATTGCACGCCTGGCATGCTGGTCTCCGCGCGCGATCTGGTCCTGCGGCTGGCTGCCGCCGATGAGCGCCAGATTCGCATCGGCCTGAGCGGAAATCTCTGCCGCTGTACCGGTTACGTCGGCATCGTGCGCGCGGTGCAGTCCGTGATCGAGGCGCGGCGTGCCCGCAATATCGCGCCCGAACCGGACGGCGGCCGCAAGGTCTTGGGGCCAGCGGGCTCCGGGCGAAGTGGGCGAGACGGTGCGATCCAGGTCCCGCAGCCAATCCAAACTGAACCCACCTATGCATCCGAGACGGTGGCATCGCCGGCCGAGATTCCTGACTTCACCCCGGCCAACCGGCTCGAACGGGACTTCACGCTCCCGTACCCGCCAAAGGATGTCTTTGCGACGTTCGACGACATCGCCGCCGTCGCGGCCTGCCTGCCAGGCGCGTCGTTGACGGCGGTCCCGAGCCCTGAACGGGTTGAAGGCGCCATCCGCGTCAAGCTTGGTCCGGTCGCCGCGAGCTTCCAGGGCATGGCGCGCATCGAACGCGACCCGAAGAATCTCTCCGGTCGCATGGTCGGTATCGGCAACGATCGGCGCAGCCGTTCGGCGACCCAGGGCGAAATCCGGTACCAGCTGGCGCCGATCGAAGAGGGCGCGGCGACGCGCGTCGATCTCTTAATCGGATACACGCTGACGGGAATGCTGGCGCAGATCGGGCGGCCGGGATTGGTGCGCGACCTCGCCGAGCGGCTGATCGCGGAATTTGCCGCCAATCTCGATCGCCGCATGTCGGGGGCCTCGCCCGAGCAGGCAACCGCGAAGGAGCTGAAGGGATTTTCGATGATTTCAGGTGTCTTTCGCGCGCGCATCGCGCGCTGGTTGGGTCGCTTCGTCGGACGAGACGGAGCGGCATGATGTTTCGGCGTCTCCCCATATCGCGGGGCGGCGAGGTTGGGACTGCGCGGAGATCAGCAGAGCAATTGGAGAGCTACATGATTAGGACTTCCTGGATTGTTCCGGCAATTGCGCTGGCGACCGCTTTGCTCGGGGGCGGGGCCGAGGCGCAAACCATTAAGATCGGCGTGAACGAACCGCTCACCGGTGCGTTCGCCGCATCCGGCACCTATGTCGTCAACGGCGCCAAGATCGCCGCTGACGAGATCAACGCCAAGGGCGGCATTCTCGGCAAGAAGATCGAGCTCGTCATCGAGGACAACAAGAGCAATCCGACAGAAGCAGCGGCCGTCGCCGAGAAGCTGATTACCAGCGACAAGGTGCCGGTGTTGATGGGGGCATGGGGATCGAGCCTGACGCTCGCGGTGATGCCGAAGCTGATCGAGTACGAGACGCCGATGGTCGTCGAGACGTCGTCGTCCAGCAAGATCACCACCACCGGAAATCCCTTCATCTTCCGTATCTCGCCGCCGTCGTCGGTCGAAGCGGCCGCCTTCAAGGGCATCGTCGACAAGCTCGCATTGAAGAAGGTCGATTTTCTCGTCATCAACAACGACTGGGGCCGCGGCACGGCGGACGATTTCGCCAAGATGATGAAGGAGAAGGGGATCGGCATCGGTCTGGTCGAGACCATGGACCAAGGCGCGCAGGACATGAGCGCGCAGCTCTCCAAGATCAAAGGCTCGGACTCCGAGACCGTGATCGTCACGACCGCGGTCGACCAACTCACTCTGATCTTCAAACAGGCGGCGGCGCTGGGCCTCAAGAAGCGCATCATCACCACAGGCGGCTCGCAAAATCCGGATCAGATCATCGCGCAGGCGGGCGCCGCGGCCAACGGCACCATGCACCTGACGACTTTCCTGCCCTGGTTCCCCGAGAAGACGCCGAATCCGGAAGCGACCAACTATTTCGTGTCGGAATGGAAGAAGCGCGGCTTCGACTTTGCCGGCTGCACCGAGAGTTTCCGCGGCTATGACGGCATCCGTACTGCGGCAGCCGCGATCGAGAAGGCGGGCAAGGCGGAGTCCGCGGCCATCAAGGCGGCGCTGTGGGACATCAACGTGAAGGGCTTGAACGGCGACATCGTGTTCCGCAAGTCCGGCCCGGAAGGCAAGGAGAGCGGCCAGAGCCAGCCGAACGTCTACCTGATCGAGATCAGCGACGGCAAGGTCGACATGAAGACACTCTGATCTCGCGTCATCTATCGACGAGGGCCGCGCTGCGGTCCTCGCCCGCACCAGGATAGCCCGGAGCCGCCTTGAGCGAGTTTCTGCAACATCTGATCAACATGCTCGTCCTCGGCGGCACCTATGCGCTGCTCGGGATCGGGCTGACCTTGATCTTCGGCATCATGAACGTGGTGAACTTTACGCATGGCGTGCTCTACACGTTCGGCGCCTACATCATGTTCATCGTGGTTCAGCAGCTTGGGCTCAACTTCTTCCTCGCGCTGCCCATCGCCGTCGTGGCGGGGTGGCTCCTGGGCGCGGTGATTGAACTGACTTTGCTGCGACCGCTGCGCGGCTCCGATATCGACACCACCATGCTGGTGATGATCGGCGCCTGGATCGCGATGCAGTCGGCCACACTGTGGATCTGGGGTGGGGTCGCGAAATCGGTCGCGACACCGTTTCCGGAAGCGCCGCTTGTCTTGGGGCCTGTCTCGGTCTCCTGGCTACGGCTGTTCGTCCTGGCGGCCGCAGCGCTTCTGATCATGGTGACGTACCTGCTCATCAACCGCACCAAGCTTGGCTGTGCGATGCGCGCGACGTTCCAGGACCAGGACACCGCGTCGCTGATGGGGGTCAATGTCGATCTCATTTATACCTCGACCTTTGCGATCGGCTCGAGCCTGGCCGCTGCGGCCGGCGCGCTGCTCGGCCCGGTCTATGTGATCTTTCCGCAAATGGGGGATCTTGCCGCAGTCAAGGCGTTCGCGATCGTGATCCTCGGCGGGCTCGGCAACATCACCGGCGCGGTCATCGGCGGTTTCATACTGGCATTGGCCGAAGAACTCGGCGCCGGCTACATCTCGTCGGGATACCGCGATGCGATGGGCTTCCTGATCATTATCGCGGTCCTGATTTTCAAGCCAACCGGTCTGTTCGCGCGCTCGGAGCGCGTCGGATGAAGGCAGCGATCACCATCCTCGCGCTTGCAGCCTTCGCATCCGTGCCGCTCTGGCTGCGCGATCCTTATCTCCTGAACGCGCTGATCACGACCGGAATCTTCATCATCGCTGCAATGAGCCTCAATCTCCTGCTCGGTTTCACCGGCCAGCTCAGCCTCGGTCACATCGCTTTCTTCGGCATTGGCGCCTATGTCAGCGCGCTGACCTCGCTCGGCTTCGATATCGGCCTGCCCGGCGGCTTCCGCCTGGTTCACGAACCATGGCCACCGATTGCGGGGCTTGCGCTGGCGATCCTGGTCGCGGGATTGTGCGGCTATTTCGTCGGGTTGCTTTCCTTCCGCGTCCGCGGCGCTTATTTCGTGATCGTCACGATTTCCTTTGCCGAGGTCGTGCGGCTGGTGGCGCTGAACTGGGTCGAGCTGACACAGGGGCCGCTGGCGCTAACCAATATCCCGTCGATCGCGATTGGCTTGCCGGGTCTCGGTGAATTGACGCTGCGCACCAAGCTGCAGAACTATTATCTCGTGCTCGCAGTCGCAGTCGTCGCCTACCTCCTGATCGCGCGGCTCGTGCACTCCCATTTTGGCCGCGCCATGCGCGGGCTGATGGAAAACGAAACGCTGGCGGTGTCGGTCGGGATCGACGTCACGAAGACGCTTACGCTCGCCGCGGTCATCTCGGCTGCTATCGCGGGCGCGGCCGGTAGCCTTTATGCGCACTACATCCGGATCATCGATCCCGAGGTGTTCGCTTTCATCAACACGGTGACGATGGTGATCATGGTCATCAGCGGCGGCAAGGGCTCACTGGCCGGACCGGTCATCGGCGGCCTGATCTTCGGATTGCTGCCGGTCGTCCTGCGTCCGATCATGGCGCCGGAAGCACAATGGATCGCCTATGGGGGCGTGCTGATCGTGATCCTCTTCGTACTGCCGCGCGGCATCGTACCTTCATTGGCGCAGCGGTTCGCGAAACGGAAGCGCCAAGCCGCAACGGTTGCTCCGGTTGCCTTTTCCGAACGTGCCAAGGAGCCTGCGTAGTGACCTCGCGTGCGATCGCCTTGGACGTGGAGCAGGTCGCCGTTCGCTTCGGCGGGCTCGTCGCGCTCTCGGACATGAACTTCACGGTAGGCGAGGGCGAGATCGTCAGCCTGATCGGCCCGAACGGCGCCGGCAAGACCACCGCGTTCAACGTCATGACCGGCTTTCTGGATCCAGCCCACGGCAAGGTGAGCTATCGCGGGGCCACACTGAACGGACTGAAGCCGCATCAGATCGCTGATCTCGGATTGATCCGCACCTTTCAGCGGACCAGTGTTTTCCCGAACGACACGGTTTACGACAATCTTCTGATCGGGCTGCACCGCCAGGGCCGGGTTGGCCTGTTCGAAGCGATTCTTGGGCTGCCGCGCGGACGCGCGTCGGAGCGCAGGCTGCGCGAGCGCGCCGCCGAACTCGTCGAATGGGTCGGGCTCGAGCGTCGCGCCCACGACCCCGCAGGTTCGCTGTCCTATGGCGAGCAGCGCCTCGTCGGCGTGGCGCTGGCGCTGGCCGCGGAGCCGTCGATGCTGCTGCTCGATGAGCCGGTCTCTGGCATGAATGCGTCGGAGACCCACACGTTTGTCGAACTCATCCGCAATATCCGCGACCGCGGCGTCACCATCCTTCTGGTCGAGCATGACATGCCGATGGTGATGAGCGTGTCGGATCGGATCGTGGTGTTGAACTACGGCCGGATCATCGCGGAAGGACCGCCGGATGCGATCCGGAACGATCCTGACGTTATCGAAGCCTATCTCGGGCAGGGAGCCGCGCGTGCTTGAGATCCGCGACATCGTCTGCGGCTATGGCGGCGTTACCGCGCTGCGGGGCATCTCGCTGCAGGTGAAGGCCGGGCAGCTCGTCGCTCTGATCGGCGCCAATGGCGCCGGCAAGAGCACGACGCTGCGCGCGATTTCCGGATTGGTACCGCTGCGTTCCGGACAGATGCTCTTCGACGGCAAGGATATGACCGCGGCGCGACCGCCGCGCGTGCTGGCGAGCGGTATCGCGCATTGCCCGGAGGGAAGGCGCGTGTTTCCGCACATGACTGTCGAGGAAAATCTTGACATGGGCGCCTATCTCCGTAACGACCCGAGCGGGATCGCCGCGGACCGTGACCGCATCTTCACTGAGTTTCCGCGTCTTGCGGAGCGGAGGCGGCAGGCGGCCGGTACCCTGTCGGGCGGCGAGCAACAGATGCTGGCGATCGGCAGGGCGCTGATGTCGCGGCCTCGCCTCATCATGTTTGACGAGCCGTCGCTTGGGCTCGCGCCGAATATTGTTGAGCGAACGTTTGCTATCATCCGCGGCATCCGCGATGCCGGCACAACCGTTTTACTGGTAGAGCAAAACGCCTTTGCTGCGCTTGAGATGTGCGATCAGGCTTACCTCATCGAGAGCGGTCGCATCGTGCTGTCCGGCGTCGGCGCGGAGCTGATCGCGAACGAGCATGTGCGAAAGGCCTATCTCGGCGGCTGATCCGCCGCGGTCGCGCGGACGGCGATCTGACCTGTGAGCCGGTTGATCGAAAAGACCTTCGACTGCACCAGCATCGGCGGCAATAACGTCGGTATCTATCCTGACATGTGGGGCAAATATGGGCAACTTAAGGTCCGCGCCATGGCTCCCTTCGCCCGCCGCCTCGCGCAATCCGGCCCGATCGCCTTGTCTGGGGAACGAACTGGCCGCATCCGGTGCGCTATCGGGCCATGCCCGACGACGGCGGTGTGCTCGATGCCTTGTGGGCGTGGCTGCCGGACGAACAAACCGTGCGACATTACTCGTAGAAAATCCCGAAAAGCTCAATGGCTTCGCCGCATTTCGGTGAATGTCGGCAAAGCCGTGACCATCATGCCATATGCGGGGTTCTTGCGATGTGGGAGGTGTTCGAGCGCTATCTGCGGAACTTGAGCGCGGTCTACATTGTTGCGCAGAAAGGTTAGACGTGACAGAACCAAACAGGTGCCCCATGGAAGAGCGCTCCGAGTTAGCGGAACGAATTCTCGATCAAACGGCCGATGCGGTGATCTACGCCGATCGCTCCGGCGCGATTGCCCGCTGGAATCCCGCCGCCGCCGCGTTGTTTGGCTATTCGTTGGAGGAGGTGCTCGGCCAAAGCCTCGATCTGATCATCCCCGAGCATCTGCGGGCCGCGCATTGGCGCGGCTTTGAGGCGGCAATGACTGGCGGCGCCATGAAGCTTCAAGGCAAGCCCACGCTGACGCGCGCCTTGCACAAGAGCGGACGCAAGGTCTACGTTGAGATGACATTCGCGATCGTCAAGGACAGCGCCGCCGGCGAAGTGCTTGGCTCGGTTGCCGTGGCGCGAGACGTGACCGAGCGCATCGAACGAGAGCGTGCCGCGACCCGCGCCTCGTGAGATGTTCGCAGGTGCCGCTTTCAACCGGCCCGGCAGGATCGTTGATGCGTCTGTGATAGCCAAGTTTTCTTGGACGTCCGACAATACCGCCATCGACGCAAAACGAGGAAGTCTACGATGCGGTTGTCTAGAGTCGCTGTTTTGATGCTTATCGCTGGAGCTGCAGGCTCCATGTCCGCGTCTCCAGCGATAGCCGCTTCTGACTGTCCCAGATTACTGGAAGTAGCGGATTGGGGCGAGAATTCGACCGGCGACATTAGCGTCAGCTCAGGAGAAAGTTGCCTATTTCCGATTACGATACGCGGCACGGTGAGCAGCTCGGACATCTTACAAAAGCCGGCACATGGCAGCTTGAAAAAGCTCAACATGACGACTTACGAATACAAAGCGAAGGCTAGGTACAAGGGGAGCGATAACTTTGCCATCAAAGCAGTGGGACAGGGGCCGACGGCTTCTGGCACTTCGGTAATCACTGTGCACGCGACGATCAAATAGCATTGCTCGGGTCCACGGCGCCCGTGCCTGTACCGGGTTGCGGGTGTGACCCCACAATAAGGGTTAGCGCCAACCAAGCGCGGGGGCGATGTGAGTCAGGATCGCCTCGATGACGTGCGCGTTGTAATCCACGCCAAGCTGATTGGGCACGGTCAAAAGCAGCGTATCGGCCTCCGCAATAGCTTCATCCTTGGCCAATTGCGCAATCAGCACGTCCGGCTCGGCGGCATAGCTGCGGCCGAAGATTGCCTTGGTTTTTTCGTCGATGAAGCCGATTTGGTCCGCGTCCTGACCACCGTGTCCGAAGTAGGCGCGGTCCCGGTCGTTGACCAGCGCGAAGATGCTGCGGCTGACTGACACGCGAGGCTCGCGCTTGTGACCAGCCACCTTCCAGGCCTCGCGGAAAGCTCGGATCTGGTTCGCTTGCTGGACGTGGAACGGCTCTCCGGTCTCGTCGTCCTTCAGGGTGGAGCTTTGCAGATTCGTGCCCAGCTTGGCCGCCCAGACCGCGGTAGCGTTCGACCCGGCGCCCCACCAGATGCGGTCGCGCAAGCCTTCCGAATACGGCTCGATGCGCAAGAGGCCGGGAGGGTTCGGAAACATCGGATGCGGATTGGGCTTTGCGAAGCCCTCGCCGCGCAGCAGCTCGAGCAGGATCTCCGTATTGTGCCGGGCCATGTCGGAAGCGGTCTCGCCGTCGCGTGGAACGTAGCCGAAGTAGCGCCACCCATCGATGACCTGCTCGGGTGATCCGCGGCTGATGCCGAGTTGCAAGCGCCCACCGGCAATGAGGTCGGCAGCGCCCGCATCCTCGGCCATGTACAGCGGGTTCTCATAACGCATGTCGATAACTGCCGTGCCGATCTCGATTCGGCGGGTCTTGGCGCCTACGGCTGCCAGCAACGGAAACGGTGAAGCGAGCTGACGAGCGAAATGATGCACACGGAAATACGCACCGTCCGCCCCCAACTCTTCGGCAGCAACGGCGAGTTCGATGGATTGCAGAAGGGCGTCGGATGCCGATCGCGTCTGCGATTGCGGTGAAGGCGTCCAATGCCCGAACGATAGAAAGCCGATCTTTTTCATGGATATTCAGCGTAGATCCTTGGGAGGCACATTCGAGGTTGCTGCCCGTTGGCAATCTGCATCAGATGCGCGCAATCGCGTCAACGCCCTGCGCACTATCCACCGCGGCAGGTTGCGAGTGTCGAGTAGCATCATTGACGTATATTTTGATAGATTCGATGAGGCAATATCCCGGCGTCATGGCCAGCGCTACCGTAGAACGTGTTGAACTTAGTCTGCAGAATGGACAATAGCGATATGAATGAACAGACGACCCCGCATAGCTCGCGGAGCACGCTGCTGGCGGTTGAAGATACCGAATTCTTGCTTCGAGACGAGATGCGATCGATCCGCTTTGCCCTCGAATATGCCAAAGCTGAACTCGCGTTGCGGGATTGGGGAATCCGCTCGACTATCATTGTTTTTGGCAGCGCGCGTGCGCCGTCTCCGGAGCAGGCTGCCGCCGCCGTCGAAGCGGCTCGGACGGAGACCGAGAAGAGGGCGGCTGCGAAATTGCTGCAGCAATCCGAGTTCTACCAGGTCGCGCGCGAATTCGGGCGCATCGCTTCGCAACGCGGCGGCGCCTTCGATCCCAAGAACCGGTGGCGCGACAATGTTGTCGCTACTGGCGGCGGCCCCGGCATCATGGAGGCGGCAAACCGAGGTGCGTCCGACGTCGGTGCTCCAAGCATCGGATTCAACATCACCCTGCCACATGAGCAAATTCCCAATCGCTACATCACGCCGGAGCTCAGCTTCCGATTTCACTACTTTGCAATGCGCAAAATGCATTTGGCCATGCGTGCGAACGCCCTGGCGATTTTTCCCGGCGGTTTCGGAACCATGGACGAGATGTTCGAGGTGCTGACGCTGCAGCAAACGCAGAAGGCCCCTCCAGCGCCCATTGTGCTGTTCGGCGAAAGGTACTGGCGCAAAATCATTAACTTTGACGCCCTCGTCGAGGAGGGCATGATTTCTGCGGCCGACCCCGGTCTCTTTGAATTTGCGGAGACCGCGGAAGATGGTTGGGCCTCACTGGTTCGCCGTGGCTTGCGCGCGCATGGTACTAGCCCAGCCGGTTGATCGGCGACAGGCGGCGCGGAGCAACCGGTATCCGCCTTTCCGGATCATGCCCTAATCATGCAGGAGCATGTCGCTCGCCACCGGATCGCTGACGCGCACGGGTTCTGCCTTCGATGCAATTTGCAAGTCAGACCTTCCCGCGAGGGAGGGGACGCAGGCTGAATCGTCACGAGGTTGCCGCGGCAACAGCAGCAAGATCGAACCTGTCAAAACCAAGGCCGCAAGCCGGATCGCGATCACACCCAGCAAGACATCCGATCCGCTTGCGGCAGAATGATTTTTCATCATCGCAGCATGACCGACACGGGCAGGCTGGACAATCTGGAAATACCGGCGACTGCCTTCGCCGGAAACGAAGGCTTATCGCGATTGTCTGACTGCGACGGTGCTACTTCAGGCTCGACGCGGATCGTCCAGCTCGCGAGATATCGTCAACGCAGTCGGCAATATGGTTAGACCCAGCCGCCATCGACGATGTAGCTCTGGTTGGTGCAGGCGCCGCTGTCGTCGGCGGCGAAGAAGAGGACGACGCGGGCGATGTCATCAGGCACGAGCTTGCGCTTGAGGCATTGGCGCTGCATGATTTCGGCCTCACCTTCGGGCGTCAACCACAGATCCTGCTGGCGCTGGGTCATGATCCATCCGGGCAGGATGGAATTGACCCGCACATTGTTCGGCCCAAGATCGCGGGCGAGCGCACGGGTCAGGCCCTGAACCGCGGATTTGGCGGTGGTGTAGCAGGGCATGTTGCCCTGGCCGATCACCCAGCTCACCGAGCCGATGTTGACGATCGAACCGCCCCCTGCCTGGATCATGTCCGGCGCGATCGCCTGCGCGCTAAAGAACTGATGCTTCAGATTGACCGCCATCCGCTCGTCCCAGTATTCCGGCGTGACGTCCTCGATCGCGTGACGGTCGTCGCGGGCCGCGTTATTGACCAGGATGGTGATCGGCCCGAACATCTCGCGGACGCCGGCGACCGCGCGTCTCAGGGCGGCGATGTCGCGCAGATCGGCGTGCTCGAAGTGCACGCCCGCATGCGCCGGCAGGCTGGCCAGGAGATGCTTTGAGGCCTCCACATCGATGTCGATGAAACCGACCCGCGAGCCTTGGCTGACGAACCGGCGGACGATGGCCTCGCCGATCCCGGAACCGCCGCCGGTCACCAGTACAGTCCGGTCCTTGAGACTTGGATAGATGGCGCCTTGCATTGGCATCCTCTCGATTTTGCGCCTGAGGGCGTCGGTTGCGTTTGCTGCGGCTCCAACAAGGGCCACGGCTTCCGGTGTTCACTCGGTCGTCTCCATGTGGTTTCGGTCCACGACCCGCAGCGTCCGCCGCACCATGCCGTCGACAATTGCCGCCGACTCGCTTGGACGCACATATATTGCCGTGGACTTGAGCAGCCACGGTAACACCGCCTGGTCGAGCCGCTCCTCATAGGCGCGGCGCATCATGTCAAATGCCTGCAGGCCGGGGCCCGCCAGGATGACATGGTGCGGGCGCAGCACCGATATCGTTGCGGCGACCGCCTCTGCAAGCGCGTGGCCTGCCTGCCGGAACAAGTGCTCGAGACGGGGATCGCCGCCCAGTGCTCGCTGGCGCAGCAGAGCCATCTGCGCCTCGGAAGGCTGCTGCGACACCGCCGGCGGCAGGTCGAGAAAGGTGCGGGCGTCGCGGTAGATCGCGTAGTCGGCGAGATAGGCCTCGATGCAGCCGCGCTGGCCGCAGCGGCATTGCGGACCGTTCGGCGCCAACTTGACATGGCCGATCTCGCTGCCGGCGCCGGCGCCCCAGCGCGCTTCGCCGTCGACAACGACGCCCATCCCGACGCCGTGGCCGACCATGATCGTGGCCGAGAGGCCCTGCGCCAGTGCCGGCTCCGCGGCTGCGAGGGCCAGCGCAACTGCGACAGCGTCGTTCGCCATCACGACCTCGACCCCGAATGCTTGACGCATCGGCTTCGCCAGATCGATGTCGGTGACCGACAGCGCCGGACTCCACAGATGCCGTCCGGTGTCGGCGTTCACGATGCCCTGCAGCGCAATCCCGATTCCCAGCAGCCGATGGCGCGGCGTTGCCGTCGCGTCAAGCATAGCATCGATCTGCGCGATCATGAGATCGCACAACGCATCTGCATCGAGAGCGCGCGTCGTGAGTGCAAGTCGCGATTGCGCCAAGCCAGAGCCACTGAAGTCTGCGATCAGTGTCTCAATCAGGTTCATGCGTAGCGAGACCGCGATGATGCGGCCAAACTCCGGGTTCAGGGTCAGCAGTACCGCCGGCCGGCCACGGCGACGGCCATTCAGTCCGTCCGTATCCTCTTCGTCGGTATCGTCGGGCCACGACGTCGCCGCCCCGGCGTCGGTCTCGGCCTCGCACAACAGTTCTTCCGCTATCAGTCTCGACGTTATGGCCGAAATGGCCGCGAAGCTCAGCCCCGTACTACGTGCGAGCTCCACGCGCGGCAATGGCCCCTGACGTCGCAAGACTTCGACGAGGCGGCCGCGATTCGATCCGCGGGCCACGCTTGAAGCACGTCTCGGCGGCTCGGGCTGCTCATCCATGCGGGTCTTTTAATTCGTTCAGTGAAATTAATCAACGTGTGCGGCGCGGGAGATGGCCAAAAAGAGCAATGAAGGCTACCTCATCGTACCAATTATACTATTGTTGCGTGAGGGGGCGGACAATAACATCCTTGACTCGATATAGAGTTCCGATAATTTATTCGTAGCGTGAACAAAATAAGGCGCACAAAGCGCCGTGCGTGAAGCCCCTCATGGGGTGACGACAGGGAGGTGCACATGAAGAGCTCAATGAAGACATTGATCGTGCCGCTGCTGGTGAGCGCAACGGCGCTCGCGATGGCCACGGGCGCGGCACAAGCGCAGCAGAAAAAGACCATCGCGCTGGTGACCAATGTCGCGGCCGACTTCTGGACCATCGCCGGCCGCGGGCTTGAGAAGGCGCAGAAGGAGCACCCGGAATACAATATCGAGTTGATCGTCACCAACGACGGAACTGCGGCGGGCCAGCGGCGCGAGTTGGATGACCTGCTGGTGCGCGGCGTCGCCGGCATCTCTATCTCTGTAGACGATGCGCCGCACGCAACCGAAGAACTCAACAAGGTTGCGGCCAAGACCGTATTGATCACGACGGACAGCGACGCGCCGCAGAGCAATCGTCTCGCCTATATCGGCACCGACAACGTCGCGGCTGGGCGGCAGGCGGGCGAGGAGATCAAGAAGGCGCTGCCGAACGGCGGCAAGATCGCGCTGTTTGTCGGAACGATGGACGCTGACAACGCCCGCGAGCGGGTGCAGGGTATCAAGGAAGCGATCGCCGGCACCAAGGTCGAGCTGGTCGACGTGTTCACCGACCAGGTGGACTTCGCCAAGGCCAAGGCGAATATGGAGAACGTGCTCGTCAAATATCCCGACATTGCGCTGTTGTCCGGCCTGTGGAGCTACGAGACACCCTTGATCTATGACGCGGTGAAGGCGGCGGGCAAGGTCGGCAAGGTGAAGATTGTCGGCTTCGACGAGGACCAGCGCACGCTGCGGGGCATTTCCGACGGCACGATCGAATCCACGGTCGTGCAGCAGCCGTACGAGTTCGGCTATCTCTCCGCCACCAACATCATCAAAACGCTGAACGGCGACAAGTCCTGGATCCCGGCGGATAGCAAGCTGATCGTGCCGACCAAGGTGATCGGCAAGTCCAACGTCGCGGAGTTCACCGCATCTCTGAAGGAACTGCTGAAGAAGTGACTTCAGTATGCTTCACCGCCGGGCTGCCACAGGCGACCGGGCGTTGTGCGGGAGGAAGCGCCAAATGGCGGAAACGCTGCTTGAACTTGCCGGGATCAGCAAGACTTATCCCGGTGTGAGGGCCCTCGACAATGTCAACCTGCGCGTGTACCGCGGCGAGGTATTGGGCCTGATCGGCGAGAACGGCGCCGGCAAGTCGACGCTGATGCGCGTGCTGGGCGGCGTGATCGCGCCGAGCGAAGGCGTGATCCGCATCGGCGGCAACGACCACGCCCGGCTGACGGTGAGCGAGGCGACGCGGGCCGGCATCGCCTTCGTGCACCAGGAACTGAACCTGTTCGAGAATCTCGACGTCGCGGCCAACGTATTCATAGGGCGCGAGAAGCTCACCGGCGGCCCGCTGAAGCTGGTGGACAACGCGGAGACGCGCGCCCGCGTGACGCCGCTGCTGGCGCGGCTGGGCGCCGATTTCACCCCGAGCACGCTGGTCGACGACCTGTCCATCGCGCAGCGTCAGATGGTGGAGATCGCCAAGGCGCTCTCGATTGACGCCCGCGTGATCATCATGGACGAGCCGACCTCCAGCCTGACAATCTCGGAGACCGAACGGCTGCTGGAGGTGATTGCCGACCTGAAGGCGCACGGCATCTCGGTGATCTTTATCTCTCACCGGCTGGGCGAGATCATGACCTGCGCTGATCGCGTCGTGGTGCTGCGCGACGGGCGCACGGTGGGGGAGCTGGCGCGCGACGAGCTGAGCCATGCCGCAATGATCCGGCTTATGATCGGCCGCGACCTGAAGGCGCTGTATACGCCGCCCAAACGGCCGCCGCAGCCGGGCGGCTGCGACATTGTCGGCCTCGTGACGTCAGCCTTTCCCGACCGGCAGATCAATCTTT
The DNA here is from genome assembly GCF_059512385.1 of Bradyrhizobium sp. Crot121. Lineage (NCBI taxonomy): Bacteria > Pseudomonadati > Pseudomonadota > Alphaproteobacteria > Hyphomicrobiales > Nitrobacteraceae > Bradyrhizobium > Bradyrhizobium sp. Crot121. The sequence continues at coordinate 17,282 of NZ_JCAMOR010000007.1, read as the reverse complement.
CCGTGCGGAGCGGCGAGATTCTCGGCCTGGCGGGGCTCGTGGGCGCTGGCCGCACCTCGCTCGCCCGCGCAGCCTTCGGCATTGACCCGCTGCTGGGTGGCGAGATCAGGATCGACAACGCGCCGGTCGGTGTCGCGTCGCCGCGGGACGCGATCAGGCAAGGAATCTATCTGGTGCCGGAGGACCGCAAGAAGTCCGGGCTAGTGCTTGAACTGCCGATCCGGGAGAACGTGACGCTCGCGAGCTTGCTAAACTATGCGCGGATGTGGCTGGTAAACGGTGCGGCCGAGCGCAAGGTCGCAAAAGAACAGGTTCGGAGCCTGTCCATAAAGGCGCCGAGCATCGATATGGAGGCCGTGACGCTCTCCGGCGGCAACCAGCAAAAAGTAGTGCTGGGCAAGTGGCTCTCCATGCAGCCGCGAGTGATGTTCTTCGACGAGCCGACCCGTGGCATCGATGTCGGTGCCAAGAGCGAGATCTATGTGCTGATGCGCGGCCTCGCCGACGAGGGCGTCGCGATCGTGATGATCTCCTCGGACATGGAGGAGGTCATCGGCGTCTCCGACCGCGTGGCGGTGATGCATGAAGGGAGTGTCAGCGGCGTGCTCGAGCGCGAGCAGTTCAGCGAATATAACGTGTTGCGGCTGGCGGTCGGCCAAGCGCTGGAAACCATGGAAGCCGCTGCGCCATGATGAAGAAAGAACTCGGCCTCTGCCTGCTGCTGGTGGTGATCTCCGCCATCACGGGCGCGATCAATCCGGCCTTTCTATCGTTGGTGAACTTGCTGAATATGGCCAATCTGATCGGCCTGTTCGGCGTGTTCGCGCTCGGCGTGGGGCTTGTGATCATCACCGGAGGCATCGACCTTTCGGTCGGCTCGATGTTCGCGCTGCTTGGTGTCGTATTCGTCGACCTTCTGACGACTTATCAGGTCTATTGGCCCTTCGCGCTGCTGCTCGTCCTGCTCGGCGGACTGGCGCTAGGGGGCATCCAGGGTTTCCTGATCACACGGCTGAAAATGCAGCCCTTCATCGTGACGCTGTGCGGGTTGCTGATTTATCGCGGCGCCGCCCGCTACTATACGAGCGATTCGACACGCGGCTTCGGCTACGGTGACGAGGCCAGCACACTGAGCAACATCGCCTCCGGCAATATCGCGGGCGTCCCGAACACCTTCGTCTTCCTGATCATCCTTGCGCTGATCCTCGGCGTGCTGCTGCACCGCTCGGTCTACGGGCGCTGGCTCTATGCCGTGGGCAAGAACGAGGAAGCGGCGCGCTTCTCCGGTATCCGCACAGATATCGTGATCGCGACCGCCTACATCATCAGCGGCGGGCTCGCCGGCGTTTCAACGGTGTTGTTCGTATTCTACACGAACTCGGTCTCTCCGAGTTCGTTCGGCAATTTCTACGAGCTCTATGCGATCGCGGCTGCGGTCCTCGGTGGGTGCAGCCTACGCGGCGGCGAGGGCTCGATTCTCGGTATCGTGCTGGGGACGGCGCTGCTGCAGGTGCTGCAGAACCTTGTGAACATCCTGGGCATTCCCAATTCCCTGAACTTCGCGGTGATGGGGACCGTGATTCTGCTCGGCGTGCTGGCGGATCAGCAATTGCAGAGCCGTCGGCGGCGCAAGGTGGCGCTGGCCGGCCTGGCCCGCACGGCGCAGAGATCGACACTTGTGCAAGGAAAGCAGAGCGCATCGCCGCGCGGCGCGGCTGCGTTGCCAATGAGTACGGGCGATCAGGCATGACAGCTCGGTAAGGAGAATCACGACTTCAACCGCCAGTCGCCATACGGACTGTTTCTTCGGCGGCTGAAATCGGTCTGGGCTGGGGAGGATGCACGTTCCAGGCTCGAGGGCTTTGGGCGGGAACGTGACACAAAATAGACAAAGCCTGGGGACGCTGGGAGTGCCAGAAAATGTTGCATAGATCTGTAAACATCGCGCGCGTGTGCGGGGTGGGGATTGCTTTGTCATCTCTGTTGAGCGGTGGAGCGCATGCGGCCGATTTTTCAACGAAAGCTCCGCCGCTTCCTTATGTTACGGCCGATGATTTCTGGACGAGACCGTATCTGTTTGGCGATCTCGGCAGGACCCAGCTGAAGGAGCAGGGCATCGATATTGGCCTGACGCTGGGCAATGAATCCGTCGGAAACCTGTCGGGCGGAAACAGGAACACCGCGGCCAACGCTGGACAGCTGTGGTTCGGGGCCAAGCTCGATATGGCGAAGCTTGCTGGCATCCCGGGGGGGACGGTCGGCCTCACGCTGGTCCAGCGCTTCGGCGACAATCTGAATACCGAGGCAGGCATTCCGGCCTTGCAGTTGACCAACGAAGTTTTCGGCCGCGGCAATATCTTTCGCCTGACCCAACTCTATTACTCGCAGAAGCTTTTTGATGATCAGCTTGAACTCAAGGCCGGCCGTCTTCCGGTCGGCTCCGACTTCTTCTTCGGTCTGTGCGAGTTCATCAACCTGACCTTCTGCGGCGGCCAGCCCGGCAACATCCAGGGCGGCTACATCTATAACTGGCCGGTGAGCCAATGGGCCGGTGTCGTCCACTACAACTTCGCCAAGGAATGGACGTTTTCGGTCGGCGTCTACGACTCCAATCCGAATTATCTGACGACCTCAGAGCCCAGCATCTACTTCCTGCCAGGCGTCCCCTCCTCAAAACCCGTTTCGGGTGTGTTCGTGCCGATGGAGCTGACCTGGAGCCCGAGCGGTGCCCTGTACGGGACCTGGAGATTGGGCGGCTGGTACGACAGTCAGTCGACGATTGATGGTGGCCTCCCGGGTATCATTGTTACCATCCCGGGCGTCGGTGGTGTTCCGGATCAGAATCTGGGAGATCGAAGAGGTCGCTTCGGCGTTTATGAGTCGATCCTGCAGCGGTTGACCGTTGACGGTCCGGGCGCGCTGGGTTGGTATACCTTCCTCAATACGACCGTCGCCGATCACCGGACGTCGTACCAGGACTACCAGATCGCCTGGGGCGTCAAGCACACCGGAACATTCGCCTGGCGCCCCCAGGACGAAGTCGGCTTCGCTGTGGGCACGACCCACGTGAACTCGGCCGCTCTCAGCCCGAATGCAGGAGGTAACGAAATTCCGATCGAAGCTTGGTACGGTTGGCAGGCGACCGGCTGGATGAACCTCAAATTCGACCTCCAGTATGTGATCAATCCCGGCGGGCGCGGGTATAATGCCGACGGCGTGAAGACCGATAATGCCTGGGTTCTTGGTCTGCGCACCGAGGTCCATTTCTGATGCGACGGTAGCCCGTTCGGGTCAAACATTGAGCTACTCTGACGCCACAGGTGTGTGCATGCCCGTATGCGGGCATGCCGAGAGGAGAAAAGCCGGCAGATCGCTGCCGCACTGCTCACCGGCGTTGCGACCATTGAAAATGCGGCCGCCACATCGCAGGCGGGTTATGGGCATGCGCCGGATCGTCGAAGCGTTCGAAGACTGAGCCATGACCGAGACAACGCCACGCATTGCAAGGGACGTTTTCGGCGCGCTGCCCGATGGCCGCCCGGTCGATCGGGTGGTGCTCTCGGGCGCGCGCGGCTTCGAAGCGCATGTCATCACCTATGGCGCAGCGCTTCAGGCGCTGATCGTGCCCGATGCGGTTGGCAGCTGCGAAGACGTCGTGCTCGGTCACGACGATCTTGCAGGCTATTTGCGCGAGCGGCACTTCTTCGGCGCGACGGTCGGCCGCTACGCCAATCGCATCGCCAATGGCCGTTTCGTGCTCGATGGTGAGGTCGTTCAGCTCGCGGCCAACAACGGCGCGCATGCGCTCCATGGCGGCCCGGAGGGTTTTGACCGAAAGCTCTGGCGGATCGCTGACATTGAGGATGGGGCGGAGCCGATGGTGACCTTGGCCCGTGTCAGCGCTCACGGCGAGGAGGGCTATCCCGGCCGGCTCGACATTCGCGTCGGCTATCGGCTGACCGGGCCGACGGAATTATCCGTCAGCTTCGAGGCACGCGTCGATCGTCCGACGATCGTCAACCTGACCAACCACAGCTTTTTCAATCTCGAAGGCGCTGCGTCAGGCGTGGACATCCTCGACCACCGGCTCACGATCGCCGCCGACCGTTTCCTCGCGATCGATCCGAGCGCGATTCCGTTGCCGGAGGCGCCGCGCGCGGTCGCCGATACGCCCTTCGATTTCCGCAAGTCCACGCCAGTCGGTGCCAGGATCCGCTGCTATGATGCGCAGCTTCGAAACGGTAGAGGCTACGACCATAACTTCTGCCTCGATGATGCTGGCGAGCTACGCCTCGCGGCCCGGCTCGAGGCGCCAAGATCGGGGCGGATTCTCGAGCTCCTGACCGATCAGCCTGGATTGCAGATCTATTCCGGAAACTATCTCGATGGCTCGGTTGTCGGAAAGCGAGGCCGGCTTTACCGGCAATCCGACGCTATCTGCCTCGAACCGCAGGTCTGGCCTGATGCGCCAAACCGCGCAGACTTTCCAAGCGCGCGCCTTGCGCCCGGCTCGGTCTATCGGCACCACAGCGTCTATCGGTTTAGTTCCGCGGGCGGGCCGACATGATGGAGCAAGTGCCGACGTCCATTCTGTGCGCCGAGCGCTGCCACCTCGGCGAGGGCCCGACCTATGATGCGGCGACAGATACCGCCTGGTGGTTCGATATCCTCGAGAGCAGGTTGTTCGAGGCTCGCCTCGCGAGCAGACAGGTCCGCGTTCACCGGCTCGGCAGGATGGCGAGCGCGCTAGCGCGCATTGACGCTGAGCGTCAACTTGTTGTCGCGGAAGACGGTCTTTATGTCCGTTCCATCGCCGATGGCTCGATGACGCTTTATCGTCCGCTCGAGGCCGACAATCACGTCACCCGATCCAACGATGCGCGGGTGCATCCGTCCGGAACGATCTGGATCAGCACCATGGGACGCAAGGCGGAGGCGGGGGCAGGCAGCGTCTACGCGCTCCATCACGGCGAGCTCTCGCGCCTCTTTGCGAATATCACGATTCCGAACGCCATCTGCTTTTCAGTCGACGGCGCGCTCGGCTATTTCGCCGACACTGCGAAGAACGAACTCTATCGCATCGCGCTCGACCCCGTGTCAGGCCTGCCGCGCGGCGCACCCGAAGTTTTGCTGCGACACCGTGGTGTTGGAGGCCTTGACGGTGCGGTGGTCGATGCCGATGGCCAGATCTGGAATGCGCGGTGGGCTGGCGGTTGCGTCGATGTCTATAGTCCGCAAGGCGAGCATCTGCGCTGCCTGCATGTCCCGGCGCGTCAGCCGAGCTGCCCGGCGTTCGTCGGGCCCGATCTGTCGCGTCTCCTGGTCACCTCGGCCTGGCAAGACATGGATGCGGCGGCGCGTGCTGCCGACCCGCATCATGGGCGCACGTTCGTCCTGGACGTGGCTGCACGCGGCCGACCGGAGCCGGACGTCAGGCTTGCTAATTCCTAGGAGATCGTCCCGCCCAAATCCTCACTGCAACGACAGAAACGTTCCTAACCCAACGGGAGTGAAAATATGGCCAGACTGAAAACCACGTTGCTTATGCTCGCACTGGCGGGCCTTACCGCCGCGGCATCCGGCCGCGTCGCGCTTGCACAGAAAGCGACGATCGGCATCGCGATGCCGACAAAATCCTCCGCGCGGTGGATCGACGACGGCAACAACATGGCCAAGGTGCTGCGCGAACGCGGCTACGGCACTGACCTGCAATATGCCGAGGACGATATTCCGAACCAGCTCGCGCAGGTCGAGAACATGGTGACCAAGGGAGCCAAGGTGCTGGTGATCGCGGCGATCGACGGCACCACTCTCTCGGACGTGCTCAAGCAGGCCAAGGCCAAGGGCATCACCGTGATCGCCTATGACCGCCTGATCCGCGACACGCCGAATGTCGACTACTATGCGACCTTCGACAACTTCCAGGTCGGCGTCCAGCAGGCGCAGTCGATCGAGCAGGGGCTGGGGCTCAAGGAGGGCAAGGGCCCGTTCAACATCGAACTGTTCGGCGGCTCGCCTGACGACAACAACGCCTACTTCTTCTACAACGGTGCGATGTCAGTGCTGCAGCCCTATATCGACAGCGGCAAGCTGGTCGTCGGCAGCAAGCAGACGGGCATGGACAAGGTCTCGATCTTGCGCTGGGACGGTGCGACCGCGCAGGCGCGCATGGACAATCTGCTCAGCGCCTTCTACGGCAAGAAGCGCGTCGACGCGGTGCTCTCCCCGTATGACGGCCTCTCCATTGGCATCATCTCCTCGCTGAAGAGTGTCGGCTATGGCACGCCCGATCAGCCGATGCCGATCATCAGCGGCCAGGACGCAGAGGTGCCGTCGATCAAGGCAATACTGCGGGGCGATCAATATTCCACCATCTTCAAGGATACCCGCGATCTCGCGCGGGTGACGGCGGATATGGTCGACGCCGTGCTCAACGGCAAGGAAGTACCCGTCAACGACGCCAAGACCTACAACAACGGAATCAAGACGGTGCCGTCCTATCTGCTCAAGCCGGTGGTGGTGTACAAGAGCAATTGGGACAAGGTGCTGGTTGACAGCGGTTACTACAAGCGCTCGCAATTCGAGTGAGCAAACTGGTCCGGCAAGCAGAAGGCCCGCTTGCCGGACGACAGCTCGGTTCCACTGCAGGACATGATACGATGACGGCAATGCTGGAAATGCGCGGCGTCAGCAAGAGCTTTGCAGGCGTGCAGGCGCTACGCGACGTCAATTTCACGGTGGAGGCCGGACAGATCCACGCCCTCGTCGGCGAGAACGGCGCCGGCAAGTCAACGCTGATGAAAGTGCTGAGCGGCGTCTATCCGCATGGCGACTATGAAGGCACCATCATCTTCGATGGCGAGGAACAGCGTTTTCGCGACATCAACGATTCCGAGGCGCTCGGGATCATCATCATCCATCAGGAGCTGGCACTGATCCCGCTGATGTCGATTGCCGAGAACATTTTTCTGTCGCATCCGCCGGCGCGGTTCGGCGTGATCGACCGCGACGCAGTGTATCGGTGCACAAGGGAACTGTTGGCCCAGGTCGGTCTGCGCGAACCGCCGGATGCGCTCATTACCGACCTCGGTATCGGCAAGCAGCAACTGGTCGAGATTGCGAAAGCGCTCTCCAAGCGGGTGCGTCTCCTGATCCTGGACGAGCCCACCGCGAGTCTCAATGAGACCGACAGCGCGGCACTGCTCGACCGGCTGATGGCGTTCCGCCAGCAGGGCATCGCCTCGATCCTGATTTCGCACAAGCTGAACGAGGTCGCCCGTGTCGCCGACCGCATCACCATCTTGCGCGATGGCCGCACCGTTGACTCGATCGACTGCCGGACCGAGGAGGTCGAGGAAGACCGCATCATACGCAGCATGGTCGATCGCGATCTCGCCCATCGTTTCCCGCCGCGCGACGCCAGGATCGGGGACCCCGTGCTGGTGGTGGAGGACTGGAGCGTCCATCACCCGCTCCATCCCGAGCGCCAGGTGATCAAGAATGTCGGCTTCCACGTGCGGCGCGGCGAGGTGGTCGGCATCGCCGGCCTGATGGGTGCCGGCCGTACTGAATTCGCGACAAGCCTGTTCGGCCGCGCCTGGGGGTACAACATCAGCGGACGGGTGTCGCTGGACGGCAGCGAGGTCGACCTCTCCAGCGTGCCGGCGGCCATTGACGCGGGGCTCGCCTATGTGACCGAAGACCGCAAGCAGCTCGGTTTGATCCTTGCCGACGACGTCCGCAAGAATATCACGCTCGCGAGCCTTTCCCAGGTCGCGCCGCGATGGGTGATCGATGACATCAGAGAGTTGAGGGCAGCCAGCGACTATCGCAACCGGATGCGAATCCGCTGCTCCGATGTCTATCAGGAAACCGGCCAGCTCTCCGGCGGCAACCAGCAGAAGGTCGTGCTGTCAAAATGGCTGATGACGGACCCAAAAGTCCTGATCCTGGACGAGCCGACCCGTGGGATCGACGTCGGCGCCAAATACGAGATCTATTGTATCATCAATGAACTCGCGGAGGCGGGCAGGGGCGTCGTGGTGATTTCCTCGGAAATGCCGGAGTTGCTCGGCATCTGCGACCGGATCTGCGTGATGAACGATGGCGCCTTTGTCGGCGAATTTGCTGCCAGCGAAGCGACGCAGGAGAAGATCATGCGCGCCATCATGCGCAACAAGCCAATACAAGGCAGCGCGGAGCGGAACAGGATGCAGATGGGTGGAGTGCGGCCATGAGCGATAAGACGGTTTCGCTGCCTGTGCAACGCGGGCATGCGGGGTTCATCAAGAACAGTCTGCGCAACTACGGCATGCTGTTGTCGCTGTTCGCGATCATGCTGTTCTTCCAGATCGTCACCGACGGCACGCTGCTGCAGCCGCTCAATCTTACCAATCTGGTGTTGCAGAACAGCTATATCGTGATCATGGCGCTCGGCATGCTGCTCGTGATCGTCACCGGCCATATCGACCTCTCGGTCGGGTCGGTCGCCGGCTTCATCGGCGCGATCGCCGCCGTGCTCATGGTCCGCTATCACGTCGACTATCCGCTCGCTTTCATTGCCTGCCTGCTGGTCGGCGCGGCGATCGGTGCGGCGCAGGGATACTGGGTTGCCTATTTCGGGATTCCATCCTTCATCGTCACGCTTGCGGGCATGCTGGTGTTCAAGGGCCTTGCTCTGGCGGTTCTGCAGGGACAATCCGTAGGGCCATTTCCGCCGACCTTCCAGAAGTTGTCTTCAGGCTTCATCCCGGAGCTCTTTCCTGGCGCCGACACGCTGCACCCGACCTCGTTGCTGATCGGCGCTGTCCTGGCGCTGGCGCTGGTCTATGCCAGCGCCAAAACCCGTGCCCGTGAGAAATCGCACGGGATCGAGGTCGAGCCGTATGCGCTGTTCGTCGCAAAAAGTGCTGCGCTTCTGGCCGTTATCCTCTACTTCACCTACCTGATCGCTTCGCATCGCGGGCTGCCGAATGTGCTCGTGATTATGACCGCGCTGATCGCGCTCTATGGCTTCGTCACACGCCGGACGATCATCGGGCGCCAAATCTACGCCGTCGGCGGCAATGCCAAAGCCGCCAAGCTGTCCGGCATCAAGACTGAACGGCTCACCTTCCTGACTTTTGTGAACATGGGAGTTCTGGCCGCGCTTGCCGGCCTCATCTTTGCAGCGCGTCTCAACACGGCAACCCCCAAGGCTGGCGCCGGTTTCGAGCTCGACGTCATCGCCGCGTGTTTTATTGGCGGCGCTTCCGCCTATGGCGGCGTGGGGCGGGTCGGCGGCGCCGTCGTCGGCGCCATGATCATGGGTGTGATGAACAATGGGATGTCGATCCTTGGCGTCGGCATCGACTACCAGCAGGTGATCAAGGGATTGGTGCTGCTCGCCGCCGTCTGCATCGATGTCTACAACCAGCGCAGGTGACGACGGACCGGTCCCATTCGACGCGAAGATCAGGTGTCAATATCTGGAATCGCTGGTCAACCAGCATGTCTGAGCGAGGCCAACCATGGCAACCCCTCACGCTGCCGGGCAACCGGTTCTGGAGTTGAAAGGCATCGGCAAGGAGTTCGGTGCCATTCGCGCGCTGCACGGGGTCGACATGCGCATCCTCCCCGGCGAAGTGGTTGGCTTGATGGGAGACAACGGTGCCGGCAAGTCGACGCTCGTCAAGATCATCGCCGGCAATTTCCCGCCGAGTCACGGCGAGATTTGCTTTGACGGCAAGGCGGTTCATTTCGCCCGTCCGATCGATGCCCGCGCGGTCGGAATCGAGGTCGTCTACCAGGACCTCGCGCTCGCCGACAATCTCACGGCGGCCGCCAATGTCTTCCTCGGCCGTGAGCTCAAGCGCAAATTTGGTCCGTTCGCCTTTCTCGATCACAAGGCGATGGCGGCGCGCGCGCTGGAACTGTTCGGAGAACTGCGCTCGGAGACCCGTCCGCATGACCTTGTCAAGCAGATGTCGGGCGGCCAGCGCCAGGCTATCGCGATCGCCCGGACGCGGCTCTCCAATGCCAAGCTCGTGATGATGGATGAGCCGACGGCCGCGATCTCGGTCCGCCAGGTCGAGCAGGTCTTAAGCCTGATCCATCGCCTGAAGGAGCAGAGAGTCGCGGTGATGCTGATCTCGCACCGCATGCCGGACGTATTCGCGGTCTGCGACCGCGTCGTCGTCATGCGCCGCGGTGAGAAGTGCGCCGATAAGGCGATCGATGACACCAGCCCCGACGAAGTCACCTCCCTCATCACGGGAGCGAAGGAGGCTGCGTGATGGCCACGCCCATGGAATCTCCCATCACCTTCACCAATATCGGCAAGGCCAAATGGTGGCAGAGCGGCTTCTTTGCCTCGCAGACCGGCTACGTCCTGATCGCGCTGGTGGCTCTGTTCGTGGTGATGAACTTCGCGAGCCCGTATTTCTTCACCGAAGGCAATATGCAGAATGTGGCGAAGAACTTTTCCTTCATCGCCATCGCCACGCTCGGCGTGACCCTCGTCATTATCACGGCCGGCATCGATCTTTCGGTCGGCTCGATGATGTGCTTTTCCGCGATGATCACCTCGATGGTCATGACGTACATCTCGACGCCGGGCACGCCTGGCGCAGAGTGGTTCGTGCATCTGGCGGCTGACGGCAAGACTGTGGTCGCGAATGTGCCCGGTTTGATTCTGCTCGTCTCGGTCCTGGCGGGGCTCGGCGTCGCGCTGATGGTCGGCCTCGTCAACGGCTTCTGCATCGCGGTGCTTGGGCTGTCGCCTTTCGTCACCACGCTCGGCATGCTCTCGATCGTGCGCGGCCTTGGCTACGTCGTCTCCAACGGCCGCGGCAGTTTTCCCGGTGGCCCCGACGCCGATTATTTCTACGCGCTGACATCGGGCGTTGTGCTCGGCATGCCCGTGTCGTTCATCTATCTCGTGGTTCTCGCGGTGGCGATGGCGGTCGTGCTGCATCACACCAGTTTCGGCCGCCACGTCTTTGCCCTCGGCGGCAATGAGAAGGCGGCCGCGCTGACCGGAATTTCGGTCGTGCGCGTGAAGGTCTCGGTCTATGTGATCTGCGCGCTCGCGGCGGGTCTGCAGGGCATCATCATCTCCGGTTGGCTGGGATCGGCGCCTGCAAACATGGCGACGTCCTACGAGCTCAATGTCATTGCGGCCGCGGTCATCGGCGGTGCCAATCTCGCCGGCGGCGTCGGCGGCCCGCTCGGGGCCATTGTCGGCTGCGTGCTGCTGGAGGTGATCCGCAACGGCCTCGTGCTCGCGCAGGTCAACTCCTATTGGCAGCAGACCCTCGTGGGCGTGATCATCATCGCGGCGGTGCTGGTCGATCGCATCCGATCGCGCATGGCCTAAAGAGTTTCTCCGGGAGGATAACGAAATGATCGTCTATCCGCCTCCCGGAGGCGCTGATTTCAAGGGATAGGCACAAAAAATGTGGAGGGAAGCAATGAGGAAGGTACTTCTTGCCGGCATGGCCGTTGCCATGATGGCGACGCCGGCGTTTGCTCAGAGCTACAAATTCGTGATCGTGCCCAAGGCCATGAACAATCCGTTCTTCGATTTCGCGCGCGACGGCTGCCAGAAACGTGCCAAGGAGCTCGGCAACATCGAATGCATCTATAAAGGTCCCGTCGAACACGAGCCGGCGACGCAAGCCCAGATCATCCAGGATTTCATCACCCAAAAAGTGGACGGCCTGGCCATCTCGGTCGCCGATGTTGCCGCGATGACGAAGTCGATCGAGGCGGCAACGACAGCCGGCATTCCCGTCATCACGTTTGACTCGGACGCGCCGGGCTCGAAGCGGATCGCCTACATCGGCACCAACAACAAGGAGTTCGGCCTCGCGCTTGGCAAGCAATTGCTGAAGCTCCGGCCCGATGGCGGCAAATACGCAATGATCTCCGGCGGGCCGGGTGCGCAGAATTTGGCCGAACGCGTCAATGGCGTCCGCGAAGCGCTCAAAGGTTCGAAGTGGACCGAAGTCCCGGGCTCGCCAACCTTCTGCAACGACGATCCCGCGCTTGGCGTGCAGCAGATGACGGATCTGCGCACCGCGACACCTGACCTCGCGGCGATCATTCCGATCGGCGGCTGGCCCATGTTCGCGCCGGAAGGCTTCAAGGCGTTCGCCAGCAAGAGCAAGAAGGACATGGACGCCGGCAAGTTCACGCTTGTCGTGGCCGACACCCTCAGGATGCAGCTCGAGCTTCTGAACGAAGGTTATGCCAATGCGCTGGTCGGCCAGCGTCCGTTCGAGATGGGCGAGAAATCGATGGATACTCTGCTTGCAATCAAGAAGGGCCAGAAGGTGCCGGAGATCATCCACACTGGTCTCGACGTTGTGACGAAGGACAACGTCGCAAAGATGTTGAAGTAGGAACGTCTGGACCGGATTTCTTCGGCGGAACGGACTAGCGTCGAATCGCAAATTCGTTCGACGCTCGCCGATATTCCCAGTCGGCCTGCTCAAGTTCTGGTCGATCGAACTCTGCCTCGGGGTACCCGACGCAGAAGTAGCCGATGAATTTCCAGGACTCCGGCACTACAAGAATCTCGTGGATACTGGCTGGGTTCAGGATCGATACCCAGCCAACCCCGATGCCCTCTGCACGCGCGGCGAGCCACATCGAGCAGACCGCCGCGACGACGGAATATTCGACCGTTTCCGGCATGGTTGCACGCCCGAGGCCGTGACCCACGTTGCCTGTCGTTTCCGCGAACACAGCCAGGTGTCCCGGCGCCTCTTCGAGGCCAGAGAGCTTGAGGGCTGCATATCGGGCCGCGCGTTCGCCCGAATAGGACTGCAAGGCATCAGCATTGCAGGCCTTGAAGTTCTCGATCACGGCCCGGCGTCTCGCCTTGTCCTCGACAATGACGAACCGCCAAGGCTGGCTCAGGCCGACCGAAGGGGAAAGGCAGGCGATCTCGATGAGCCGCTCGATGGCGTCGCTCGGGAGCGGATCAGGACGAAACCGCCGGACGTCGCGACGCCACACGAACAGCTCACGCAGTTGTCGGCGAAAGGGTTCGTCGAAGGAAACCATCAGGGCTCACGGTTCTGAATAATGATGCGGGACCAGCAGCACGGCGATTTCGCCGATCTGTTCGAACGCGCCCAATCTGTCCCCCAATTTGCCGCGTTGCAAGCCATGCCGTCATCATCCTGGCCAGCGGAGCAGGATCAGGCAAGCACGGTCTTGGCCGGCCCAAGACCAAGACACAGTTCTTAGGCAACACCGGCGGCGCTGGCGATAAGTTCGAAGGAGCGCAGCCGAGCTGCGTGATCGTAGACATCGGACACGATCATGAGTTCGTCGGCGCTTGTTTCCGCAACGAGCGCATCGATGCCCGAACGAACCGTATCGGGCGAGCCAACGATGGAGCGCGCGAGCATGCTCATCGCCTGCGCTTTTTCCGCAGGCGACCAGTAGCTCTCAATATCGTCGATCGGCGGCTGGCTGAGGCCCCGCGCGCCGCGGAAGATGTTCGTGAAGGACATCTGCTGGGTCGTCGCCAGCCTGCGCGCTTCGTCATCGCTGCCGGCGGCGATGATGTTGACGCCCACCATCGCGTAGGGACGGTCAAGTTGCTCGGACGGTTTGAAGCGGCTGCGGTAGATCTGCAGCGCGGGGATCAGCAGGTCAGGAGCGAAATGCGAGGCGAAGGCATAGGGAAGCCCGAGCTCAGCTGCCAGCATCGCGCCAAAATTACTCGATCCGAGAATCCACAACGGCACTTCCGTTCCCGCCGCCGGCACCGCCTGGATGCGCTGATTGGGACCGGCAGGAGCCAGAAAGGCCTGCACTTCGAGAACGTCCTGCGGGAAGTTTTCGGCCGCTTCGGGCGCACGGCGCAACGCGCGCAGCGTCAGCTGGTCGGTCCCCGGCGCACGGCCCAGCCCGAGATCAATGCGGCCTGGAAACAGGCGCGCCAGCGTCCCGAACTGCTCGGCGATGACGTAGGGGGCATGGTTGGGGAGCATGATGCCGCCCGCGCCGACGCGGATCGTTTTTGTTCCCGCTGCGATATGACCGATCACAACCGACGTCGCGGCGCTCGCGATGCCCGGCATGTTGTGGTGCTCCGCCACCCAAATGCGGCGATAGCCCCAAGCCTCGGCATGGACCGCGATGTCGCGGGCGTTATCGAGCGCGCCGCGGGCATCGGTGTCTTGAGTGACGCGGACGAGATCGAGGATAGACAGTGTCGTCATAGGACCTCCCGAACGAAACCCTCTGTGTGGAATGACGCTGCCAGAGATACTGGGCCGCGTCCAAGCTTGTCCGAAACGGCAGGCTTCATTCGATTCTTGTACCCCATATGGGCACTGTCTCTGTGTGGGTCAATCCGCTGAATCCGGTACGCGATTGACCAACAGTGCCGACCTGCTCCTTGCGTTTTGGGCCTTGATAGGTTTTAAGGCCGGAGACTTCACGATCACAGGTACGAACGAGAAGCGAACCGCGTGGCTTGTCGCCTCCGATCAGGGTGACGTAGCCCGGGTAGCGCATGCGCTTCAAAACTGTTCTGAGCCTCCACAAAGGAATCCATCATGGCCAAGATGACCAAGAATCAGTTGATTGATGCAATTGCAGAAGGAACGCAGGTTTCCAAGGCAGACGTAAAGGCCGTCATCGAGCAGATGGCGACTGTAGGCTACAAGGAGCTGAATGAGTGCGGCGAGTTCGTCATTCCCGGCTTCGTCAAAATGTCGGTCGTAAACAAGCCTGCTACTGAAGCCCGCAGCGGTATAAATCCTTTTACGAAAGAGCCTATGGAGTTCGCGGCCAAGCCAGCCAGCAGGTCGGTCAAGGCGTCACCTCTGAAGGTGGCTAAAGATGCTGTCTGAAGCGGATGGGTTGGTGGTCGAAAAGATCGGTCCTGGCCGGACGACAACGCGCGCCGTCGGAAAGACCGGGCAGGCGAAGTTCAAGAAATGAGCGTTCGCAATTGAATCTTCCGATGGGAGCGTCGCGATTGCGACGCTCCCATTGTTCTCGTTTCGCCATCAACCGAAGAACGTCGCCGACCTTGATGAACACAATCTCCGACTGATCAATGCGATCAACAACGACGGACGGATCTATCTCACGCAGACCAAAGTCCATCGTCATCCGATTTCAGGCGGGTTCATTCGATATGACAGAAGCCGATGCGGATGCCGCATTCGAGGTGATCGTCGAAATTGGTCGACGACTGACTGCGCCAGCAGCATCAGCTTAAGTTCCATGGACGTAGCGTTCGGCATCGCTTCCCGGCGGCCATGACAGATTTCGCTTCCTATCCGGAACGCGCCTGTTAACATCTTCTCGCGTAGTCGAGTTCTTATTCTTAGAGCGTTTTCGAGCGAAGTGGATACCGGTTCGCGTGAAGAAAACGCGTCAACACAAGAATTTAGAGCTTCGGTTCTGATTGAATCAGAACCGAAGCTCTGGTGATGAATTTCGGATTATGACAGGACGCACGAGGGAAAGCCCGTCATGCTCGCTAGGTTCATCGGCACCGTCCTGGCTGTCATAACTGCCTGTGTGACCACATGGCATGGAAATGCATATGCAGAGATATTGATCACGACTGCCACCATATCGCGAGGCGAGTTGGTCATCGTAGGAAGGGTCAGGCGACCTCGCGAGCCCGGCGTGGAGATCAAGATTAGCCCAAATAAAACAGTGCAGGTCGAGAGCACTTCGACTGGAGGGTTTAGGTGGATTGGACCAGAGTTTCCCTCCACCTGCATTGTCAAGATCACCTCCGGGCAGGATACGAGAGACGTGGTGATACAAAACTGCGGCCTTCCCGGTCCTGCCGGACCGCCCGGGCCGGCGGGTCCTCCAGGCCCCGCAGGACCGATGGGCCCGCCCGGGCCTAAGGGAGATTAACGGGTAACCGGGGCGGCCCTAATTCCGGCCGTCGGCAGCAAAGCGTAGGAACTGGCGCTTCATCGCATTGACCTTGGCGAGATAGGCCGCGACGAGGTGATCGCCGCAGCGCTCGCCAGCCATCGTTTGAAAACCCCGCCGTACGAAAGCCCCCGCCGGACCGGCGCCGCAGAGATGAATGAATGCGGCCAGATCCTGCTTCTGCTGCGGGTTTGCCGTCGCATTCGTCGCGCGGGCGAGAACCGCCGCGACATTGCGGTCCAAATACACGGCCGCCAGTTCGACGGCATGGCTTGGAAGCGTGCGAAGATACAGGCTGGTGAATCCGCAGTCGGCATCGACGACCGCGTTCTTGCGGATGCAGGACCGGGCGGCCTCGGCGTAAGCTGCATCGGTCATCTGATATAGGCCGACGGCGCTCGAGGCCGGTTGATAGACTGCGAGAGGATTCCAGTTGAGTTGCCAACGCCAGTAGGTGCGCGCCACCGGGTTGCCGGTGCTCTCGACTTGCGCCAACGCGGCCAGCAATTCGGGCGTAATCGTGCTGGTCGAGTAGGCGCGAAAGAGCGGTCCGTACTGCCGCCACGTTTCACTCGGCTTCTTGTCGAGTGCGCCGCCAACGAGGAAGAACAACTCGGTCGGCTTACGGACCACGTGGTAGACGAGGTTCATCAGAGGGAATGCCGCCAGGAGGATCGCGACAGCGCCAACGACCGCAACCGCCCGCGGTGCTGTCGTGAGTTTTTGTCGCACCCAACGCGCGCCATGCCAGTGGCGAAGGCGAGGGAGGAACCTGTTCCAGCCTCTCCTGACATGCGTCCTGCGAGAAGAGGGCTTGGTAGTGCGCGGCGAGGACACAGGAATCGTCGGTCCGTCATTCTGTTCTGAATCAACAAGCGACAGTTGATAGGGCGGATTGATCGCGAGCAAAACCCATCGCGGAGGGTTGGGTAGACGCGACCATTCGGTCCGCGAAAGTCGGCTCAGGCCGGGCGGCCGCGTGCGACAAAACAACCCGACGGGCAAATCAGCAAAAGTCTGTCCACCCCTCGCGGAAAAAACATTCCGCTTTCGCCGTCGGGCAAATCAGTGATTTAACTCCGCGCGTCTCACCCGAATGAGGGGCGGGTCGCGATCGTCACGAACGTTGCGGTGAGATGCGGTGGACGAGGATGTCACGACTGACGAGCGTGGCACCCGCGGACGGCGAAGTCGTGTGGTCCTGGCGCCCCGACGCTGGCGCTAAGCTCGCGAGCAGCAAAGAGCTGCCGCGGGTGACGGTGGCAAGAAAGCCCGGTCACCGGCTATCCGATTCACACATTTTTGAGCCTCAAAGTGGTGCCGTATTTGATGCGACGGAAGGCTTCGAGGCCCAGGCGCATCACCTTTGGACCAGG